>NZ_JBHYGF010000601.1:0-18125 GCF_051859145.1 Dyadobacter sp.
ACAATTACCTGTAAAATATGGATATTCGTTTGACGGCGACCGAGATGAATTCTTAAAAGCTTCCATTGCAGGAGATTATGTAATCGCACTCGACGGACAAGAATCTTTTTCAATCCGTTCTTTCGCCCTTGCTGACGCAATTATATACCTGCCCGTCAGCCAGAACAAGGTAGCGGCAGGGGATTTGGTGGAAGTGCATTTACTTCCGTTTTGATGTTTTAGCAGAGATTTGTGAAGAAACATGGGTTTACACGTGCTTTATTTCGGAATGCTGGCAGAAGTGATCGGACTGGCAGAGGAGAATTGGTTGAACAACGGGCAACTGACGGTCGGAGATTTCCGGGCGCAGGTCATGCAAAAATATCCTGCATTGCAGGGGAAGAAATTTAAGATAGCAGTTAATCAACGTATCATGGAAGATCTGGCGGACATCGCGCCCCAATCAGAAGTTGCGCTTTTACCGCCTTTTGCGGGAGGATAACAGGAGGTATGGAAAAACAACATAAGCCCAGGAAAGTATTTGTAGAAGGGCCCATCAGTCCTGATTTCGTAGCAAAATCCATTGCCAGTCACCAGTCTAAAACGGGTATTGGCGCGCATGCGATTTTCCTCGGACAAATCCGCGCAGATGAGAAAGAGGGTGGCGCAGTGTCGGGTATAGCTTACACTGCATACGAGGAAATGGCCGAACAAACTTTCCATGAAGTCAGAGAAGCAGCATTCGAAAAGTTTGAACTGACTTGTCTGCACATTTACCACAGCTTGGGATTAGTACCAACAGGACAGATCAGCCTCTTCGTATTCGTCTCCTCTCCCCACCGCCGCGCTGCATTCGAAGCATCTGAATACATCGTAGAAGAAATCAAAACCAAAGTCCCCATCTTCGCCAAAGAACTAATCGGAGATGCCGGGGAGTTCGAGTGGAAGAGGAATGTTTAGGGAAGGGAGGATGGAGGTAGGGGAGGAAAAGGAGGATGGAGGAAAGGGAGGAAAGGAATGTCTTGTCACCCTGAGCGCAGTCGAAGGGACATGCACGATTACACTTCGACCGCCCGGTTCGCTCACACTGACAATGCTATTCAATCATTCAATCATTCCCCGCTCCACGGCGGATCATTCAAAATTAAAAAGTGGTCGACATTACAAGTAAAACAAACACCCTCCGTATCGCTAAGGCTCAGGCTGTTGTGCTGGTAAGTAGGGAAGAAACAATTCAGGCGATTGTAAACCGGACTGTGCCGAAAGGGGATGTTTTTGAAATGGCAAAGGCGGCCGGGTTTCTCGCGGTGAAAAAAACGCCTGACCTGCTGCCCGACTGTCACCCGATTCCCATTGAGTACACTGCGGTCAATTATAAGATCGATGGACTGGAAATCAGCATTGAGCTGGTTGTTAAGACGATCTACAAAACTGGTGTCGAGGTAGAGGCAATGCACGGGGCATCGGTTGTGGCGCTGACAATGTACGATATGCTCAAACCGATTGACAAAGGCGTGGAGATCAGCAATATCCGTTTACTTGAAAAGAAAGGCGGAAAAAGTGATCGCAAGGCAGTGCCGGGTGCATTGAAAATTGCGGTTATGGTTTGTTCTGATTCGATCGCTGCCGGAAATGGAGAAGATAAGTCTGGTAAAAAGATCATGGAAAAGCTCGCTACTTGGAAGCTGGAAGCAGCGGATTACGTGGTGGTACCTGATGACAAGCTGACTATTCAGCAGCAGATCCTGCAATGGACGAATACAGGCTACCAGCTGATTCTCATCACAGGCGGAACCGGCTTGTCCCGCCGCGATGTTACACCGGAGGCAGTATCCGAGTTGATTGACCGGGAGATACCCGGAATCGCCGAGGCGGCCCGCAGTTACGGGCAGGAAAGAGTGGCTACCTCCATGCTTTCCAGGTCAGTTGCCGGGTTTTCGGGAGATAGTTTGGTTGTGACAATGCCGGGTAGCACGGGAGGAGTTGCCGAATATATGGACGCATTATTCCCGCATATTTTACATGTTTTCAGCGTTCTCGAAGGTGCCAGGCACGAATAAGGAGTAAATTAGAATTAATGTCAGCACCTATTATAGATACATTCGGGCGTAAACACACTTACCTGCGCATTTCGCTGACGGATAAGTGCAACCTGAGATGTACCTATTGCATGCCGCAGGAAGATATGCAGTTTATGCCTTCCAAGTGGCTGATGCAGGCTGACGAGATCCGTGCTTTGTCAGAGATATTCGTCGAAATGGGGGTTGAGAAAATTCGTCTGACAGGCGGAGAGCCGCTGATCCGGAAAGATGCACAGCAAATTATCAGTAACCTGGGGCAGCTAAACACTTCGCTTACGCTTACAACCAATGCAGTTTTTGCAGATCAGTTTATTCCCACTTTCAAACAGGCGGGTGTACAATCACTCAATGTAAGTCTGGATACTTTGCGGGAAGAGAGGTTCAAAAGCATCACAAAGCGCGACCATTTCGCACTGACACTTTCGCATATCCGCTTATTGCTGAACGAGGGTTTTGTGGTCAAGATCAACATGGTTGTGATGCGGGGTATCAATGAGGACGAAGTCAATGATTTTGTAAGACTAACCCTCGACGAACCCAATCTTCACGTTCGCTTTATTGAGTTTATGCCATTTAAAGGCAATCAATGGGATATGTCGAAGATCGTATCCTATGCGGATTTGCTTACAACGATCGGAAGTGAATTTGACTATCAGCCCATTCAGCCGGAAGCGCACGATACTGCCCGGAGATACCACGTAAATGGTGCCGGCGGGACTTTCGGGATTATCAGTACGGTTACCCACCCATTTTGTGCCGGCTGCAACCGCATTCGCCTGACCGCAGATGGGAAGTTAAAAAACTGCCTTTTCGACACCTCCGAAATGGATTTGCTTACCCCATTGCGCCGCGGTGAAGACGTGCGCGCATTGATCCACCAGCACTTTTATAAAAAGCATTTTGCCCACGGCGGCCACGCTGGCTTTACAGAGCAGCAGGCCAAGACCGACTACGAGCAAAACCGCCAGATGATCGCAATCGGCGGCTGACCATTCAACACGAAATTTCTCCGTTCAAATAACGGGTGCAACATAGCAGGAAGGTTATTCCTCATTGGTGAAACATTCAGATTTTTACCCACAATAACCTTCATTAAGCTATGAAAAACATCATGAAATCCATTGCTGTGGCTGCATTCAGCCTTTTCCTGCTCAATCAGGAAGCACTCGCTATTGACCCTACCGAGGCAAAATCCCAATGCAAGAACAACACCTGTGAGAAGTTCAGAATTGGCATGTACCGGGTGAGGGATACCGAAACGATGAACCTGCTGGTCGAGAAACAAAAAGGGGAAAAGCTCTTTATCCAGGTAATGGATCACCAGGGGAAGGTACTGCACGAAGAAATTGTAGGTAAGTCGGTGATGAAATTTGGCAAAAAACTAAACTTCTCTGAAATGCGCGACGGTACCTACACCCTGGTCGTTTCTGATGAAACCGAGAAAGTTGTCAAAAGTATTTTCCTGTCGACCAACGAAGTGCGTGAAGTTAACAGGCTTTTAGTAGGCTTAAATTAAGGTTCAGTAAGGTGCGTTGCAGGATCTGGCCGCAGGATCTCTGTAACGCCCTTTTTTCATTGAGTACTTTCTGTTGCTTCAAAATGTCGCGGCAGCAGCTTGCCGGCAGTGAGATCGAAAAGCAATTTAGCCCAGATCAATATACAGGGAACCGCCTTCACCACATAAGGCTTCATCCATTCATTCCGGATGTATTTTGGGAAAAGATCCGTAGGCGACAGGATCGTAAACACCAGTGCCAGGATCAGCAAAATGTAATTAAGCTTGTTCGGAAGCTGGCTATAATACCATAATGCAACACCTGTTATGGCGATGATAAAGGTGGGCGACTCGGCCCGGTGGTTGAAAATCACCACCCATATCAGCACAGAAGCGAGCATTAAAATCCGGAAAGTGAAATTGGAATACGCATTGATCCGCAATAGGGGAATGCAGAAAAGTACCGCACCGGCAACACTCACGTAGGTTTTGTTTAATGTTAAACCAAACCAGGTACGCAGCCAGCCGATCACCGAAATTCCATCAGAAATGGAATGGTCGTTACTCAGCAGGTTTCCCCAACTTTTATACAGAAATATAAACTGATCCATATCCACCATGACCAGCGGGAATACTGTAAAAATCACAACCCAGAAGGCTGTGGTGTAGGTGAGCTTCAATTTGTCGGGATAAAGCAGGTAAAGCGCAAGTCCGACAATCCCGAAAAGTTTGATATAAACTGTGGATACCAGGCAAAAGGAAGCCAGCCAGTATTTCCTGCGTTCAAGCGCGCCGAATGTGAAAAGCAGCAGCCCCGCGATCAATGCATTACTCTGCTCGTTTTGTTCCGCGGTGAGCATTTCAACGGCAACAAAAACAAGGATCAAACCTTTGGTGCGAAGGTCGATTTTTTGTAAATAATACACTGAATACAGCAGTACTACCACATTCAGGATATTCCAGAGCGAGAGGCCCAGCACATCGGGGAGCACGGCGAAAACGCCAAAGAGGAGTGCAAAAGTCGGGCTGTATTTGAACAGATCGCCCTGCTCTTCCACATAATCAATGTACAGGTCTTTCCCCTCGATAAAATGGAAGAAAGACTGCTTGAATATAATATAGTTATTATAGGTAGTGTACAGCCTGCCGCCTTCCACAAAGCTTTTCATCGGCGACAGGTACGATTGCAGACTTGCAAAAACAGCTATTCCCAGAAACAGGAACAACAGATATTTTTGATTTACCAGAAAACGGTTTAATGCGGTCATTTGTGTTCAGCTACTTCATATACCCCATTGCTTTGAGCCAGCCTTCCATAGCGGCTGGCCAGTTGGCAAGCGAGCCTTTTCCTTCCGTGCGCATCCCGTAACCGTGACCGCCTTTTGGATATAAGTGCATTTCTGCGGGTATTTTCTTCTTTTTCAATGCAAGATAATACTCAATGCTGTTTTCAACGGGCACGCCGGTATCGTCCATGGCATGCACAAGAAATGCCGGCGGCGTTTGTTCGCTCACCTGCAACTCGTTGCTATAATATTTGATCAGCTCTTCTGATTTTTCCGGTCCCAGCAAATTGTCACGTGAGCCACCGTGCGCCAGTGCTGGCTGAAAAGAAATGACCGGGTAGAGCAGAATGGAGAAATCAGGCTTTGCGGAGGGAGAAGCTTTTGGTCCCATATTGTGGTGGGTCGACAAAGTCGCAGCAAGGTGGCCACCGGCTGAAAAGCCCATTACGCCAATCTTGCCTTTGTCGATATTCCATTTTCCTGAATTCTCCCGGATTATTTTCATGGCCTGCATGGCGTCCATTAGAGGAACTTCGTGCTGGTGTTCCATTGCTTTTTCATTGGGTAGCCTGTATTTCAATACAAATGCGGAGATACCCCGGTCGTTAAACCATTTTGCAAAGTCGCTGCCCTCGTGGGAAGCGGCCAGGATCCCGTAACCACCGCCTGGACAGATCATCACAGCTGCGCCGGTCGCTTTGTCTTTCGGAGCAATGTAAGCAGTGATCGTCGGAACGGTAACGCCGCTGATTCTGAGGATACCTTGTGCATCTGTCTCGGATTTTTCCTGAATGCTGCTGCTTTTGAAATTAGGTACCTTGCCTTCCGGCCAAAGGTTAATGGTTTCTGTTTGTGCCATAACAGGGTAAAAAAGTAAGGTAAGGCTCCAAGCCGAAAGAATCCGTGCGATCGTTTTCATGGGTTCAAATTTTCATCGAAAAGGCTGCGGTAGGCGCAATATACCCTCAAATGGTCTTCAACCACGTGCGCACTGCCAAATTTAAGTCCTGCTCACTTTCAGCAGTGACGTTAATCAGCCGAAAATTACCTTCGCCCCGCATTGCTTTCCAGCGCCAGTCGAGCTGACTGATGGTAATATGACGATCACTCGAAAACCACCAGGCAGTCTGCAAATGATCACTTCCTTTCCTGAGTGTGCCTACGTAAATTTTCTGATTTCCAAAGTACTTCTCCCGGATAGAGGCGAGTTCGTAACCCGAGCCGGTCCAACAAATAGCGGGGTTGTGTTCGGTTGTGAAAAATGCGGCAATGGGCTTGATGTAAATAAGTGCCTGCTCGCTCTTGCATTGGATCACCCCATTTTTCATCAAATCCGTTTTGTAAGCCGGTGGGATACTAACCGCCGCTGCTTTCACATTTGCAGAAACAGGTGGTTTGTGGAAAACACAATACATGCAACAGACCAATACAGCCAAATGGACAATTAGGAGTTTTCCGGCAGGTTCCCATTCCGGCCGCGCGCCCTGGCAGGTAGTTGTACCGTAATTTAAATGCAGGTACCTGATCAGAAA
Source organism: Dyadobacter sp. (assembly GCF_051859145.1). Taxonomy (GTDB): domain Bacteria; phylum Bacteroidota; class Bacteroidia; order Cytophagales; family Spirosomataceae; genus Dyadobacter. The sequence goes on from NZ_JBHYGF010000601.1 coordinate 6,374, forward strand.
CGAAAGCGGAACCCAAACGTAAACAAGCAAACATATTATGCCCGCCCAATCATGCAGCGGGTTTTCGGGACTGATATGAAAAGCCACCAATGTTACGATCCGGATCAGATTGCTGAAAATGTTGAGCACAAAGGCAGCGATCAGAATCGCTAGTTGCAGAGCTGGTATTACTGTTTTTTGCGTTTTACGTTGCTCGTGCGCGATCAGAAAAATGCCGGCAAGAAGTGAAAAGCCTGTCGTCTGAAGTCCCATACAAGCCGGGTCAACCGAGAATCCTGCGCCATTCATCTCAATGATGTTTCCTGAGACAGTAACTGGTATGTTCCCTGCCTGCATCATAGCAGCCGCCCATTCGCTCAGTTTCAGGCGGATCGGAAATGTGAAAACTTCGGAAACGTACTTGAAAAGTGGTGAGATAATCACAAGCAAAGCGACGAGCAACAGGCTGATCTTTCCGTAAAAGTGCCGGACTACAAACAAAGCAGCGGATACCAGCAGTAAATACCGGAAAGTCTGTTCGTTCCTGAAAAAGCAGGTGAGGATCAATGCGGCAACCAGCAAGCCGAGGAAAATACTTCTACCAGGCGCTCTTTTATTTTGTAAAACAAATGGGATTAATCCCGCGCCAATCAGGCTGGTTGCGTCCGCCTGCAGGTAGCCCCTCGCAAGTAAGTACGCAAATAACATCACGTATGCAGCGAGAATAAATAGGGGTAGGTGCCTCTTACCAACGTGCATAGTTCCTGAATGTATAATAGGTGACCAGCAATGCAAACAGGATAATCAGGGCCCATTCGTGTGGCTCCGGTACTGCACCCGAAGATCTCAGCGCAGCATTGTCCAGGCTCTTCTTGCTTTTTCTGATATCAAAGCGGTCATAGTCTTTTTGACTTTCCAGCACAATCAAGCTGGAAATGGGAGAGACGATATACGCCTGATCTGCTTCTTGAACCAATGCAGCTACCTTTGCAGAATCTTGCTGATAATGACCGTTGAGGTAAGTCCGGCCGATTTGCTGCATGATGTGGTTGTAAGCATATAAGCGAAGCAGGTGGTCAGGCGCGGTATCTTGCACCGGCTCGTCGCTTTCAACAATGATCATTCCGGAGTTCCCGATTTTTAATGCAGCCTGGTCAGACTCAGGATCTGCCGGAAACTGCTTTGATGCCAGCATTCTCTCAATTACCGCCAGGCTTGCTTGCTCGTTTCTGATCATTCGCAGCTCCTGCATTGTTTTGAGGTATGGAGAAAGTTCTTCGCCCAAATTAAAGGTGCGAAGCCTGACGGACTGAGTATCGCTGGCAATGGATTTTGAAAATCCACTTCCTGCAAGATCTTTCAGGTTAGGCGAATTTCCATCGCTTTTGGTGACCAAAAGTGCATGATGCCGGTTTTTAATGAGGTGAATAGGGAAAAGAGAGTAGTTGCGCGTCGCGCATTTTTCATAGACATTATTGCTGTTTTCGGCTGTAAGTGGCTCCATTTGGTTGTTAAAAACATACACCGGCTTTCCATTGGTCAGTTCCAGGACTTTGTCAAACTCGGCTTTGGACCAGGCTTTGTTGATATCCAGGTAAATGGCAGCAGGTGTGAAAACTTCCGTTACAACCTGAACAGGAACCGCCTTGTATGATTTTCCATTGAACTGGAACACTGTCTTCGACAAAGGCGGCGCGGCGAACCTGACTTTCCACACAGGCTGGTATTTTCCATTGAAAACAACATTCTTCGGATCTTTCATCTGTGTTTTAAAAGGCAAGTGAATGTCGCCCGGTTCATCGGAGAAGTTCAGCGATAAAAGCTCTGACGCACGCTCGGCAGTCGGACCTTCAAACCAGATATTTTCGTAAACCAGCTGATTTGCTTCTGATGCAAGTGGCGAGGTAATACCGATTTTAAACCTCCGGTTTTCAACACTTGTACATGGAAAAACTTTCAATTTTACCGTATTACCTTCCTGCCAATGCGCCACAGAAGGATCACGTGTTTCTATTCCCACGATGGTATTATAGGCCAAATCAGCTTTCTTCTGGGTGGTCAGGTGACTTTTTTGCTCCACGCCATTGATCCATAATGAAAGCGAGCTCACTACTGAACCTTCCGGCAGGTGAAAGGTGAATAGTGCTTCTTCCTGCTGGAATTTGGAGGATGCATTGCTTTGAATGCTGATCGTCTTCTCGGTATAGGCAAGCCGGAATTCCTGGTACAATCGCACATTGGTATGCACACGGGCTGTCACCAGATCGCTGCCCGACCATAATCTTTCCTGGGTAAAATGCCTGGTGCCATATAAAACATCGAGTAAGCTGACCCTTTCTTTTTGGCTCAGGTCGGGTTTGGTTGTGAAAAGCGAAGCGATCAATACGAGCGGATCGTGTTTTGACAACATTTCCATGTTTAGCGTATTTGGCATAATACTTGAAAAATCACCTGATATCTGGTACACCAGGCCGCCCATTATGATTTGTTTAGAAATCCGGTCCGTATCAATAACCTGCCCCAGTGAGACCCATTTTGGCAAATCACTATCGCCGCGGATTGAGTTTTCGATAATCTGGTTCCGGATCTTCTCGTTCAGTGTATTCCAACGAATGCAGTGTCCTGCTACAAAAAGCAATGGAATGATCAGGCCAGCCAAAATCGGCAACCGGTAGCTGTTCCACGCTGCATGCAGGAGCCTGATATGCGAAATCGCAAGCAGGAGCGGGATGAAAGCATGAGCTGATAAACCCAGAAAAACCAGAAAGAGCAGACCGGCCAAATAAATTCTGTATAGGTAAATAGCGTAGTAGCACCACAGAACTGCTGCTACTGCAAGAAGGAAGAATAAGGTGCTTCTGAGAAATGCAGGGAGCGCCTTTTCCCAGGTATAACAAATGCCGCCGAATGCAGAAATGACGATTAGTACACTCAGCCAGTCCGCAGACTCATTGAAAATGGGCATGGCGCGGTTGAATGTAAAACAGCTGACCAGCCAAACATAACCCAGCACCAGCCGGTGCGGCAGATACTCCGCGGGCTGTTTTTTCCAAATGAACCGCACTTTGCCTTTCGCTAATAGCATCACCAGATACACCACAGAAACCGCAAACGGAAGAATGAATGAGCCCGGCAATACATCATTGAAAAACACACCTTTTTGTGAGAGCAGGAGCGCGGCAGCGTTTAGCGCGAGGCAACCTAATCCGATAAAGTAGTCGAAGTCGGCTGCCGGGTATGCATTCGTAAGCGCTTCATGGGGCATGTCGGTTTCGTAAACTTCCGGGATTTCAGGCGTTCTGGTAGGTGTATTTTTCATAGGTTGTTGTTTTGAAAAGTACTTTGGATTGCAAAGTAAAATTTTAAAATGGATTAAACCTATCACCTGTCGAGATAAAATTTATACTAATGCAAATTGCTCAGCAAAAGAAATCGATAGAATAATTGCTTTCCGCTCAGGGTTTTGCCGGATTGATCATAATATGTGCGCGGTGCGTGCCTGGATCCATGATCCATGGCATTCCGGGTACATCGGGTTTCAATGGAAGACCGGTACTTTCCGCAGTAGCAAACGGAATATAGACCACGTAACGCAGGTAGCCATTTTTCAGATTTCCCGTAGCAGCATCGTAATTATCCATTGTTCCTGATAGTACGAACAGTGTGGAAGATTGCTTGGGCATGCGCAGTTTTCCATCTTTTGCTTCTTTCTCCCGCGTATTAAATATTTCTTTCGCGTTTTTACCTTCCTTTGTCAAAACCCGCCCGCGTTCCATGAATGGTTCCAGGTCAGCGTGGTAGCAAGAAACACCAATATCAGCCTTTTTGGGATCGTCAGCCAGGCAGACGTAATCGTTTGTTCCCTCGCGAAGTACAGTAAATGTCCCGTCAGCCGAATAGCCGTAAACCTTTGCGCCCGCCTGCTTTTCCGAGGGTGCGGCGAGCACAGCGGTCTTGATCTGAATGTCAGGTGAAGGAATTTTTTGGGCTGCTGCAGGTAGTGCCAGAGCAGCCGCGATCATGGAAAAAAAAGTCTTGTTCATGATAGTAAATGACAGGTGGATTGTCTCTTATACTCTAAAAATAGTAATCTTTAATGTAAGGATCACACAACAGGGTCCGGCTTTCGGATCCCCACGATTTCACCCCATGAACTTAAAAAAATCCCTGATACTATTTCCGGCAGTTTGCCTGCTGGCTGGTCTGACCATCGCTACTTACCAGCGATCTAATCCCAGTACGTTACAGAGCGCCACGCTCGATAGTCTTTATAAAGATCTTACGGAAACGCAAAAACGGTCGCCTAAATACGCTGTGGCTGGTTTGCAGGTAACCAATGGACTGGAAGCTACCTTGTTCGCGTCCGAGCCGATGATCACCAATCCGACCAATATTGATGTCGACGAGCTGGGCAGGGTTTGGATTTGCGAGGCTTACAACTACCGTCCCGCGATCAATGGAAATCCGACCAAGAATGAGGGCGACAGGATTATGGTTTTGGAAGATACTGACGGAGACGGGAAATCAGACAAAAGCACTGTTTTCTATCAGGGCAAAGAAATCAATGCGCCGCTGGGAGTTTGGGTAATGGGCAATAAAGTGGTGGTTTCACAAAGTCCGTACGTGTGGCTTTTTACAGATGAAAATGGTGATTTAAAGGCCGATAAAAAAGAAGTGCTTTTTGAAGGAGTAGGGGGCGAGCAGCACGATCACGGTATGCACGCATTCGTTTTTGCGCCGGACGGAAAGTTGTATTTCAATTTTGGAAATGAAGGCGGTCAGTTGCTCGACGGCAAAGGAAAGCCTATTGTCGATAAAGACGGGAAGGAAATTGATTTCAAAAAGTTGAAGCAGGGAATGGTCTTTCGCTGCGATCCCGATTTTACCAATATTGAAGTTTTGGGAAATAATTTCAGGAATAATTATGAGGTGGCGGTTGATAGTTACGGTACAATGTGGCAGTCTGACAACGACGATGACGGAAATAAAGGTGTCCGGATCAACTATGTCATGCAATACGGAAATTACGGCTACACCGACGAAATGACCGGCGCGGGCTGGCGTGCCAACCGCACCAACATGGAAGACTCCATTCCGTACCGCCACTGGCATTTGAATGATCCGGGCGTAGTTCCAAACCTGCTGCAAACAGGCTCTGGCTCGCCTACCGGAATGGTGGTTTATGAAGGCAAGCTACTGCCAAAAGAATTTTATGGTCAGATGATCCACTGCGAGCCGGGGCATAATGTATTGCGCTCGTACCCGGTTGAAAAATCAGGCGCGGGTTATACAGCTAAAATTGTAAATATCGTCGATGGGAAAAGAGATCAATGGTTCCGCCCAAGTGACGTTTGCGTGGCTCCCGACGGATCTTTGATCGTCTCCGACTGGTACGATCCGGGCGTGGGTGGGCACCAGGCCGGTGACCAGCAGCGCGGCAGGATTTACCGCATTGCGCCGGCAAACACACCTTATCGCATTAAAAAAGCAGATTTTACAACCGCAGTCGGCGCAGTAGAAGCATTGCAAAGTCCCAACCTTTCGGTTCGGTTCTTAGCATGGAATGCATTGGAAAAAATGCAGGCGCAGGCAGTTTCTGCTTTGGAAAAGTTATTTAAAGACAAAAAAGCAGATTACAGGATGCGTGCGCGGGCACTTTGGATTTTGAGTAAATGGCCTGCTGCAAGCAAGAAGAATATTGATCTGGCGGTTAAGGATCTGAACCCCGATATGCGTATTGCAGGCTTGCGGGCGGCAAGTGAAGTGAAAGGCACTGATGTGACAGGGTATATCAGGATTTTAGCAAAAGACAAAGACGCACAGGTTCGAAGAGAATGCGCATTGATTTTACACAATAATACAAACCCCCAATCCGCTGAACTCTGGGCTGAACTGGCAAAGCAATACGATGGAAAGGACCGGTGGTACCTGGAAGCATTGGGTATCGGGGCAGATGGACAGTGGGACAGCTTTTTCAATGCGTGGAAAGCCAAAGCGGGTACAAACCCGATCGCAACCCAGGCAGGAAAAGATATCGTATGGCGGTCGCGCGGGAAAGAATCTCTGCCGCTGCTCGCTTCACTCGCAGGTGATCCGAATGTGGATCTGAAAAGCAGGCTGCGTTACTTCCGTGCATTCGATTTCAATGAGGCGCCGAATGAAAAATCGCTGACATTGCTGAAAATCATGAAAGGATCAGGGGCGGATCAGGAAAAGGTAAATGAGCTCGCATTGCGGCACCTTGACCCTGCTTTTGTAAAACAAAATACGGAAGCAATGGCGGCATTGAAGAAAATGCTGGATACTTCTTACGGTACCCCAGCCTATCTTGAACTGGTAACAAAATACGAGTTAGCTTCTGAAAACCAGCGCTTAATGGATATGGCGGTGAGTCAGTCGGCAACGAGGAATGGGGCAGCTGCAGCGACGCAATTAATGAAGCAGGGCGGCGCGGATCTGGTTTGGAATACGATTAAAGGTGGGGATAATGCAAAAAGCGAGCAGATCCTTGCTGCACTTAAATCCGGGGGTGGAAAGGAGACGCTTGAAATTTTGAAGAAGGTCGCTACTGACGAAAAATATCCGCTATCGCAGCGCATTGTGGCGGCGAAGTCGCTGGGCGGCACGATGAGCGGGGAAGATGAAGTTCTTGAATTGCTGAAAAAGGGTAAGCTGGAAGGTGAAGTAAAAGTTGCAGCTGTAAAAGGACTCAGCGGCGCGTGGCGGAAATCGGTGAAAACGGAAGCAGCAAAGTACATGGAAGGCAGTGCAGTAGCCGCACGCAAGCACCCTGAAACAAAGGAACTGATCGCATTGAAAGGCGACGCTGCAAAGGGTAAGCAGGTTTTTACTAATTACTGCTCGGTATGCCACCAGGTGAATGGGGAGGGTATGGATTTTGGTCCGAAACTATCCGAGATAGGAAGCAAGTTGCCGAAGGAAGCACAGTATGCGGCGATATTCGAGCCGAGCGCAGGTATCGGATTTGGCTATGAAGGTTTTGAAGTGACTTTCAAAGATGGATCTGTGGTAACGGGGATTGTAGCGAGCAAAACGGAAACCGACTTGATCCTAAAATTCCCGGGCGGATCGACACAGGAATATAAAATGTCGAAAGTGAAATCCATCAAACAGCTCAAAGATTCCATGATGCCGGCTGGTCTGCAGGACGCAATGACCACCGACGAGTTGGTGAGTTTAGTGGATTATCTGAGTGGGTTGAAGAAGAAATAGGCACGGAGTGCGAAACTTGGAATAATGGAATCTATTTCAGAGATCTCTTACTCTGCGATAAGTTCAGCCGCTTTTTGACGAGATTCCCGGGCTTTTAGCATTATTTCATCACCTTTGGCAATTATTACTTTTCTAATCTCCAAACGCTCGCTTTCCGTTGCTATCGGAAAATAGTCAAGGCAAGCTTTGCTTGCTGCTTCATAATCTTCCAGGCTGCTTGCCTCGCTTAATCTTTCAAACAGATCTTTCATTAAGTTAATATTAAAGTTAAATCGTTTTTGATATAACAAAATACTTTCCATTTTAACAGCCCATGTTCAAAACTTCTCTTCCTTATTCAGGAAACATCAGGTATTTTTAAATGTTTTTTGAGAGTCTGAATTATCCGAGGTCGTTTTGAAACCATTCCATTCTTTTAAGTCTGCATTCCTTTTTACCGTAGTTACATTCCTCCTTCCTGCTTACGGTTTTTGTCAAGTTGCCGATTCAACAACGGTTGATTCCGTAGCTATTATCAGTCCCGATAGTGCGTATGCATTGCTTTCTGAACCTGAAAAAAGGTTTTCCAGAAATGCAGTGGCGGGGCTCAAAGTCGCTGACGGATTGGAGGCAACACTCTTTTCATCGGAGCCGAATGTGATTAATCCCATTAATATCGATGTGGACCACCGCGGCAGGGTGTGGGTTTGTGAAGCTTACAATTACCGACCTGCTGTAAATGGAAAGTCGGAGCTTGGTATGGGCGACCGGATCATGATTTTGGAAGATAAAGATGGTGATGGTAAAGCAGATGTTACCAAAGTGTTTTACCAGGGGCCGGAGATCAATGCGCCGCTGGGGATTTGGGTTATGGGCAATAAGGCAATCGTGTCGCAAAGTCCGTACGTGTGGCTTTTTACAGATACCAACGGTGACGATAAGGCTGATACCAAAGAAATTTTGTTCAAAGGAATAGGAGGTGCCCAGAGTGACGCAGGTGTACATGCATTTGTTTTCGGGCCCGATGGTAAGTTTTACTTCAATTTTGGAAATGCAGGCAGGCAGCTCGTGGACGGGCAGGACAGGCCGCTGCTGGATAAATATGAAAGACCCATTGATTTTCGCCAGTTCAAACAAGGGGTGGTTTTTCGCTGTGAGCAGGATTTTACCAAAGTGGAAATCATGGCGGAGAACTTCCGCAACGGTTTCGAAGTAGCAGTGGATAGTTACGGGACGATGTGGCAGTCGGACCAGGAAGAGCCTGGAAATGGCGGCGACCGGGTTTCTTATGTAATGGAAAATGGCAATTTCGGGTATATAGATGAAATGACGGGCGCAAGCTGGCGGCTTAACCGCACGAACCTGGAAGACGAAGTGCCGCGTCGTCACTGGCACCAGAATGATCCGGGCGTAATACCCAATCTGCTTGAAACAGGTTCAGGCTTTCCGATGGGAATGACCATTTACGAAGGAGAGCTATTGCCAAGGCGCTATTGGGACCAGATCCTGCTCGCCGATGCCGGCCAGCGTTATGTAAGTGCGTTTCCGGTGGAAAATGATGGAGCAGGATATAAGTCAAAAGGAATGGATCCGATCGTGGAAGGTACCCGCGATAAATGGTTCAGGCCAACGGACGTTTGCGTTGCGCCCGATGGTTCGCTGATCATTTCTGACTGGTATGATCCCGTTATCGGTTCCAATAAAATGAAAGACAGAAGCCGGGGACGGATTTTCAGGATCGCGCCACAGGGTACACCTTATACTACACCCGTTTTTGATCTGAGCAAACCGGAAGAAGCAGTGAAGGCGCTTCAAAGTCCTAACCTGTCGATGCGTTACCTCGCCTGGAATGCGTGTGTGAAACACGGCTGGGCTGCGGAGCCTTATCTGGAAGAACTGTTTAATCAATATAATGCAAATCCAAAGCTGCGCGCACGTGCGTTGTGGGTCTTGAACCGGATCGAAGGTTTTAATTACAGAAGTCTGGATATAGGGTTCCGCCATTTAAACCCGAATATCAGAATAACCGCATTGCGGGCAGTGAGGCAGCGCAACAGCGATCCAACAGAGTATATCAAGCGACTTACCTCTGATCCTGATCCCCAGGTGCGAAGGGAATGCGCACTGGCAATCAACCATAACCATACTTATGAAGCTTTGGATGTCTGGTTGCATTTTGAGATACAGTATAAAGGAAATGACCGCTGGACTGTGGAGGCTTTAAGTATTGGTGCATTCGACCAGTGGGAGCGGATTTTTCCGGCCTGGCTCGAAAGACAAAAAGGAAAGTCAACTGCGACCGACGCGGGAAAAGATATTGTCTGGCTGGCACGCACGCGCCAGGCGATTCCGTACCTCACCGAGGCTGCTGCGGATACTTCTGTTGCTTTCAAAAGCCGGTTAAGGTATTTCCGTGCATTTGACTTTTTCCGGGCGGGTTATGAAAAATCCCAAGCTTTGCTGAATGTACTCACGGTACCTTCCAGCGACCGCATTGAAGTGAGCAAGCTGGCATTGCTGCACTTGGACAAATCTTTCGTAACCAACTCACAGCAAGGATTAACTGCACTCAACAAGCTCTTGGACGAAACCTACGGGACCGAGCACTACATTGATCTGATGACGCGGTACGAACTGGAATCTGAGAATGACAGGCTGCTTAAAATGGCTGTTGACAAATCGAACGAAGTACTGGGAAGAGATGCAGGCGCATTGCTGCTTGAACAGGCGGGTATCAGCTACGTAAATGAAAAACTGGCTGCTATGAACGACGCGCGGAAAATCGCATTGCTGGCTTCGTTTCAGACGGTCGGCAGCAGTGAATCCGTGTATCTGCTGAGATCTATGGCGGTTGATCCGAATGAATCGGCGCAGGTGCGTGAGAATGCAGCCAAATTCCTGGGTGCGAGCTGGCCGGGTGAAGAGGCGGTTGTGAAGCTGCTGAATGAAGACAGGCTTGCAGGAGGTGTAAAAGAAGCTGCGCTAGATGGTGTAAGAAATGCATTCAGGGAGGAAATCAAGGCGCAGCTTGCTCCTTATTTCCCCAAGCCGAAAGTAGAAGAAGCAGAGGCGGCACCTGCCAAACCGGCTTCGAAAAAAGAGCGCCGACGTCGTCGCAGATCTTAGTCTAAAAACGCTTTTACAAAATAATGGAGGCAGTTTTGAGGTAAATTGTCTTTTCCAATTTCTTTACATCCTAAACATAACTAACGAAAAATATGCTTCGTAGAAATTTTGTAAAATCTACATTAGGTCTGGCAGGTGCCGCTGTTGCAGCTCAAAATGCATTTGCCGGTTCAACTGCGCCCACTGCCAAAAACCAGTTCAAGCTTAAATACGCACCGCATTTTGGAATGTTCCAGAACAAAGCTGGAAAAGATGTGATTGATCAGCTGAAATTTATGGCTGATAATGGATTTATGGCACTGGAAGATAATGGTATGATGGGCAGACCAGTGCAGGAGCAAGAGAAAATCGCGAAGGAGATGAACCGCTTGGGTATGCAAATGGGCGTTTTTGTGGTTGACAAAGGCGGCAACGGAGCGAACACGCTGGCAGCAGGAAAGCAGGAGTATATTGATATTTTCCTGAATGGATGTAAAAAAGCGGTTGAAGTTGCCAAGCGCGTCAATGCAAAATGGATGACGGTAGTGCCTGGCGATTTTGAAAGAAACCTGCCAATCGGCGTACAAACCGGCAATGTGATAGATGCATTACGCCGCGGCGCAGAGATACTGGAACCACACGGACTAGTGATGGTTTTAGAGCCGCTCAGCGACTCGCCAAATTTATTCCTTCGCACCTCCGAGCAGACTTACGAAATCTGCCGCGGTGTTAACAGCAAATCCTGCAAGATACTGTACGACATCTACCACATGCAGAAAAACGAAGGCCGCCTGATTTACAACATTGATAAAACATGGAGTGAAATCGATTACTTCCAGATCGGGGACGAACCAGGCAGAAAAGAGCCAACTACGGGTGAGATCAACTACAAAAACATCTTCAAATACATCTACGACCGCAGCAAGAAGGAAAATAAATCTTTCATCATGGGAATGGAGCACGGTAACTCCAAAGCCGGAGCAGAAGGCGAAGACGCGCTGATTAAGGCGTATGTGGAGAGTGATGCGTTTGTGGTTTAGGGGACTTCGGCTTTCGGCCGAGAGCTGTCGGCTTTTATAGCTTTGTAAGTTTAAGCTTAGAAGCTTGTCACCCTGTTAAAACATTTGTCACCCTGATTTCTATGATAAAACCAAGTGATCGTTATAGGTTGCTTGGTTTTTTATTAGGGCAAAGATGATGTGGACGATTTTGTTTCTGACTGCATTTAGGACCGACATTTTGTTCTTGCCTTCGGCTACTTTTCTTAGGTAGTAGGTTCTTAGTTTGTTATCGAACCTGATGGCACTCATAGCTGCCAGATGCAGAATGCTTTTCATACTTTTATCGGCATAGATTGATACCTTGGGCTGCTTTCGGATCGAAGTTCCCGACTGATGATCGAAAGGTACAATGCCACAATAACAAGCCATTTTTCGCGGTTCGGTAATCGTTGTAA
>NZ_JBHYGF010000602.1:0-18095 GCF_051859145.1 Dyadobacter sp.
AAAGCGTTTCAGTAGCCGGTACTACGCACACAGCAGACGTGAAGCCAGGCGGCAACAAAGCATTGCTTACCCTGTCCGACGGCTCGGCGATTGCGCTGGACCAGGTAGAAAGCGGCTTTGTCGCGAGACAAGGTAATGCCGAAATCAGGAAAGCACAGGAGGGTATCCTGGTGTACAACGCAAAAGCAGACGAACGAACCGGTACGATCAGCATGAACACGCTATCGACCCCGAAAGGCGGCCAGTACCAGGTGCGCCTGCCCGACGGCAGCAAGGTGTGGCTGAATGCGTCTTCGTCGATCCGGTTCCCGTCGGCATTTGCAGCTTCGGAGCGGAAGGTTGAGATTACCGGCGAAGCTTATTTCGAAGTTGCCAAAGACAAGCGCAAACCGTTCAGGGTGAAGTTCAACCAATCGGAAGTACTGGTACTAGGCACCAGCTTCAACATCATGGCGTACCCTGAGGAAGGCGCTTCCAGAACAACGCTTGTGGAGGGTTCTGTCGACATCAAGAATGTAGGCCAGAATGCCCGCCTCAAACCTGGCCAGCAGGCTGCGATCCTGGCCACGGGGCAGATCAAAACAAAGTACACACCTGTTGAAGAAGCAGTTGCGTGGAAGAACGGCGAGTTCTACTTCCAGGATGCGAGCGTGGAAGAAGTAATGCGCCAGCTATCCCGCTGGTATGATGTCAGGATCAATTACAATGGAAAAATTCCCCTGAAACAGTTCACGGGACGCGTGTCAAGGCAGGTTAGCCTGTCGGAAATTGTAGGTATGCTCCGGTATGCGGGTGTAAACTGCAAGCTGGATAACAAGCAGATCATCATCGACCAATAAGCGCGTATATAGTATTACGTTTAAACTATCCTAAACCTTTAATTTTTATGAAAAACCACTACTTACCCTGCCTGGCAGGTCGTAAGCGGCCTTATCTTGCTGCACAAATTTGTATCGCGATGACCCGGATAATGCTTTTGCTGATCGTAACACTCTCGCAGGTCACGGCTGATGGTTTCAGCCAGAAGATTTCGATCCATGCGAAAAACACACCGCTGAAAAGCGTCCTGAAAACGATTGAGAAGCAAACGAATTACCTGTTTTTGTACGACAAGCTCGACCTGCCCGAAGGCCAGAAAGTCTCGGTAAAGGTGAAGAATGCAGATATCGACCAGGCGCTCGGCGCTGTGTTCCAGGATCTTCCGGTCTCTTACAAGATTTTCAACCAGAACATTGTACTGAAAGCAGTCCCTAAAAGACAGTCACAGGAAAATCTGGTACCTGTAAAAACGCCGGAGATCAAACCGAATATCCAGCTCAACTACCGGAGCATTGAAGAGCCGCCACACAGCCTCGACCGGCTGATCCGCGGAAGGGTAACCGACGAAAACGGCAACCCTTTCCCGGGCGTGAGCATTCTCGTGAAAAACACCCAGAACGGGACTACTTCCGATGCCAATGGAGAATTCAGGCTGAATATACCTGAAACAGCTGCGCAGGAGTCGCTGGTTTTGATCGCCAGTTTTGTAGGGTATAAAAGCCAGGAAATTGCTGTCGGCAGCAGGCAGGAAATCAGTTTCGGCATGTCGGTGGACACCAAATCGCTGAATGACGTGGTTGTAGTCGGCTACGGTACCCAGAATAAAAGCAGCATTACGGGCTCGGTAGCTTCGCTGCCGATGAAAAGTATTTCGAATCAGCCGGTTACCAGCCTTGACCAGGCGCTGGGCGGACAAATTGCAGGTGTGAATGTAGCGCAAACCAAAGGCGCGCCGGGCGGCGGGGTGTCGGTGCGTGTGCGCGGAACAGGATCAATAGGCGCCGGTAATGAGCCGCTTTATGTAATTGACGGTTTTCCCGTATCCGCCGATTTCAACGGCAGCTTCAATGCACTTTCCACCATTAACCCCAGCGACATTGAATCCATCGAGATATTGAAAGATGCCTCTGCGGCGGCCATTTACGGTTCGCGGGGAAGTAACGGGGTGGTACTGGTTACTACCAAGCGCGGTAAGTCGGGCAAGTCGGTCGTGCAGTTCGATGCTTACTTCGGAGTTCAGGAAGTGGCGAACAAGATTGAAATGCTGGATGCCAGCGAATATGCAGCCTTTAACACCGAAGCACGGAACAATGCGTGGGTAGACCGCGGCGGCAAAGCTACCGACCCAAACAGCGCGCGTCCAGCCAATTTACAGATCCCTGAAATGTTCCAGAACCCGCAGTCGCTCGGCAAAGGTACCGACTGGCAGGATGAGGTTTTTGTAACTGCGCCCATTCAGAATTACCAGCTCTCGATAGCGGGCGGAACTGACAAAACGCAGCTTTTTATGTCAGGCGCCTATTTCCGCCAGGATGGTATCGTGATGAATACGGGCTTCGACCGCTACTCGGCACGCATTAACCTGGATCACCGCGTTTCTAAAAACGTGAAGGTTGGAATGAACTTATCGCCTTCATTTTCGTCCAATAAACTATTGCCGGTTGAAGACCAGGTTTTTACAGGCGGGATACTCGGCTCGGCGCTGTCGCTCCCTCCTACCGTACCTGTTTACAATCCCGACGGTTCTTTCACTACTTTACTCGGGCCTTCACCTTATAATATCGGTGTGATTGACAACCCGGTTGCAATTGCCAGCAAAATCAAAGACAAAAAGTCCTTTTTCAGAACGCTGGGCAATGTGTATGCCGAGATCGATATCATTGACGGTCTGAAATTCCGCACTTCTTTTGGTCTGGATTATGCCGATTCGCGGCAAGCCGCTTTTTACCCGTCCAACCTGGGCTGGAACGGAGTACCTGCTCCGGTGCAGGCGCGCGCCACGGCAAGCAGTATCCGCGACCTCAACTGGCTTAATGAGAATATCCTGACTTATAAAAAGACATTTAACGAAAAACACGAGCTCGATCTGCTGGCTGGTTTTACCTCCCAAAAAGCCAAGTCTGAATATTCCTCCATGTCTGCCACCAACTTCCCGACTGACCTCGTACCTACCCTCAATGCTGGTCAGGTGACTGCCGGTGGAACGGGCGTTTCGGAATGGTCGCTGCTGTCGTACCTGGGTCGTGTTAACTACACTTTTGCAAGCAAGTACCTGCTTTCTGCGACGGTCCGCCGCGATGGTTCTTCCCGGTTTGGCGCGCGTAACAAATGGGGTACATTCCCTTCTGCTTCGGTGGGCTGGTACCTGTCGGAAGAAGAATTCATGAAAGGCCAGCAAGTGGTAACCGACCTTAAATTCCGTGCGAGCTACGGTTTGGCGGGTAATAATACGATCGGTAATTACAATCACATTGGTCTGCTTTCCAACCGCCGGTACAGCCTGGGCGCGGGCACAGGCACTCTCGCTTATGGACTATATCCAGGCTCCATTACCAACGAGCAGCTTGGCTGGGAAGTTATGCACCAGCTGGATATCGGGGTTGATTTCGGGATTTTGAGAAACAGGCTGACATTCACCATTGATTATTATAACAAAAACACCACCGACCTGCTGCTGAATGTACCAGTACCTGCCTCCACCGGCTACGAAACGGCACTACAGAATATCGGCAAGCTGAACAACCGCGGCTGGGAATTCAGCGTAAACTCTAAAAATTTCACAGGTGCATTCAAATGGTCGACAAGCTTCAATATCTCTTTCAACAAGAACAAGGTTGTCAAGCTCGGCCCGTCAGGCAATGCGATTATCTCGAAAAGTCCTTCTTTCAGTCCAAATACGCACATTACAAAGATCGGTTCGCCTATCGGCAGCTTCTGGGGATATGATGCGATTGGTGTGTACCGCGATGCGGAAGATGTGAAAAACAGTCCGGTGGTACAGGGAAGCACAGGCTCCCGCCCGGGCGACCTAAAATTCCGCGACATTGATGGCGACGGCGTAATCACGCCAAGTGACGTTACCATTATCGGCGACAACAGTCCTGACTTTTTCTACGGTATCACCAACAATTTCAGCTATGGAAGACTGAACCTCAGCATTCTTGCCGACGGCGTGCAGGGTATCCAACTGCTGAACGGATCGCGCAGAAACATCGGTCTGGTGAATGGAAGTTACAGCCGCAAGGATGTACTCGGCCGCTGGCAGTCGCCCGAAAATCCTGGTGATGGCCGCACGCCACGCGCCAATGTGTCGCCCACCGGAGGAAATGTGAGCTATGTATCGAGCCTGCTTGTGGAAGACGCTTCTTTCTTCCGCATCCGGAACGTGAACCTGCGGTATGCATTGCCAGAGAAAGCTGCCAAAGCCATTTTTATGCAGCAGGCAAGTGTAAGTCTTTCAGTTCAAAATGCATTGACTTTTACAAAATACCTGGGTTATAACCCTGAGCAAAGCCTGAACGGAAGCAGCTCACTAACACCCGGCGTGGATTTCAACGGCTACCCGCTGGCACGTACCTACACCCTCGGCGTAAACCTCACATTTTAACTAAAGCCATCATGAAACTCTATAAAATAACACTTGCCTCACTGGTATTTTTATCCGCCGGCTGCTCCGATTTCCTTGATCTTTCACCAAGAGATACAGCCAACGTCGGAAACTTTTACAAGAATGCCTCCGATATGCAGGCTGCGCTCACGGCGGCTTACGGAATGCTCGCCTCGCCGGGGGAATACGGGTATGCCTACTACAATGTTTCAGAAGTACGGTCCGACAATACGATGAACTGGGAGGGCGGCGGCAACCTGCCCGATGCAGAGCTGGACCAGTTTAAAATGTCGTCGACAAACGAGATTATCCGCCTGATGTGGATCGATACTTACCGCGGTATCCTCGCCTGCAATGCGGTGCTGGACCATATTGGCGGCGCAACGATGGACGATGCAATGCGCCAGCGTCTCATAGGTGAAGCAAAATTCCTGCGGGCGCTGATGTACTTCAATATGGTACGCACCTTTGGCGACGTGCCGCTGGTGTTGTCTGAAACCAAATCCGTCGACGAAGGTTACAGCCAGGCGCGCGTGCCGCAGTCGGAAGTGTACGCGCAGATTATCACAGACCTGACAGAGGCAGCGGCGCAGCTTCCACTTACTTATTCGGGAAATGATGTTGGAAGAGCGACGAAAGGCGCTGCTAAAGCATTGCTCGGCAAGGTATATCTCACGGTACGGGATTATGCCAAAGCGAGGGATATCCTGAAAGAGGTAATCGCGCAGGGTACATATAAGCTGCTTGACGATTATGCTGCATTATGGCCGGCTGCGAATGCGAACAATCAGGAATCGATTTTTGAAGTTCAGTTTAAAAAAGGCGGAACGGGCACGGGGAGCAGCTTTTACAACAACTTTTCACCCCGCAACTCAGGTAGCTCCGTGATCCAGGTTGGGTTTGCAGGCGGACGGAATATTCCTACCACCGACCTGATCAATGCTTACGAAGCCGGTGACGCGAGGAAGGCAGCCTCTTTGGCGGTGGGTTATACGGATAATACCACAGGCAAGTTCGTTGCCGATCCCTACACTTTGAAGTACCGCGATACGCCGTTTGCCGAAGGCGATGCCGATAACAACTGGGTTGTTTTAAGATATGCGGACGTGTTATTAATGTACGCCGAGGCAATTAACGAGGCAGGAAATGGACCTACCGCAGAAGCTTACGAGGCAATTAATGCGGTGAGAAAGCGCGCCAAACTGCCAGTACTGCCCGCGGGCTTGTCGAAAACTGCCTTTGCACTTGCAGTTGAGCACGAGCGGCAGGTAGAGCTTGCTTTGAAGGCCACCGTTGGTTTGACCTCGTGCGCACGGGGCGCGAGGTAGCCGTGATGAATGCACATTTTAATGCACCGGTAGTCGCCGAGTTCAATGCTGTGTTCCCGATCCCGCAGACGCAGATCGACGTGAACCCTGCGGGTATCAAACAAAATCCCGGCTATACATTCTGATTTTTGACCCTGAATCCTATTCAATATGAAGAGTAATGCATTATTGCGCACGCTGCTGATCGTTTCCGCTGCATTTGCAGGCCGGCTTTCAACTGCTGCAAATGAAGAGTTGCGTGTTCCTGCAGTGCAGGCAGATACAGTAGCGATGCCCAAAGTTTTTATTAATACGGGTTTTGAAAATGCATCTCCCATGAACTGGGAAATCGATGCGGAGGGGCGGGTACTGGGCAGCCTGGTTTACGACCACGAGCGTTTTGCGCACAATCGCGCGAACAACCACTGGCATTTCAGGGTGGAGGCGCAAACGGGAATGGAGGTAACGGTGATCCTGCAAAACTTCGATAACATCTGGAACAATACCCACGCCAGCCCGATTTCCAAACAGTCGCCGATCGTGGTTTCCTTTGACAACAAAACCTGGGAAACGCGCCCGGCGGAATTCCTGTCCGATAACCGTTTACAGATCAAGCTGAAAATGAATGGGCCGAGTGTTTACATTGCCAGTATAGAACCCTACCGCATCAGCGATCTGGATAAGTTTTTGGCCAGAATCAAAAGTAACAAGCTGGTAAAAGTGGAACGCATCGGACAAACTTCCGAAGGCCGCTCGCTGGAAATTATTACAGTCGGGAATGAAAAAGCGCCTAAAAAACTCTTTCTCCGCGGTCGCGCGCACGCATTTGAAGCTGGCGGTAACTGGACACTCGAAGGCTTCGTCGACAGGCTTTTACATAACGATGAAGCGTCGAAAAAATGGCTGAAAAGGTACTGTGTGTACATTTTACCTATGGCTAATAAAGACGGGGTGGCACGCGGAAAAACGCGCTTCAATGCGAACGGTTACGACCTCAACCGCAAGTGGGACAAACCCGCCGACTCGCTGATCGCACCCGAAAACTTCTACCTTGAAAAGTGGCTGCGCAAAATGGTCGACACGAAGAAAAAGCCCGACCTCGCGCTGGATGTACACAATGACAATGGCGGCAACCTGCACGTTAGTCGCCCAGATGGTGATATCCGCGCCTATCTTGCAAATATGGCCAGACTGGACACGCTGCTGAGAAAGCATACCTGGTACACCGAAGGCTCAACCAAACCCGGCTTTCGCAACCCCGGCACACTGGGCGAGGGTTTTATGGAGAGGTTTGGCATTGAAGCCGCCGTTTATGAGCTCAATTATGAATGGGTGGAAGGTTTGAAGAAAGCTCCGGTTGCCAAAGACTGGCTGTTGCTCGGAAGCCAGCTGCCGAATGTTTTTTATGATTATTTCGAAGACCGCCCGGCGAAATGAGAAAGTGGCTCTTTGGCTTTTGCGTGGTAGCAGCCGGGTTGGCAATCTGCCTGCTTTCGGCGGGTTACCGCGCATTCAGAAGCGACTTTCCGGCAAAATTTGAAACTGAAAACTACGCGCTCGACTCGACGCTCCTGAAACTGGAAACCGTGGCCACCAACCTGAATGTGGTGTGGGATATGGCGTGGGGACCCGATAACTGGATCTGGTTTACAGACCAGGACGGAAAAGTAAGCCGGCTCAACCCTAAGACGGGACAGATCATCGACATTTTGAAGATTGACGATTATTATCGCAAGCGGCTGGGGCTGATGAGCATGGTACTGCACCCCGACTGGCAGAAATACCCGCACGTTTTTATCAATTACAGCCACATTCAGAGCGATTCGGCGATTGTATCAAAGCTGGTCCGCTATACTTACAATGGAAAAAAGCTGGTAGCGCCCAAGCTGCTTTACCAGATCCCGGGCTACCTGGGCCACAACGGATCGCGGCTGGTGATCAGCAAAGACCGGAAAATCCTTTGGGCAACGGGTGATCTGAAACACAAGGAAACGATCCAGGATCCGGCATTTGCCAATGGAAAAGTGCTGCGTCTCAACCTCGACGGCAGCATTCCCAAAGATAACCCCTACCCCGGAAGTCCCGCCTGGGCAATGGGCTTCCGTGTGCCGCAGGGACTTACCTACTCGGCTAACGGAAATCTCTTTATCGCCGAGCACGGCGACGCGACGGACGACGAGGTGAACCTGGTACAAAGAAGAAAAAGCTACGGCTGGCCCGCCATTGCGGGCTTTTGCGATCTGCCGGAAGAGCGGGATAACTGCCCCGACT
Source organism: Dyadobacter sp. (assembly GCF_051859145.1). Taxonomy (GTDB): domain Bacteria; phylum Bacteroidota; class Bacteroidia; order Cytophagales; family Spirosomataceae; genus Dyadobacter. The sequence continues at coordinate 8,005 of NZ_JBHYGF010000602.1, forward strand.
CGGCTGTTGCGCCGGTAAAAGCATGGACCCCCACGATTGCGCCGGCCGGAATGGATTATTACAAAGGCAATATCCCCGAATGGAACAATGCACTACTGCTCACGACCCTGAAAGACCAGAGCCTGCGGGTGCTCAAACTGGATGCGAAGCAGCAGCAGGTTACCGGTGAGGACATTGTTTTCAGCAAAAAGTACGGCAGGCTACGTGATGTGTGCGTTTCGCCCTCGGGAGAGATTTACATTTCCACCAGCAACCACGACTGGAATCCGGCCCCCAATTTTCCGGTCAAAACCGACGACCGCATAATCCGGATTACCCGCGCCGGTACGATCCCGAAATCTGCCCGGACTGCCGGCAAGACTACACAAAATGAAGTCAGCGACGCTGCTTCCTTGTATGTGAACTTCTGCGGATCCTGTCACAAGGCGGACGGAAAAGGTGTACCGGGCTCATTTCCCTCACTCGTCACGTCCAGGCGGCTGGCTGGCGAAAAGAATGCATTGATCCGCTTTATCCTGAAAGGTTCACAATCACCAACCGGCGAGGCGATGCCTGCATTCAGCTTTTTGACAGATGAACAACTTGCGTCAGTAAGCAGCTATGCCAGGAAGCAATTTGCAAGGGTTTCAGATGAAATCAGCGCGGCCGATGTGGCCAGGGTGAGGTAGGCTATTTATTTGATTTCAAAAATAGAAAGTACTTCCATTTTCATAGTTTTTATAATCAGAACGAATTGAAAGTTGCATTCTATTTTAAATTCATTTTAATTAGAGAACATATCTCATTTACATTCGAATCGTAATTAATTGGTAATTATAATTAAGTTCAATAAAAATAGATCGGCACATCATTGCCGGTCTATTTTTGTTAAATTTCTTCTCCATTCCAACGCTGATGTTTTGCAGTTGCATTAGATTTTGTAATAGAAATTGATATAAAGCTTGATTAGTTTATTCTACACTAATACATCTTTATCAGCAACTTACAAAACTTTACCCCTACTTTCCGTTTCTTTCTACAATACGCATAATGTGAAAACAGCTGCTGTGTAGTAAAACTTCTAGCTGTTTTAGAGATGCGTCCAAATTGGCCATTTCTGCTCCAACAAACTCTCCCGGTGCTGGAAAAAAAACTAGTTTTGGCAATCAAAGTAACTCGCAATGTATTTCTACACAACACACGTTTCTTTATTGTTTTATTAGTTGAATTAGTTATGAAAACAACATCTACAAAATCAATTATGCTAAACCTGGCGCTGTCGCTGGGTTTGCTAACTGCCGGTACTGGCGCCTTTGCGCAGTCGCTGCCGGTACTTCCATCACCAAACCACGAATCTGATCACACTGCACTTATTAATGGTGTCGTAACGGTTAACGGAAGCGCACAACAAGTTGCCGGCGTTGTAGCCAGACTGAGCCGCGTCATTCCAGGTTCGCCTGAAACGCTGGTGCCTGTCTCCTACGCCATGTCGGATGCAAACGGCGCATTTACATTGACAGGTCAGCCTGGTGTTACTTACCGCATCAGCTATGAATTCCCTACCGCCGGTTTCACTGCACCACAGGGAAATCCTTCCGACAGCTTCACAGCAGCAGACGGTGTAAATGCAGCACCGAATGGTGGCATCGAGCTATTCAGAAATTTAAATACCATCACAAACTGTAATGTAACCGCACGCCAGGCAACAGACTGGACAACAACCATTCAGGTTGCCAAAGCGGAGCAAATCAATCCAAGCGCTATCCTCAATAGTGTCACCGTTTTCGGCTCCACACTGGCGGCGCATCCGATGATCGAGGTTATTGCAACAACCGCTTCCAATGTGCGTGCACTGCGGGTAGGTGCGGCCATTGACCTTGACGGTCCCAGCTATTTTCAATCACTGGAAGCAGTGAAAAACTTCGCAGGCGCACCCACTGCCCAAAACATTGTGCTGAATGCAGATCAAACGCTGACCTACTATGATATCAGCTCTGCGGGCACATCAAACCAGGCGTTGAGCTCGGTACCTGTGGAATATACAGGCAGCGGTAATGTTACTTTCAACGCCAATGCGTATGGTTCAAAAACAATCACGACGACAGGTGGTAACACTTCCAGCATGGAGCAAACCTTTGCATCTGCGGGAGTTTGTCTCACTTATACTTACAACATAGACCCGCTTCCTGTTACATTAACCTCATTCTCGGCGACAAAATCGGCTGAAAATGTGAAGAGCACGAAGCTGGAATGGAAAACAAGTGCGGAAACGCAAAGTGACCGTTTCGAAATTCAGCGGAGTAACGATGGTAAAGCTTGGGAACAAATTGGTACCGTGCTTGCCAAAGGTGAAAGCAGCATTATCACACACTATGAATTTGCAGACGAAAATCCATTTGCGGGAGAAAACCTCTACCGCCTGAAAATGGTAGACGCGGACGGAACTTTTGCTTTGAGTTCAGTAAGAAATGTCCGGTTTGAAATGACCAGTCAGGTAGTGCTGCACCCGAACCCTGTCCGGGATATGCTGACTGTCAAAAGCAATACCCCAGACCATGTTGCGGAGGTCACCATTTACAACCTGACGGGTATCCCGCTTTTCTCGAAAAGGGTAAATAACGGCGATAATAAAATCGATATGTCGCGCTTGTCTCCCGGCTTGTACATGGTGAAAACTATTTCAGATAATGGATCTTACCATACTCAGAAAGTGATTGTTACAAAATAAGTCCGTGCGATTAGGGACACCAATTTTAACGTTGAGTAAAATTTTACACCTCCTGAAAATTTTTTAGGAGGTGTTTTGTACATTTTGATTAACCCACGTTTCATTTGAGTTCGAAATGAGAGTACTGATCATCGATGACCATCAATTGGTTTATCTTGGATTAAAATTAATTATTGCCGAAATATATCCGCAATCAGAGGTATTTCAGGCTTTAACATTTGAAGAAGGATTAGCATTTTTATCGATTCATAAACTGGATCTTATTGTACTTGATATTGGAATTCCGGATGGTGAAAATGAGAAAATGATTGCGAGGATCAATAGCATCGACAATCAGGTACGAATTCTGATTAATACCGGATTTGATGAAAAAATATATGCAGCAACTTATCTGCGCGCAGGAGCTGATGGATTCATTTCAAAAAATGCAGATTCGGATACTTTGAAGAGTGCATTGATATTAATGGCGAAGAAGAAAAAATACATTAACCCCGAATTACTCTACACTACCAATAACGAACCCAATTTAATAAGAATCAAAGGATCAATAACATTATCTCCGATTGAAACGCGTGTGGCTGAACTGTTACTTGAAGGAAAATGGCTGAAAGAGATAGGCGCTATTCTCGACATATCCCCCTCAACAGTCAGCACGCATAAACAAAGAATTTTCACAAAACTCAATGTAAATAATATCATTGACCTTGCACGGAAATTCAATTTGTTAAAGCGATGAAATGCATTGAAATGTAAATTGAAAGTGGTAATTAAAATCTGGAACTGCCGCTGCTTGTGTGGCAGGCTGGTACATTCCCGGTACTTGTCTTAACTTTACCGGACTACCAACACGTTTCACAAATTGAAAAACAAAAAAACCCTTTTCGCTCTGCTGCTGGCCGCTTTGCTGGGCTATATCATTTACGATTCCACATCACAGCCGGGTGTCAGCGACCTGGACGGCAACTTCAAAGAGGCGGCTGTTTACCGAAACGAGAACAACACCGGCCCTATCGTGCGGATTTATGCAGTGACAGTGGAAGGTACCCCCTGGGAAGAAATGGAAAAGTACGGTGCACTGATGCCTTACAACAAATACGGCAGTACGACAGTATACTTTTTCGACGCCTCCAAGCCCGCCCCTACCAAGCTGATCCCCATCGAACCCAACTTCGATCCCGCTTTCAGGGCCAATTGTATAGCTGTTTATACCAAAGACCAGAATGGATCGGTGACTTTCAGGAAATCGCCGCTGTGAGTGATGTGATTTGCTCGTTAACATTCAAACAATCAGTAGATTGCCATACCAAACTTCTTATCTGGCAAAACGCTGCTTATGAGATCTTTCTTCTGCTTTATGCTACTTGGTGCCATGTTCGCCTGCGACAAAAGTGGCCCTTCGTACACCATCATTCCGACTGGTGGAAATACGCCTGGCGGAGCAGTTAACCCTGTTGTCGAAATCGACCCTACCAGGTTTGACAAACCTGAATTTGGTGATCCGGCTACAACAATGCGCCAGTTTCCCTACGGACCTGGAAAAGCATATTCCGGCGATGTCCGGCTGGTAGCAACAAAGAGCAGAGGACTCCGACACGAGCAATTTATATACGATAAATCAGGGAAGTTAGTCGAAAAGAAAAGGTATGCGGGCGATGGGAAACATGTTTATACATCACACAAGTATGAGTATCATACAAATGCAGGCATTGCAAAGATCGAATACTGGATCAATATCATCGGGATCATGCCGGAAGGTTATCCTACTACCGATGAGCTATACTTCGCTAGTTCGACAACATTTGAGAATGGCTATGTAGAGGGTACTTATGACAAAGTCAGTCAGCGTACAGAACGGCAGGGAAGTTACTATTCCCCTGAGCCGGTGGAACTTGGTTTCGACAAAAAGGGCAGGCAGGTTTGGGAAGGGAGGACGCAGGACAAATCCCATTATTTTTCATATACCGTAATAGAAAGGGCCGATAACGGGAACATAGTGAGTATTAAGAACCGCTATTATACAGATTACAAGTCAGGAAATCAGACGGTTTATACTTACGACGACAAAAAGAACCCCTACTACACCACAGGCGACCCTGCTGATTGGAGCAACCTGAACATCAATAATGTGATTGCTGCCAGATTCACCAACAATCAAAAAAATAGCCAGACTTCTACATTCGAATACACCTATCGCCATGACGGTTATCCCCAATACCAGATCGATCCGGTCAGCAAGAAGGTTTTAATGGAATTCATCTACAATAAATAGGGCAGGTCAGCGGGAAAAACTATTTGATTCCTTCTACAAGAAACCTGCGGAACTCCGAGTCAATCTGGAAATGGGTTACGCCGAGTGAAAGCATTCGGCGGCAATCTCTGGCAGCGTCGGCCAGCATATTGGCGGATTGCCGGTAATGGTATTTGTTGATCGCGGCCACAGTCATAATCCCCTTCGAGCGCGCCCATTGTATGTCTGCTTCGTTCAGCTTGGCAGGTCGCTCGAAGAAGAAGTAGTCGGTTACCTTGTAACCGGACTTTTGCAGGTTGGCTTCCAACTGTGCGCGGGAGCAGCTGAGCCTGATTTTGCCTGTAAAAAAATCAGTTGATTCGTCAGTACCGATCATCAGGGCGGTTCCACGGAGCTGGTACTTATCCAGCAGGTTTGTCAATTTTGTAAAAAGGGCAGTATCGAGACCGGCTATTTTGTTGTCGAGCATAATTCCAAGCTTGTTCTCAGCGCAGAAGCGCAGAATATCTTCCAGCAGCAGCGGACTGTTTCCGTCGAGGCTGCTTTTCAGCTGGCTTATCTCCTGCCAGTTTGTATCAACTACCTTTTTATCAACGCCGTAAAATCTTCTGAAATCCGCATCGTGATTGGCAATGAGCACGCCGTCTTTGGTAACTCTTACATCGGTTTCGATGAGCTTGTACCCGTCACGTACCGCCGCTTTGAGGGCCGAAATACCATTTTCGGTAAAAGAGCTGTCCACTACCCCACCCCGGTGTGCGATCAGGGTCAGCTGGGTACTTTGAGAAAAGCAGCTGAAAATCTGGAAAAAGAATGCGGCTGCAAATGCCAGTTTGAACTTCATGGATGAGAAAGTCGGGAATGCTCCCGTTGCTATTTTGACAACCGCAAAATGGACACTTAGCTGCTTTTCTCAAAGCTTTTTGAAAACCTTAATGATTTGATGACAGCTTCATCAGCACCAATCCCGCTACGATCAATACTACTGCCAGCACGCGCATGAATGTAAGTTGCTCGCCCAAAAATGCGATGCCCAGAATGAACGCGCCTATTGCGCCGATCCCAGTCCAGATCGTGTAAGCGGTACCTAGCGGCAGCGAGCGCATTGCGGCAGCGAGCAGTGCGAAACTGGCGGCCATCGCCACCAGTGTGACAATCGAGGGAACCAGCCGCGAGAAACCCTCCGACTGCTTCATTGAATAAGACCAAACTACTTCCAGTAAACCGGCTACAACCAGATAAATCCAGGCCATGACAAATTATTATTAGCCGGGCCGTCCCGATCGGTTTGCCAATATGGCGAGGTCGTCCTCTACGCCGGCGCTGGCCGGACATCTTGCCTTAAACAATAATGCAGGCTGCCGAATAGTTCATTTGTTTGGGTAAAAAGCTTCGCAGCAATTAATGAAAAGCACATTCAGCGCTCATTCATTTTGCAAAGCCTGCACAGGGTTGCCGGTCGCAACGCGGTAAGTTCTGGTGCTGATAATCAGTCCGCCGAGCAGCAGCAGCACACCCACGCAGAGCCCGAAGGTCTCGAAGCCGATAGACACGTGATAAGCGAAATTGAACAGGAATGCAAAACCGGCCATGTACCCGAGCGGCAGTGCGATAATGGCGGCGATTAAAAGCAATTTGACAAAATCACGAGACAGCAGCCAGATGATCTGCGCGACCTCCGCGCCCATCACTTTCCGTATTCCTACTTCTTTAATGCGGGTTTGGGTATTGTAAGTCACCATTCCAAGCAGGCCCAGACAGGCGATTGAAAACGATATCCCCAAAAGCAGCCCCATAAAGCTGAGGTCGTCAAAATGGGAATGGCGGCGGTAAAGAAAGTCGTCGTACCACTCGCCTTCGAAGGATGCGTACGGACTGTTTTTCTTCCAGATCGCCTTTATACCTGCAAGCACTTTCTCCTCTGCGCCGGGTGCAACCGCGACGTGCATATAGCCTAGTCCGTTGGTTTGCTGGCGCAGTACGAGCGGCATAATTTTCCAGTTGAAGCTGGTAAACCGAAAGTCCCTGAGCACACCTGCTACCTGTACTTCCGTGCTGTCGTCAAGCCACAAAGATTTACCTACGGCTTCTGCATTGTTGCCGAGATTGAATTTGCGGACTGCTTCCTCGTTGATAAAAACAAACCTGCCGGAAGCAGATCCATTTGGCAGATTTTTGCCCACCAGGAGCGACAGGTTCAAAGCCGGAATGAAGTCTGGTGCTACATTGAAAATAAAACTGCTGGCTGAGTTGACAGCTCCGCGACTGGTTTTTATCTGGCTGGTTTGTCCGTAGTGACCAAAAGGCTCCGAGATACCTGACACCTGTTCCACTCCGGCCAGTTTGCCCGCTTCATTTGAAAGCCGCTCGTAAGAAAGCGCGTTAAGCGGAATGTTGAGGACGTTTTCACTCCGGAACCCATAGTCTCCAGTCGCCATGTAATTCTGCTGGCGCATTACTGTGACCAGTGTGATCATCGCAATGAGCGAAATTGCAAATTGGACTACAATCAATGTTTTACGTAGCGAAATGCCTTTGATTACTTTCAGCCCGTTCTGGCTGCGCAGTACCTCCGCCGGTTGAAAACCTGAAAGTACGCGTGCGGGAACAATGCCTGCGAGCAGCCCCGTAACGATGCTGAATGCGATAATAGCACCCCAGAGTTTCCAATCCCACGCTACCCCGCCGATCAGCCACTGCTGCACAAAGCTCATCGGCCGTACGATTTCGAGCATCAGGTAAGCCAGCGCCAATGCAAGCAGCGAAAGGATAACCGACTCTGCCATAAACTGACCGAGCAGCTGCCAGCGGAGTGCGCCCGATGTTTTCCGGATCCCTACCTCCCGCGCCCGGCTCATGGAACGCGCCAGTGTTAGGTTAATGTAGTTGAAAGCCGCCATCAGCAGCGTGACCAGGCCGACTCCCATTTCACCCATCAACCCGCTGATCTGCGGCTCGTAGGTGCTGTACATAAGGTCTTCTGTTGACGGGGAAATGCTTTTCAAAGCCTGTGCGCGAAACCCGAGCTGGCTGGTGGGACCTGTACCCAGCGCGGCGCTGCCTGTTTTTGCAACAGCCGGCAATATGCTGTTCAGCTGCTCCTGCGTTGTTCCGCGTTTGAGCAGCACGTAAGTGTAGCCTTTTGAAACTTCTTTCCAATCATCGTTCCCATCGAATGCGCTGAGCTGATCTTCGGTGAGCGCAAACAGGATTTCGAAACGCAAATGCGAGTGCGACTCGGGATTGGCGACCACGCCTGTAATAATAGAAGTACCCGTTCCCTCCTGGTCGAGTACCTGACCGATCGGGTTCATTTTACCAAAAAGCCTTTCAGCCGCTTTCTGACTGATGACCGCGTTGCCGGGTTTGGAAGGGTATTGACCTGAAACCAGCGGGTAACTGAATAGTTGAAAGAACGATTGATCTACGGCAAACGTCAGAAAATCGAGCTTCCTGGAATTGGCAGTCACCTGCCCGTATGTACGCGCGGCGCGGGCTGACTTTTCAATGATCCCGTAATTATTTTCCAGCGCGCCTGCCAGTGGCAAAGGTGAAGTGGCAAATGCCGTTTTATCGTTTGTTCTGCTGGTTGCATCCGTGATAATGCGGTAAATGCGGTCAGCGTTAGAATGGAAATGGTCGTATTCCAGCGCGCCTTTGATGTGGGCAATTGCAAGGAAACAAACCATTAACCCGGAGGCAAGCCCGAAGATATTGATGAATGCAAACAGACGCTGCTTCCAGATATTCCGGACTGCTATCTTGACGTAGTTTCTCAGCATGAAAAAGGAATTGGTATAAACCTGTTACAATGAAGTAAAAGTTTATACCAATCGAAAAAACCACCCTTAAACAATGCAGCGCACGTTTTCACATCCCTACACTGTACGATTCCGAACGTAAACCGTTCACTTTTTCAAGGTCTCAAACCGCGTCCGCTCGGTCTTGGTGAAGTCTACATACCTGTATTTTTCCAGTACCGAAGTTTCAAGGGTTAGCTTGTAAATGCCCCAGGGATACCTGGCTTCCGTTTTCACGCTTTCCTTTTTGGCCCGGCCCGTGCTTTTGGTTGTTTTTGCATAAAACTCTTTCATTACCCGCCCGTCCATTTGCGGCGGTACCGGCATTCCATACAGGCTCAGCACAGTTGGCGCAATATCGATATTCGAAGTAGGGAGCTCGCCTGTGAATGCATCCTTGAAATCAGGCCCGTCGGCAAATAAGGCGATGTTGATTTCATACGGACTCGAACCACCGTGACCAGCCACGCCGCCGGAGAAATCAGTACCCGCGTAACCTTTTTCATTTTTATCATCATTCCAGTTGGGTGCGACCAGAATGTCGCCTGAGCGCGTCGGGTGGTTGTAATGAATGGCGTCGAAAGACAAGGTCCCCTCAACCCAGCCGGTCAGGCCGCCTTTCTTTTTAGGTTTTGTAAAAACAGCCCCGATCCAGTCTTCCTTATGCAAAGCAGCGACGATCTTTTTGATCACATTTTCGTCATGGTTTTTGACATAAACAGCTCCTTCCGAAATCACCACATCGTCGGATTCCTTGTCTTTCTTCAAACCTTCTGCGATAAGTAAATCGCTCAGATTTTGCTTGCCGGTGTGGGTTACAAAACCGTGATCCGTGGAAATGAGGATATTGTACTTTTCCCGCAAACCACGCGCCGAAAGCGAATCCTGTATCCTGCCAAACTGCGCGTCGACATACTTGATCGCCGCAACAGCCTGATCAGAACCGATCCCATAGCGGTGTGCCGCACCATCCGGGTCCGACATCCAGATCGCACTCACGAGCGGACCGTCATTTTTCAAACCATAATGCAACAATGCGTCTGTTACCCATTGATGTTTGATGAAAATGTCACCGGTACCTTTCGGCATCGGACCCAGCTCGGCCAGTACCTTGGTTTTTAAAGATTCGGGCAGGATCAGTTCGTGATTGATAATTCCTCCGCTCCCGATTGTATGATTTTGTAAAAAGGCCTGACCAGTGGTACCGGAACTGAAAACCATCATTTGCTCACCCACCGCTTCGAGCACTTCGCCCATTGAAACAGCAGTCAGCAGCTTGCCCGACTCCGATTCCTGCACTTTCATCAGATCCTCATAAGTAGTACCGATCGCTTTC
>NZ_JBHYGF010000603.1:0-17957 GCF_051859145.1 Dyadobacter sp.
TCTGACAGATTGCGGCTGAAATAGTAATTTTCTCATAACCAGTTATTTGTCGGCTTAGCCGGACGAGGGTATCATTATTTACCTTGTCCGGCTAAACCAATTTATTTACCAAAACAAAGGACTATGAGAAAATTAGCATTTTTGGGTGTGTTCCTGGTCGGCGGAATGTTTGCTGCGTGTACGGATGACGACGAAACAACAGACCCAACTCCCGTATTGCCTGAGCTGAAAGTAAGTACTACGCTTTCGGGTGCCAACGCAATACCAGCTAATCCATCAACAGCTACCGGTTCAGTAGATGGTGTGTTAGATCAGGAATCGAGAATCCTGAAACTGAATATTATGTACAGTGACTCGACGTCCGATTCAACAGCGACGGATTCTGTGTTTACACCAACCGCCTGGGCTATCTACAAGGCATCGGCAGATTCAACAGGTTCACTGGTGATTGATTTGGGGAAAGACATTAAATCACCTTCCGCTTTCGTCGATACCTTGACAGAAGCGCAGGTTGCAGACTTGAAGGCCGGATTGTATTACGTGAACATACACACAGTGAAGTATCCAACAGGAGAAATTCGCGGCCAGCTGAAAACAGAAAATTAATACTCAACGTTGCGGAAAAGAAACGCTGCAAAAAAAGAGCGGTATCTGAATCAGATCCGCTCTTTTGCATTTTCAATATGTTGGTTTCTTAAAATAATCCCTTTGCCTTTTCAAGCGCATTGTCCAATCCGGATGCGTCAGAACCTCCCGCGGTTGCAAAAAATGGCTGACCGCCACCACCGCCGCGGATTTCCTGCGCCAGCTCTTTCACAATCTTACCAGCATTGAGGCCGGTTTCCTGCACGATGTTCTCTGCGATGAAAACGGAAAGCTGAGGCTTACCCGCGATCTCGGCACCAAAAACAGCGATCAGATTTTCTACCTGGTCGCGGAGTTCGTAAGAAAGTTGCTTCAAAGAGTCAGCTGAGGGAACACTTACCTTTTCTACAATGAGGTTAAATGTCCGGTGTGTCTCTATGTTTTCAACCAACGCAGCTTTAAGCGACTGGATTTTCTCATTTTCGAGATTCGTGATTTTCTTCTGCAATGCAGTACGCTCGTCAAGCAACCCTTCCACTGCTTTTATCAGGTCTGTCGGATTTTTAAGCAGGTCTTTGATTTTAGATAAAACAGCTTCCTGCGCACGCATCAATTCCAGTGCTTTTTCACCTGTAACCGCTTCTACCCGGCGAACTCCTGCTGACACAGAACCTTCGGAAGTAAACTTGAACACGCCAATCTGACCGGTAGAAGGCACGTGTGTACCTCCGCACAGTTCAAAGGAATAGTTTGGATCAAAAATGATCAGTCTTACAAAATCGCCATATTTCTCGCCAAATGTAGCAGTAGCGCCTTCATTCAGTGCTTGCTGGATCGGTACATTGCGGCGTTCTTCTAACGCAATATTTTCGCGGATTTTTTCATTCACGCGGTCCTCTATTTTGGAGAGTTCCTCGTCTGTTACTTTGGTGAAATGTGAGAAGTCAAATCTCAACACTTCATCGTTCAGGAATGAACCTTTCTGACCCACGTGCGAGCCTAATACCTCACGCATTGCCGACAGCATCAAGTGCGTAGCAGAGTGGTTGGACTCGATCTTCGAGCGACGATCCATATCAATTCTGGCTGTGACAATCCCGGCGTTTTGCAGGATTTCATCCAGGTTCTTGTCGCGCGAAATGTGGACAAAAAGATCATTTTCCTTTTTTGTATCAACGATATTGATCTTACTTTCAGCTTCTGCCTTTTCCTGCCCATTCACCAGAAGTACCCCGGTATCTCCAACCTGGCCACCCATTTCGGCATAAAAAGGTGTGCGGTCTAGTACAATATGGTACTCTTCGCCTGTCTTGGTCTTTACTTTTCTGTATTTAACAATGTGACTGTGGGTTTCCTCAAAATCGTAACCCAGGAATTCAACTCCATCTGCTTCTCTTACTTCAATCCAGTCGGTAGCTTCTTTGGCTGCATCCTGGCGTGATCGTTTTTTCTGTTCTGCCAGTGCATCCTGAAAGCCAGCTTCGTCGATCAGCAATCCTTTTTCCCTCGCGATCAATGCAGTAAGGTCAACCGGGAACCCGAATGTATCGCTGAGTTCAAAAACCTCATCGCCCGGGATCGTATTGATACCCTTGCTTTTTAATGTAGCTGTGATGGTATCCAGTCTTTTCAGTCCTGATTCAAGTGTACGCAGGAAGCTTCTTTCTTCTTCCAGGATTACCTTGGCTACAAATTCTTCTTGTGCTTTCAGTTCGGTAAAAACATCTTTGAACTGATCTGCGAGAACGGCTACCAGCTTATAGAAGAATGGCTCCTGGAAGCCCAGGTAAGAATAACCGTATCGAACCGCGCGGCGCAAAATCCTGCGGATCACATAGCCAGCCTTTACATTGGAAGGCAGCTGTCCGTCGGTAATTGCAAATGCAACCGCGCGAATGTGATCTGAAATCACGCGCATTGCGATATCTGCAAAAGGCTCCTCACCCGATCCGTACTTTTTGCCCGAGAGCGTTTCCAGTACCTGGATGGTGTTCTGGAAAACATCGGTATCGTAGTTGGAGGTTTTTTGCTGGATCGCCATACAAAGCCGCTCGAAACCCATTCCGGTGTCAACGTGCGTAGCAGGAAGCGGGATCAGTGAACCGTCGGCTTTGCGCTCAAATTGCATAAAAACCAGGTTCCAGATTTCAACTACCTGAGGGTGGTCATTATTCACCAGCAACTTGCCCGACACCTCTGCAACTTCTGCCGGACTTCTTAAATCTACGTGGATTTCGGAACACGGACCGCAAGGGCCCGTGTCGCCCATTTCCCAGAAATTATCTTTTTTGTTACCAAGAATAATGCGGTCTTCGCCAACAATTCCTTTCCATAAATCCCAGGCTTCCTGGTCAAAAGGCACACCGTCGCTGGCATCGCCTTCAAAAACGGAAACATACAATCTGTCTTTTGGCAGTTTATAAACCTCCGTCAAAAGCTCCCAGGCCCATGCGATTGCTTCTTTTTTGAAATAATCACCAAATGACCAGTTGCCGAGCATTTCGAACATGGTATGATGATAGGTATCAAATCCAACGTCCTCTAAATCATTGTGTTTACCAGATACGCGCAGACATTTCTGCGTGTCGGCAATTCTTCTTGAAGGCGGTGTTCCATTTCCTAAAAAAAAGTCTTTAAACTGCGCCATTCCCGAGTTGTTGAACATCAGCGTGGGATCGTTTTTGGCTACCAGGGGAGCCGAAGGCACGATGAGGTGTTGCTTACTGCGGAAAAAATCGAGAAAAGCCTGACGTATTTGATGCGAGGTCATTGTATATTGGTTGTACTAAGTCTCCTGAAATGAGCCGCAAAGGTAAATAAAATTACGGATTGCCCTCGTCGCTTTCACGATATGGTCATTGATAGTGCCGGGGCTCACACCCAGCTCCCCAGCGACTTCGCGGTGACTTTTTCCTTCTATCTTACACAGCCAGAAAATCCGGCGGCGCCTCGGAGGTAGCTGCTTAATGGCGAGTTTAAGCAGCAGTTCCTGTTTTTCGTGGCGCGGCGATTGTTCAACTTCTGCCTGGAATGGTTGATATTCAGCGCTTAGCTGTTCTCTGATGCGCTGCTCGCAGGCGGCACGCGCCTGCAAGGTCAGCGAAGTGTTCCGGCAGATCGTGAACAGGTACCTCTTTACATGTTTCACGTTGGCGAGCCTCTTTTTGTTTTCCTACATCTTTAAAAAAACATCCTGCGCAATGTCCTGCGCCTGTTCCCTCGATTGGGTAAGCTTATGCGCATAGCCGCAGATCTTATCGTGATAGGCTATGTAAAAGGTTGTAAAAGCAGCATCGCTGTCTGCTTTTATCAGTTCGAGCAGTGTTTCCTGACACAGGTCAGATTCGTGATGCAAGTCCATGATAGTTAAGTGTGCCGGGTTCAAATTAGGTACAAATCTGACTGGCTGATCATCAGGGAAATGCAAAAGGGATCGTGGGTTATTCTGTGGTACTAACCAATGTGCAAGTTTAGTATATGATCAATTTTTCGGTAAAAACAGGATCGCCGGACTGATTTTGCACCTTTAAAATGTAAATTCCGGGAAGCAATGCATTGCCTTCAAAGTGGGTAGTACCGGCCGCATTTACCTTGAAAGAGTGCTTTTTAGCGCCTGAGATGTCGTAGAGTTGGCCTGTCAGCAAGTCGCTCTTCACGTTTTCTGCTGGTTTTGCTTCCAGCTTGAACATATTACGTTCTACATAAGCTAGCTCAAACTCTGTATTCCGCTCCATGTTTGTGCGGCAATTTTCGGTCTGCACTTCTAAGGCAGCCTGTTCCACAGGTAACGGGTCATTTACCACGGAACTGAAAAACGCAAATACGGCAGCAGTTACGGCTATCTCCTGTACTGTGAATTCCGACATTTCAACCGCCTCCCGCGCATCAGTATACCTTCTCAAAACCGGATAAGGATCTTCTTTTTTAAATCCATAAGGATACCTGTTCAGCGAATCCTGAATGGCAAAGCTCGACGGGCGGTTCATTACCAGCGACGCTGCCGGTCCAAAAACAGGTACACCAGGGACAGGGTCTGCAAACTGATTCGTCACAGTCGACCAATGGAGTGGAGAGCGCGGACTATTTTTACCGACGCCCGTAATGAAGGTTTTAGACAGTGGATTGTTGCCCAGCGGGATATCAAGCTGAATTTTGGCAAGATCCAGCAATTCAGGTTTTTGAAGCAGATGGCTGAACATAATGTAGTCAAATGCATAACTCTGCGCCATTCCGAAGGTACCGTAGCCAATGTAATTTTTGAAGGGATGGTATGCGCCGCGATACGCATGTATATTCATGGTGCGGTCGTAATAATCTGCCAGAATCACGGTTTCCAGCTTCTCTTTAAATTCAGTGACAATCGTTGGGTCGTTATCAAACTGGGTAGTTGCATACGCCCACGCCGCTTTCATTGTATGCTGCTGCCAGCTCATTGTCGCATGGAACTCGTGCGGAATCTGACCATATAAGTTTAGGAAATCGGCATTGTATCCCGCTTGGCCTGTTGCCTTGTACAATTCAGCTGCAGCCCACGCGCGGTTGTCACGATCCTCGGGATCAGGGTAGGGGCCAGCTGAAATGCCCGGCACATTCACCGGCGCTGATGCTTGCGGATGCGCAGCTAAGAACGCCCAGGCCTGAATCGCTTTGTCGAGACACACATCTGCGTATTCAGGAAAATAGTTTTTCAGGTTCCGGTAGGCCATCGCCATCACGGCAGCGAACATGGCGGTAGATTGCGTTGTTTTTTCCGAAACAAAGAGCGTATGGTTTTCCTGCGCGGGAAGCCCGGTCGACCACAGTGCCGGTGTAACCCGGAAGTAAACGCCGCCATCCGGCGCCTGCATTTGCATCAGCCAGTCCAGCTCGTACTTTGCTTCGTCCAGTATGTCAGGTACACGGTTTGCGCTTTCGGGAATGTTGAGGTGTGCATCAGGAAATTTTTCAGGATACAGCTCAAATGCAGTGAATAGCGTAAATACTGCACTGGCCGCAGTAGGTACATACCTGCCATAGTCGCCCGCATCCAGCCAGCCGCCCTCCATTGGGATTTTTGTTCCCGGCGCATAGTCGGTGGCGCTATAAAGTGGCGAGTTCAGGTGGCTTGCGTGTATCTCGGCTTCTCCGTCGGGCAATCCCTTTCTCTCCCATTCTCCCGCATTGTCCGGATACAGAGTGCCGGATCGTTGAAAGTAGAGCGCACGCGCGGTATGGTGGTAGGTTTGATTATATACGTCGGGGCCGATTTCAAAATTGTCCGACCGGCCGAAACCCGGCACATATATATAGTACTTGCCAGGAGTTTTGAATGCAGAAAAATCAAGTTCAAAGACCTCCTCGCCGCTAAAAAGCGGGTCGGTTTTCAGGAACTCGCATTCTCCCTGAAAAGCAACATTGTCTTGCTGATCCAATAGCTGGAAAACAGGTGGATTAGCAGGATCAATGGGTAGGCCTCCTGCATCACCCAGAAAATTCCCCAGCTTAGCCAGCTTTGGACTATCCGGCAGATAGCCCACCTGGTTTACTTTGACATTCCCAAAGATCGCCAGCCCGGAAAAAGTGAATGTGGTATCAAAAGTGGCTGCATTACCAGCGGGATCCAGGAGTTCTGAAACGTGTAAAGTATAGGTTTTCCCATCTTTAAAAGGTTTGTCAAAAATCAGGAACAGCTCGTGCTGCACGATCGCACTTCCAGATTGTGGCACCAGTCCGGTTACGAATGCGTGCCTGCCTACTTTCACCGGATTGGTAGCGCTCTGGAAATCTACGTCTGTTGAACTGCTGATACTGTAATGCGGCAAATTGTAACAGGTTACCGCGTCTGGTCGCTCGCTGATGCGCAGCTTGGCAACTTGCTGCGAAACGGGCTCAAATGAAATAATGGGCGGAGTTTGGTCACGCAGTGAAATATCGTCCACATAGAACTTAACCTGAGCAACCGGCGAAGTGGCGAATTCCAAAAATTCAATGGAGCTCAGATTGTACGTTGCGGTTTTCAATGCAGTCAATGGAATTACTACTTCCTGATACTCAGTGCCGATCGTTCCGCTTGTTTGCAGGTAAGGTTGAAGGTTAACCCAGTTACTCTTGGCAAAATAGGTTGTAAAACGAACCGAAGTGCTCTGGTCCGGTTGACTGGATTTGATAAAAAAGCGAAGCTCGTCAAACCTTGAAATGTCCGACCGCCACATACCGGTACAATTGAATGCAATGCGGGGTGAATGCGAATTGTCCGGTTCTGCCCGGAAGTAGAAATTGCCCGCATGTGCATCAGCGCCCGACAATATCGACCCGTAGGCGGTAGTACAAGTTGCAGGCCCGGTATTTTCCCCGTCCCAGAGTAGTTTGTTCTGCGCTGCCGCAGCCTGCTGCAACACTAAAACTACCAGAATTGAATGAAGTAGCTGTCTCATAAGCATGATGGTTGGTGCAATCAATGTTATGACTGACAGTTGCGCAGGAATATATGTTTTGGTCTGAAAATGTTTCTGCTGTTACAGGGCCTGTTTGGCGCGGATTGGTGTGAGTTGACCGTTTTTCAGTGAGTATAAACAGCTGGCGGGCCTCTTTTTTGATCAGAAGCTTAACAGAGAAATAATACAGACACCTTGCGCTGATTGAATCTTTTGTGAAGTTGTAAACTTTAACGCGCTACAAAAATGAAACCGTTTTCAGAGTTATCGGCTGAGGAGTTGGCGATGGAAAACCTCTTCATTCGCTGGGTGCGTTTCCCTGACGATCAGGCGATCCGCTCATTTTGGGAAAACTGGATTATCAAGTATCCGTCTCGGCAGGAAACTGTCGAGAAAGCCCGTGAACTCGTATTGATCGCATCAGATTGGAGACCGGATTCACTGACCAGTCAGGATGTGAATTCGTTATGGGGGAGAATACGCAGTTCTCTGGATATCATCGGCGACCGTGAAGCCAAAAAGTCTACCGGCGACACTTCGGGCAACAACTCCATTGCGCGAAGCATCATCCTGATTTTGATGTCGGTCACCTTTCTTTTTTTTTTATTCTACTTCATTTTCACTAGCCGCTGAGCTGTTTTTAGCCCCCAGGCTTGTACGTTTCGCATGATTGCGTTTTACTCACCTGCCTTTAAGTCTTCGCAAATATCTTTTCTAATTTTTCTTGGTATAGTTCAATTAGTCGGCATTATTTAAAAGCATAATACGTATATATTTTTGTACTGTATGCTAAGATTTTACAATAAAATGTTTGTAAATGTCTATGTTGATAACGTTCCCGACATCGATTGCATAAATAAACTTCCTGCATTAGTTCCGTTTTTCTTGCCAAATCTCTATCCTGAGCTAAGTTTCAAATTGTACTTTGAGCGTAAATAATATGGTTATTGAAATTGTTCAAAAGTGCATTGAATAACGCTACCCCCAGGCAAGTAAATTGCCTATAAGTCACCACTCGTTTACGATAAATAAATATTTCAAGAAAAAATATACTTTTTCTTTTAAGGGTTTTATGTGGTATAATCGTCTAATAAATAATCGAATTAACCTTAATGCAAATCATGTAAGCGTATGAAAAAAAACTTTACGACTGTTGGTCAGATACTTAGGCAGCTGACAATGGCGGGGATCATTGTCACGGGCTATGCAGGCCAGGCGCTTGCCACGCGGCCTGCCGAAGATGTCGTTTCATTAATCGACCGGACTGTGACTGGTAAAATCTTAGGTACCGAAGACAACGCACCTATCCCCGGCGTGTCGGTCGTGTTAAAAGGCAGTCGCAACGGTACCAATACCGATGCAGACGGAGTATATAAAATTGACGTTCCCGACGATGGCGGAATACTGGTATTTTCAGCAGTAGGATTTGTTACTCAGGAAGTTGCAGTAGGCAACAGAAGCGTGGTAGATATCGCGCTGGCAAGTGACCTGAAGACGCTGGGGGAAGTGGTAGTTGTAGGTTATGGAACTCAGAAAAAGAGCCAGTTGACCGGTGCCATTTCATCCGTAGGCGCAAAGGAGATCGGAGAGTTACCTATTACAAATGCGCGCCAGGCTTTGCAAGGCCGGGCAGCAGGAGTTGACGTAGTACAGGCCAGCAGCAAACCTGGCGCCGGCCCAACGGTCAGGATACGCGGTAGAAGGTCCATTAACGCTTCCAACGATCCGCTGTATGTAGTGGACGGAATTCCGTTGGCAGGTAACATCGATGATTTTAACCCCAATGATATTGCTTCGATGGAGGTATTGAAAGATGCTTCTGCAACTGCCATTTATGGTTCACGCGGCTCCAATGGTGTTGTTCTGATCACAACTAAACGTGGTAAGCCGGGCAAAACGGTTGTGAGTTATGATGGCTATTATGGTTCTTCCAAAGAGCTGGGGAAAATTGATGTCATGACCGGTCCTGAGTTTGCAGAGTACAAACGCGAGTCAAGAAGGGCGGTTATAGACGCGAAAACGGGCTTGCCTCTGTATCCAGCAGGACCAGCCACTGCCGAAGCTGACGCGAAGCTGTTTGAACCTATTGAACTCGATGGTATCAAAAACAACCGTACTACCGACTATCAATCCTACCTGCTCCGTCCGGGCCATATTCAAAGCCACCAGGTGGGTTTGCAGGGCGGAAATGAGAAAACGCAGTTTTCAATTTCTGCTAACTACTTTAATGACAAAGGGATTATCTACAACCAGGATTTCACCCGCTACACTTTCCGCATCAACCTGGACCACCAGATTTCAAAAAGGATCAAGATCGGGACTTCTACATTGGGTGTATACAGTACAAGAAACGGTGAAAACTTTAACCCATTCGGCGGCGCGCTCGCGGAAAATCCCCTTGGGAAACCTTACGATGACAATGGCAAGCTGATATTTCTGCCGACAACCGACGGTTTGAGAACCAACCCGATTGCTGAAATCGTACCAGGTGCACAGATAGATCTGACCAAGCGAATCAGGCTTTTCAACAGTATTTATGGAGAATGGACGATCCTGGAAGGTTTGAAGTACCGCGTCAATTTCGGGCCTGACCTGAACAACCGGCGCATCGGCCGATTTGTAGGCAGCCAGACCAATGCACGACGCGGCGGGGATCCGACTGGTTTTCAGTTCAACGAATACCAGTTCAACTATACATTAGAAAACATTTTAATGTATAACAAACAGATCGCCGGCAAGCATAACCTGGGCGTGACGTTGCTGCACTCTGTTCAGAAAGACGACTTGGAAACCAATACTTTCAGTGTTACAGGGATACCGGCAGAGTCGCAGGAGTTTTACAATCTGGGCCAGGCAACCATAGTGAATGGCGTAGGTTCCAACCTGGCGCGCTGGGTGCTGAACTCCTACATGGCGCGTATCAACTACGATTTCAATGAGAAATACCTGTTGACAGTAACGGGCAGGTACGATGGTTCGTCGCGGTTTGGTGCAGATACCAAGTACGGATTTTTCCCGTCGGTAGCATTGGGCTGGAACATCAGCAATGAACCTGTCCTGAAAAATGTAAACTGGGTGGATGAATTGAAACTTCGCGCCAGCTACGGGTCTACGGGTAATACGGCGATTGATCCTTATCAGACACAGGCTTTGCTGAGCAGGACTTCTTATGCATTCGGTACAGCTGCGGGCTTCGGGTATGCACCGGGTTCACTGGGTAACTCATTGTTGAAATGGGAAACTACGTCTACTGCCAATATCGGTCTGGATTTCAGTGTTTTCAAAGGCCGGGTATCGGGCTCGCTTGAATATTACCAGGCAGATACCAAAGACCTGCTTTTGCTGGATCAGCTTCCAATTACAAGCGGTTTCAGCCAGGTGCGCCGCAACGTAGGAAGTACACGGAACAGCGGTATCGAGGTGACACTCTCGACCGTGAATGTGGATGCGGCAAATGGCTTCCGCTGGAATACCGATTTTCAGCTGACAAAAAACAAGGAGAAAATTCTTGAACTCTTCAATGGAAAAGTGGATGATATCGGTAATGCAAGATTTATCGGCCAGCCACTTACCGCTTATTTTGACTACAAAAAGATCGGTATCTGGCAGTTGAACGAGGTGGAAGAGGCTAAGAAATACCAGAGTGCGCCGGGCCAGATCAAGATCCAGGATACAAATGGCGACGGTAAAATCGATCCGTTTGACCGCGTCATTCTGGGCTCACAAGTACCTAAGTTTTCAATGGGTATGACCAACCGTTTTGAGTACAAGGGTTTCGATCTGTCGATTTTCGTTTTTGCGAGATTTGGAAGTATGTTCCGCAGCTTGTTCCACCAGGATAACATGACACTGGCTGGTCGCTATAACAACCTTGATATCGACTACTGGACTCCGGAAAACCCAACCAATGAGTTTCCAAGACCAAACCAAAGCCAGGAGTTTCCTCCATTCCGCTCGACCGTACTTTATTTTGACGGTACATTCATTAAAGTGCGTAACATCAACCTGGGCTACAACTTCCCGTCCAAGCTGACAGAGAAAATGAAAATCGGCAGTTTGCGTGTATTCATGAGCGCCCAGCAGCCATTCATTTTCTCCGAATACAGGACCAAGTACAAGGGAATTGACAACGAAACGGATGGAGATATTAACGCCGACCAGACACCGGCTGTACGGCAGATTACATTCGGTATTAACCTGAAAATCTAAGTTCAACCAGTCGCTTACTATTATAATTATATAGATATGAAGGTATTATTTCGATTTAAGATATTACTGGCTGCAACGCTGCTTTTGGGAAGCCAATCTTGCAGCGACCTGCTGGAAGAAACGCCGATCTCGCAGGTAGGCAGCGAATACATCAATACACCGGCTGGATTTGAAGCGGCTGTGAAAGGGGTTTATTCTTCTCTCCGGAACTACTATGGAACGGAGGACGCCATGACACTCAGTATCTTTGGTACTGATACTTACACCATGGGTGCCGATGGTTCTTTCAAATTTGTCAACCAGTATACCTCGCAGATCGATGGCAGATTGGGCGTAACCAACGCGATATGGAACAGCTTTTATCCTGCGATTAATACGGCAAATATCGTGATCGATGTATCGCCGAATATCACCGGCCTGGATCCGGCTCTGGTGAAGCGCCGCGTGGCTGAGGTTAAATTTCTGAGGGCGCATCATTATTTTATTCTGGTTCAAATGTTCGGGCCTGTTTCTCTTGTTACAAAAGGTAATCTGGTAGCTAACAAAGAGTTCACACGTGCCCCGGTTCCGGAAATTTATGCACAGATCATTTCAGATCTTGAATCCGCATTGCCTGATTTAGGACTGGCAACTTCTGATTACGGTCGGGTTACCAAGGCTGCAACCGAGCATTTACTGGCAAGAGTTTACCTTACCAAAGCGACATCAGAGGCGAAAGCGGCAGATGATTACGTAAAAGCGGCCACTTACGCGGAAAATGTGATCAAGAATTATTCATTCACCCTGCTGCCCGACTTTGCTAGTCTTTGGGTACAAGGTGGAGGTGAGATCAATAATGAAGTAATTTTTGCTACTCAGTATACTTCCGATCCATTGACAAACGGAATTGGTAACCGTACCCACCTTTATTTCGGAATGGAATACGATACCCAGGCAGGAATGCAGCGCGATACTGAAAACGGGCGTCCATTCAAACGCTTCAGGCCAACTACTTATATGTTGGAGACGGTTTTTGCACCAGCGGATCGGGTGAATGATTCACGTTATAAAAAGACATTCAAGGATACCTGGAAGAGCAACAAGCCTGGCACGTATACCAACCTGTTTGATACATCTAAAAAGCAGCTGACATTTGCTTCCGGTGATACCACGATCTTTATTCCAGGTTACGAAATGTCCGAAGCTGAGCGTGCCAAAAGACCGTATCAGGTACTTACGCCAAGTTTGTACAAAGCCAATTTGTTTCCCGTGCTGAGAAAATTCCTGGATGCACTTCGTCCTGACAGGACTTACGAGCAGGGAAGCCGCGACTTTTTGATGTTCCGTCTGGCCGAGACGCATTTGATCGCTGCGGAAGCATTGATCCGTCAGGGCAAGAACGCAGAAGCTGCCGCGCATATCAACGTCTTACGCCGCCGTGCCGCCTGGCCTGGCAAAGAAGCTGCGATGGAAATTACGGCTGCAAAAGCAACAATGGACTTCATCATGGAAGAACGCGAGCGTGAGCTGGCTGGCGAAATGTTCCGGTGGTTTGACCTGAAACGCTGGGGTAACCTGGTGGAGCGCGTGAAGCTGTACAACCCTGATGGCGCTGCCAATATCAAGGAGTTCCACAACCTGCGCCCCATTCCCCAGGATCAGATTGACAGAACAGCTGGCGGCCCGTCTGCCTATCCGCAAAACCCTGGATATTGAGGAAATGCAATTTCAAACCGAGCTATAATTTAATGCAAGATCAAAGAGGAAAGTCCCTGGTTCAGGGGCTTTCTTTCTTTATACAGTCTATGGAAAAGAAACAGGATCTGATCAAAACATAAAACATGGATATGAATTTTACAAACCGTCGCGACTTTCTGAAAACTGCTGGTCTGGCGGGAGCAACTTTGTTATCTGCGAGCTCCTTCGCAGATGCATTGTTCAAAAAAGGAGATATTAAAATTGCTTATTCCTCGATTACTTGGGGCGGGAAGGATGAACAGGCCATTACTGAACTAGCAGGTTTAGGCTTTAAAGGAATCCAGCTGCGCGCCAACACTTTCGGGCCTTACCGCAACAAACCTTCGGAGCTGAAAGCCCTTTTGGAAAAAAACAACCTGACACTCGCGATGTTTTCCAGCGGCAATGTAGAAACGGATCCTGCCAAACTGCAAAGTACGATCGATACCCACGTGGCGCATGCGAGTTTTGTGAAAGCGCTGGGCGGAAATGCAATGCAGCTGACCAACAGTCTTCGTCCGAAAGACAGGCTTCCTACCACGGAGGAATTGAAGAAGCTGGCTGAGGTAATGAACGAAATCGGTAAGCAAACGGCAGACCTGGGTGTGCAGGCGGTTTACCACAACCACATGAACCAGCTGGGCGAAACACCCGAGGAAGTGGATGTGATCGTGCAGGCCATGAACCCGAAATACATCAAGTTGCTGCTGGATATCGCGCACTACAAGCAGGGCGGCGGCGAGCCGCAAGACGCAGTTATCAAATACAAAAACATCCTGCATTCATTGCATTTGAAGGATACCAAACCGGCGGAGACTAAAAACGGCTATAAATTCGTAGAGCTGGGGCAGGGCAGGGTAGATGTTCCGGCTGTATTTGCTTCGCTCGACAAACTCAAATTCAAAGGCTGGGCCGTGGTTGAGCTTGACGGGGTGCCTGATCCGGAGAAGTCGCCGCTGGTTTGCGCAGAGATTAACAAAAAGTACATTACGGAAAATCTGAAATATCCATTGTAAGCCAGCAGGGTAGATATTTTTGCAAAATCCGGCAGCGGGTTTCTTAGTGCATTTACTGGCCTGACCCGCTTTTGTAGGGGTAGTTATTGAAATAAATCGTTAAATAATCGGCGCGAGCGGACACATTCGTTAGTTTGCCCATCGACACAACAATTCCTTTTTAAGATGAAAAAAATCAAAATCGCCTTTATCGGGCTGCTTTCGCTGGCCGTATGCTTGCCTGCCTTCTCCCAGAAATCAAAGGGAGGCTGGCAGAATCTCTTCAATGGAAAAGACCTCACCGGCTGGAAGCAACTGAATGGACAGGCAAAATACGAAGTGAAAGACGGCGCCATTGTGGGCACCTCGGTAATGGGCACACCGAATTCTTTTCTCACAACCGAGAAAGATTATGGCGACTTTATCCTGGAAGTGGATGTAAAAGTTGATAACAAGCTGAATTCCGGGATCCAGATCAGAAGTTTGTCAAAACCTGACTACCAGAATGGCCGCGTTCACGGTTATCAGGTAGAAATTGACCCGAGCGACCGCGCATATTCAGCCGGGATTTATGATGAGGCCCGCCGCGGCTGGCTATACCCGCTCGACCTGAACCCGGATGCAAAAACGGCTTTTAAAAAGGAGCAATGGAATAAATACCGCATTGAAGCAATCGGAAATTCGATCCGTACCTTCCTGAACGGCGTGGCAGTGGCGCACGTGATTGATGATATGACGCCGAGCGGGTTCATTTGTCTGCAAGTGCACTCCATTGGCAGCAAAGACCTGGAAGCAACGCAGGTAAGCTGGAAGAATGTGCGCATTCAAACTACAAACCTGAAACCAAGTCCGGCTTCAAATATCCGCATTGTAAACCTGATCCCGAATGCATTGGATGCTGCCGAGAAGGCGCAGGGCTGGTCGCTGTTATATGATGGAAAAACGGCGGATCAATGGCGCTCTTACGGCGGCACTGACTTTCCTTCAAAACGCTGGGCTTATAATGACGGTACAATCACGATCTCAAAATCGGATGGTTCTGAAACAGGAAATGATATTGTAACCAAAAAACTGTACGGACCTGCATTCGAGTTTGAATTCGAGTTCAAGCTGACCGAAGGAGCTAACAGCGGTGTGAAGTATTTTGTAGACCAAAAATTCAGCGCGAATGGAAAATCAGGGATCGGGTGTGAGTATCAGGTACTTGACGATGAGAAACATCCCGATGCCAAACTGGGCAAAAACGGAAATCGTACAATCGCTTCTTTTTACGACGTGATACCGGCCGACAGACCTAAAAACTCGGTGAAGAAGATTGGTGAATGGAACCAGGGGCGCATTGTGGTACAAAAAGATGGTACCGTGCAGCATTTCCTCAATGGATACAAAGTGGTGGAATATGTACGTGGCTCGCCGCAGTTCAAGGATTTTGTGATGAGTTCCAAGTTCAAAAACTTTGAAGGTTTTGGAATGTCGCAGCAGGGAAATCTGCTGTTGCAGGATCATGGCGATAACGTTTCTTTCCGCAGTTTGAAAGTGCGTGAGCTTTGAAAATGACGATTTGAAAAAAGATTTAAAATTACAGTAGATAACCTGACAAGTCCTATTTACAACTGATTGCCGTCGCAATCGGATCTGATCATTAAAATTAACCTTTTAATAAAATGACAAGCAGAAGGGAATTTCTCAAAAATACAGCACTGGCATCTGCGGGTGTGGCCGTCGGTGCAAATGCTTTCAGTGCAGCTAGCTACCGCCGTATCCTTGGCGCGAATGACCGCGTTCGTGTTGGTATCATAGGGTTTTCAGACCGTTTTCGCAGCTCACTGGCACCCAGTTTTTCTGATCATGCCAAAGAATTGAATTTTGAATTCATGGGCGTTTCTGACTTATGGAACCGCCGCCGCGATGAGGCAGAAGCTTTCATGAAAGGCAAACCTTACGCTTCCAACGAATTTGTAAAAGCACGCAACAACGAAGAATTGCTTGGCCGGAAGGATGTGGATGCGGTGATTATCAGTACTGCCGATTTCCAGCATGCATTGCATTGCGCCGAGGCAGTGAAGTCGGGACGTGATGTGTATGTTGAAAAACCTTTTGCCGAAACACTAGAAGATGCCAAAGTTGCATTGAAGGCGGTGGAAGCTTCCAAGCAGATTGTGCAGGTAGGCTCCCAGCGCCGCAGCGCGCCTAATTATTGGGCTGCTTATGAATATATCAAATCCGGAAAATTCGGGGACATTACTACGGTGGAAATGACCTGGAATGTAAACCAGCCAGGCAGGTGGAGAAGAAAAGAGCTGGTATCCCAGATCAGAAAAGAAGATACCGACTGGACGCGATTCCTGATGAACCGTCCGAAAGTAGAGTGGAACCCGCGTTACTATCTTGAATTCCGCCTTTTCTATCCCTATTCATCAGGTATCCCGGGACAATGGATGGCACACCAGATTGATACGGTGCACTGGTTCTCAGGTCTCGATGCGCCCCGGAATGTGGTGGCAAATGGAGGTATTTACACCTGGAAAGATGGTCGCACGAATGTAGATACTTTCAGCGCCGCATTTGAGTACGGGCCTTTTGATGATAAGAGCAAAGGTTTTCAGGTAATTTATTCATCGCGTTTCAACAATGAAGCAGGCGGCGTGAAAGAGTACTACTATTCAAATGGCGGTATGATCAACCTGGATACCAACAAGATTACACCGGAAGGCGGCTTGAAAGCGAAAGATGCCAAATCAATGGGATTAGAAGCGAACCTGCTTCCTGAAATGTCGTTGAAAACGGGCGATAAAATCGCAACTGACGCCAATACCGGCGCCGACCCAATGACTTCCCTGCACATGCGCAACTGGATGGAATGTATCCGCAGCCGCAAGGAATCGAATGCACCGGCGCGTGTTGGCTTCAATCACTCGGTGGCCAATATTATGGCGACGCAGGCTTTGCATACAGGCAAGCGCGTGAGCTGGGATAACAAGAAAAAGGAGATCGTGTTAAGCTAGGTACTGATCTGTTGCGGTTTCAAAAACTTAAATGCATTGAAGGTGAAATTAAAAAACGCAGGTTTAATTCTAGCTACATTTTCGCTGACTGCATGGGCTGGCGTGGCCAATGCACAAAAGGTGGATCTGGTTAAAAATGAGAAGGAGAAGAAAGTTGAAGTTAAAATCGACGGCAAGCCTTTTACTTCTTACTACTATCCTGGTGAAAGCGTCCTGAAAAAGGCAGTTCTCTATCCTGTTCACACGGCGAAAGGAACTGTCATTACAAGAGGCTGGCCGCTGGATCCGCGCGCCGGCGAGCGCGTAGACCACCCGCACCACGTGGGTATCTGGCTGAATTATGAAGATGTAAACGGAAACGATTACTGGAACAATTCAGATGCGGTAGACCACGCCAAACGCGCCTACGGTACGATCCTGCACACCGGCATTACTTCGGTGAAAAGCGGCAAAGACAAAGGTGAGCTGACTGTAACAGCTGATTGGGTGGATAAAGATGGAAAACTGACCTTGAAAGAAGTTACCAAATACATTTTCAGTGGCAAAGGCGATCACCGTTTGATCGACCGCAGTACTACTTTGACCGCTGTACTGGACGAAGTTGCAATGCCGGATATCAAAGATGGAATGTACGCAATCCGTGTAGCGCGCGAGCTGGAACTACCTTCCAACAAGCCCGAGATTTTTACAGATGCAAGCGGCATTGCCACCAAAGTTCCTGTCATGAACAATGAGGGAATTACCGGTAATTACCGCAACAGCAATGGAATTGAAGGTGAAGCTGTGTGGGGAAAACGCGCAATATGGTGTAATCTGACCGGCAAGATCAAAGACGAAAACATCAGCGTGGCGATCATCGACCATCCCAAGAACGTAGGTTATCCTGCTTACTGGCACGCACGTGGCTACGGTTTATTTGCTGTAAATCCGCTTGGGATGAAAGCTTTGAGCGACGGTAAGGAAGTGCTGAATTTCAAATTGAAAAAAGGCGAATCTACTACATTCCGCTACCGTATGGTAATTGCTTCCGAGCA
>NZ_JBHYGF010000604.1:0-10148 GCF_051859145.1 Dyadobacter sp.
CCAAGGAAGTTGTGTTGCTTCACGGTATCACCGGCAGCGGAAAAACAGAAGTGTACATTGACCAGATCAGGCAGGTACTGGAAGGCGGCTCGCAGGTACTTTTCCTTTTACCCGAAATTGCATTGACTACGCAGATTGTAGTCAGGTTACGAAAGGTTTTTGGTGATGTAATGGGCATTTACCACTCCAAATTCTCTGATAATGAAAGGGTGGAAGTCTGGAAAGGTATTCTCGACGGGAAATTCCAGTTTGTAGTCGGCGTGCGCTCGGCTATTTTCCTGCCGTTTGACAATCTGGGGTTGATTATCGTAGATGAAGAACACGAATCTTCCTACAAACAACACGATCCCGCGCCGCGCTACAATGCGCGTGATGTGGCGGTGATTATGTCTTATATGCACAAAGGTAAAACGCTGCTCGGCTCTGCAACTCCCTCATTGGAAAGCTATTATCATGCAAAAAGTGGTAGATACGGGCTCGTGGAAATGAAGCAGCGGTTTGGAAATGCCGCATTACCAACCTTTGAACTGATCGATATCAAGAAGGAAAAGAAGAGTAAAAAGATGAAGAATGAATTTTCATCTGTCCTGATCGAGCAGTTGCAGCATAACCTCAATCACAAGGAACAAACCATTCTTTTCCAAAACCGCCGCGGCTACTCGCCTTACATGCAATGCGAGGAATGCAACTGGATTTCTGAATGCGCGAATTGTGATGTAAGTCTGACTTACCACATGAAAGCCAGGGAATTGCGCTGCCATTATTGCGGACACAAAGAAGAGGTGCCGCGCACTTGCCCCCACTGCGGCTCTACGAAAGTGAGAACAATGGGTTATGGTACCGAAAAGATTGAAGAGGAAATTAATCTGATGTTTCCCGGAGCGAGGGTGCAGCGGATGGACCTGGACACAACCCGCGCCAAGAATGCATACCAGCAGATTATCCAGGAATTTGAAGAAGGCGGAATCGATATTCTGGTCGGGACGCAAATGGTGAGCAAAGGCCTCGACTTTGATAACGTGAGTGTAGTCGGCATTTTTGACGCAGACCGCATTATCCATTTTCCCGAATTCCGCGCATCTGAACGCGCATTTCAGATGCTGACGCAGGTAAGCGGTCGCGCAGGCAGGCGGGCAGATAAACCGGGTAAAGTGCTGATCCAAACTGCCAATCCGGCACAAAAGCTGCTTGAACGCATTATCGAAAATGATTACATCGGCATGTACGAGTCTGAGATCATCGAGCGGGAAAAGTACAGCTATCCGCCATTTACGCGGCTTATCAAAGTTACTGTAAAGCACGTTGACGAAGCTGTCGCCAACAAAGCAGCCCAGGTACTTGCCAAAAAACTGATTGAAAATCTGGGTTTAAGCCGGGTTTTGGGACCTCAGCCGCCGCTCGTGGAAAGAGTAAGAAATCAGTTTTTGTTCGATATTCTCATTAAACTTGAACGAGAAAAGATTAATTTTAAGGCGGCAAAGTCATTTATACAGGAAAAAGTTATTGACATTTTGACCGACAAAACTTTGAAAAGCATTCAGGTCGTTATCGACGTGGACTGTTTATAAAAAATCATTTCTTACTGCATATCCCGTATGTCTTCCAAAAAAACCAGAATTGTTGCGACAGTAGGTCCGGCCTCAGAATCCAAAGAAACTTTATACGCATTAGCAAAAGCCGGAGTAAATGTATTTCGTCTGAATTTCTCTCACGGTACCCACGCCGACCACCTTGCAAGACTTAATACAATCCGGGAGATCAATGAAGAATATGGATTGAACCTGGCGGTATTGCAGGATTTGCAAGGTCCAAAAATCCGTATCGGCCTCGTAGCTGAAAAAGACGGTGTGCTGATTGAGCCGGGAAACAAGCTGATTTTATCAAATACCGAAGTATTGGGAACTGCTGAAAAAGTGAGTACACCTTACGACGGAATGTATAACGACGTCAAAATAGGCGATCGCGTTTTGATGGACGATGGAAAACTGGAAGTGCTTGTAACAGGCATTGACGGTTCGGATGTAGTAACAGAAGTTATTTACGGCGGGTATTTGAAATCCAAAAAAGGTGTTAACCTGCCCAATACAAGGGTTTCGATGCCTTCGGTAACTACCAAAGATTACGAAGATCTTGATTTTGGCCTTGAACACGATGTGGAATGGGTTGCATTGTCTTTCGTTCGCACCGCAGCTGAGATCCTGAAAGTGAAGGAATATATTGCCAACAAAGGCAAAACTGCACGTTTGATCGCGAAGATCGAGAAGCCGGAAGCGATCGTGAATATCGACGAGATCATCGAAGCAACTGACGGTATTATGGTAGCCCGCGGTGATTTGGGAGTTGAACTTCCTGCCGAAGAGGTACCAATGATCCAGAAAATGATCGTGGACAAATGTAACAAAGCTGGAAAGCCTGTGATCGTTGCGACACAAATGCTGGAAAGTATGATCGACAGTCCACGTGCAACCCGCGCTGAATTGAACGACGTTGCAAACTCGGTTTTGGATGGAGCTGATGCAGTAATGCTAAGTGCTGAAACTGCTTCGGGTAAGTATCCGATCCTGGCCGTTGAAAGTATGACACGCACCATTGAGCGGGTTGAAGCGTCTACAAACAGCATCTATTTCAGGCACCACGCATTTGTAAATGAGAGCCCGGGTGCTTATAAATTAAATGATAATGTAGTAATGAGCGCCTGCCGTTTGGCACGTGATACCCACGCCAGCGCGATTATCGGGATTACACGCTCGGGATATACTTCCTTTCGTCTTTCACATCACAGACCAAAAGCGAGCCTGATCATTTTTACTTCCAACAAAGTGTTAATGAATCAGTTGGCATTGTACTGGGGTACCAAGGTATATTATTACGACCGCGACCAAGGTGTGTCCACAGACGATCTGATCGAGGATATCAAAACATTCCTGGTAGAAAAAGGCGAATTGCAAAAAGGAGATGTATTCATCAATACCCTGAGCATGCCGGTTTCAAGACAACGCAAGACAAATACAGTGAAATTGAGCGTTGTTGAATAAAAAATAAGTTGAACAAATAGTGAGAAAGAGGCTGTCTTAACTGGCAGTCTCTTTTTGTTTTCAGGCTTTTGTGCTTCCCTTCCTCCCATTGTTCCCCCCTTCCTTTACTCCTCTATCTAACAAACCGAAAAAACCTTGGTTTCAGTAGTGATAAATATTTTCCGGTTTTTGGTTAAATCCATTTGAAACCCGCCGGTGAAAACGCCAAAACTGGGAAGGATAGCCTGATGGTTATCGACTACAAAACAGGGTAAACGCACACTTTGGCGACCTTTTCCATAAGTAGTGAAAACAGGATGCACGTGTCCGGCGAATACAAATTTGTCCTCCACGGCCTCTGTCTTAGGATGGTGGGTAAAAACGAAATCACCTTCCTCGTAATCATTTAAATGTACTTCCAAGTCCGCTTCGAGAAAGAGGCTCACGGGCAAAATGTCGTGGTTGCCGATTACAATCAGCATTTCAATGTAATGATGCGTTTGCCGCCATTCGCGGAAAAGCTCCCATTCTGCATTGTATTGACTGTGAAAAAGGTCGCCGAGAAAGATAATGCGGGTAGCGCCTGTGTTTTGTACGAGCTGATTTAATCTCGCGAAATTGTTATCGATCGCGTTGGGAGGCAGCGCAATTCCCTCTTTCCTGAAATGGGTTATCTTGCCTAAATGCAGGTCCCCGATCAACAATGTCTGCGTTTCTTCCCAAAAAATGGCCTTTTGTGTTAATAACTGAAAATGTTCCCCTCTGATTTCAATCTGCATTACTGTACTGTTTGATCATTTTCTGGATTCTGTCTTCCAGCTTTTCCGAAGTTAATTGTTCTCTCAGCCGATCCACCATAATCGGGAAAGAAAATGGCGTTGGTTTGGGTGTTTTTTTAACGATGATTTTCTGTGTCGCAATCCGGTCCAGCGCCTGCCGCATCCGTACTTCTTCCAGCTGGTAGGTCAAAACTTCCTGGTAAGCTTGCTTGATGAGCAGGTTATTGTCTTCATATTTGGTCATAACCGTAAATAGCAACGAACTGGAAGCCTGCAATTGTCTGGTTTTGACATTTTTTCCCGGGTACCCCTGAAACATCAGTCCCGAAATTGCCGCTATTTCCCTGAATTTACGCTTCGCCATTTCAGTTGCATTCACGCTCTGGTAAATATCGTCTACAAGGTTTTTGGTAGAAAACAGATCGTGATCCTGCAGGATACTTTCAAGGTTAACATACTGGTCGCTAAGCAGTTCAAACCCATAATCATTCATCGCGACAGAAAATGTGATCGGGCTGAGTTTCGAGAGCCGGTAAGCGAGAATGATCGACATTCCTTCATGCACAAGCCGGCCTTCAAATGGAAAAATAAAGATGTGATGTCCCTCCCGCGTTTCACATTGTTCAATCAGCAGTTCGTCTGTTTTCGGGATTATAGAACGCTCCGCCTGCAATTCCAGCAGCGGCTGCATTTTGGCCAATTCTTTTTCTTTGAAGGGATTTTCAATTGCATCCGCCAGTCGCTCCCGGATAAATGCAGACAGCTGCGAGGAAAGCGGCATTCTGCCACCCGCCCAGCGAACCAGAAATCCTTTCTTACCCTCTGCTTTTTTAACCGAAACCGTCATTTCGTGAATTCTTATAAATTCGACGGTCATTCCTGCAAAAGTAAATACGTCGCCTGGCTTCATCCAGGTCACAAAAGATTCTTCAACTGTACCCAGATACTTTCCGCTTTGCAGCTTGACTGTAATTCCCGTCTCCGAAACGATCGTTCCCATACTCAGCCGGTGCCGCAATGCGATACGCCGGCTCGTAACTACATAGCGTCCATTAACGCGCTCTACTTTTTTGTATTCGTCGTAAACCAGCAGGGAAGAGCTGCCGGTGGTAATATATCCCAGGAGCCACTCCCATTCCTGCCTGTTAATGTATTGGTAACCATAGCTGTCGCTCACTTCTTGGAATAATTCCGCTTCGTCAAAACCTTCTCCCACCGCCAGTGTCATCATCCATTGCGCCAGCACATCAAATGCGTGAGCCACCGGCGGCCGGTCTTCCAGTATGTTTTTGGCAACACCTTCCCGGAGCGAAACCGCCTCGATCAGTTCCAGTGCGTTGGTTGGACAGAAATAGATCTTGCTATCCACGCCAGGTCGGTGGCCGCTTCGTCCTGCCCGCTGGATAAATCGCGCAATACTTTTCGGGCTACCCACCTGAATTACCGTATCCACCGGCCGAAAATCCACGCCTAAGTCCAAACTCGCTGTGCATATGACGAGTTTTAACCTTTCATCGTGCAAAGCCTCCTCCACCCAATCGCGTATTTCCCGGTCAAGCGATGCGTGGTGCAAAGCCATAATGCCAGCAAACTCGGGATACTTTTCAATGATAGTCCGGTACCAGATCTCGGTACCCGATCTGGTATTTGTAAAAAGCAACGTGGTACTGCTTTGATTCACAATCTCTACCACCTGGTCCACCAGCCGGGTGCCCATATACCCCGACCACGGAAGTGTTTCCACACGATCCGGGATAATGCTTTCCACTAAAATTTTCTTATCTGTATTGGCTTTGATAGTCACCGCATTTTCTTGCGGAAAGCGCATTCCAAGGAGCACTTGTCTGGCTTCGTTCAGGTTGCCGATGGTCGCAGAAATTCCCCAGGTTTGTAAAGCCGGGTTCATCTTCCTTAATCGGGCAAGCGCGAGCTCTGTTTGCGTGCCGCGCTTGCTGCCCATTAGTTCATGCCACTCGTCTATAACCACAGTATGCAGGTTTTTGAATAGCTCTGAATTGTTTTTTTGAGCAAATAGAATGTGCAGACTTTCGGGTGTAATGATCAGCGCATCAGGCATTTGCTTCTTCTGATCACTTCTGTCTTTCGCATTGGTATCGCCCGTGCGCATTCCAACACGCCAGGTCAGGTTCATTTCCAGCGCCGCCATTTCCATATTCCGGAAAAGGTCTTTGGACAATGCACGTAGCGGCGTAATCCAGAGTACTTGCAACCCTTTTTTAGCCTTCGTATCCTTTGATTTAGCTTTCGGTTCTTTCGACGCTGCTTTCGGTTCTTTCGCTGGCAGAGAATTGATGTGCCTTATTAAAATCGGTACCCAAAGCGAATAGGTCTTTCCGCTGCCCGTAGGCGCATTCACAAGTCCACTTTTTCCATCCAAATAAGCAGCAGCGGCTTCTTTCTGAAATGTCGCCCATTTCCATCCCTTGTCTTTAAACCATTTTTCGGCGATGATATGTCCTTTGGATTTGGTCAAGAGGTTGGGTTGATAAAGATTTAAGAAAGTTAAAGCGGGATCACCTCAATTCTGTCCGAGGTTGCGATGATCATTCTCGCATTAACAAGATGCTCTAAAATTGTTTGCCAATGTGTTTGGAAGAAGATGTGTAAATCACGGATTAACACATTGCCAAGTCTTATATGAATGACTTTAACTGGATTTGGATCCAGAAGGCAGCGATGATAGAAGTCGGTGTCTTTCGTGACAATTACCATTTCATGCTCGCGGGCATAATCCCAAATGTCGCGATCGGGCCACTTTCCATTAATATCAATGACAAATTCAAAAATGTCCGAATTGAAGAAGCTAAAATACTTTGGCAGATTGACGTCGATCAAAAAACGGTATTCGGCCATTTATGCAGCGATAATGGAATAGTGCTCACTGTCCATTGCCTTTGCGGCGAACTGGATGCATGCAATTATATCGGCTTCTTCTAAAAAAGGGTAAGCTTCAAGAATGTTCTCGGGAGTTTCACCCGCCGCCAGGTATTCCAGAATCGTTTTGACAGTAATCCTATAACTCCGTATAGTTGGCTTACCATTACAAATCGATTCATCGATAGTGATTCTTTGGGAGGTACTTTTCATTAGTTTTTCAATTGGCTTTAAACAAATATAACCAAACCCATCATTTATACATCTCCAAAATCCCCTTCAAATTCTCCAAAGTATCTGCCTCCTCCGCCTTCTTGTCAGTTCTCCACCTCAATATCCTCGGAAAGCGCACCGCAATGCCGGACTTGTGTCTTGTCGATGCATTAATCCCCTCAAAACCAATTTCAAAAACCAGCTCCGGTTTCACAGTTCGTACTGGACCGAACTTCTCGATTACATTTCTTTTGATGAAATAATCCACCTTTCCGATTTCCTGATCCGTCAAGCCTGAGTATGCTTTGGCGAAAGGTACCAGCTTCCCGTCTTCGCCCCATACTGCAAAAGTGTAATCGGTAAAAAGCTCAGCTCTTCGGCCGGACCCTTTTTGGGCATATATTAAAACAGCATCAACACTCAGCGGATCCACTTTCCATTTCCACCAATCACCTTTTTTGCGACCAACCTGATAGGTACCTGCTTTACGTTTGATCATAAAACCCTCTGCATTCTGCTCGCGCGATGTTGAATGCAGATCATGCAAATCCTTCCATTCTTTAAAATCAATCAATGGAGAAAGATAAAAAACGGTTCGTGCGGCAACCTGGCTGTGCAAAAGTTCGAGTTCAGCCCGGCGTTGCTCCTGCGTCAGGCCGCGGATATCTACGCCATTTGCTTCGAGCATATCGTAGCCGAGAAATGCGATGGGAGCTTCTTCGAGGACTTTTTTGGATAAATTCTTTCTGCCAATGCGCGTTTGTAATACGTTAAAAGGCATTGGCTTTCCTTCCTGGTAAGTCACAATTTCACCGTCGAGTACAGTTCCATTTGGCAAAATATCCGCGAGGAAATGCAGTTCCGGGAATTTCTCGGTTGAAAGTTCTTCTCCACGCGTCCAGATGAAAAGCTCATTATTCCTATATATGATTTGTGAGCGGATTCCGTCCCATTTCCATTCAGCAAACCAATCCGCAGGTTCGCCTAAATCAGAAACATCGCCCTCGATCTGGTATGCCAGATAATAGGGGTAGGGGCGGGATGCATTGTCGTTTTCGCCTTTGTCGAGGATCAGTTTTTCAAAGGTGGTATCCTTCGGTTCCCATTGCCCCATCACCCGGTGCGCAATCACATTCGAGTCAATATCAGTAGCCTCCGCCAATGCCCGCACTACCAGCGTTTGTGAAACGCCAATGCGGAAACTGCCCATTAATAGTTTGTTGAAAACGAAAGTTTCGTGCTGCGAAAGCTGCATCCACGCCTGGATGATGTGGTCGCGCTTTTCCTCATCCGTCATACCCGGCAACATACCGAGGTAGTGAAACCAGTCAGTCAGGGTTTTGTCAGAGTCAAACGTTTGGTTTTTTGGTAAAAGCAACGAAATGGTTTCGCCCAGGTCACCTACGCTATGGTAGCTTTCCTGAAAAAGCCACATAGGGATATTGGCTTCTTGCGCCGCCCATTCTTTTACCATCGTGCGGTTAACCTTAAATGAGGGTCGACGACCTGTGAAAAGGGTCAATGCCCATATTTTATCTTCGTCCGAAGCTGACAGGAAATACTGTTTCAGCAACTCCACCTTTGCATTGGTTTTGTTGGTACGGTCGAGGTTCATGAAAAGGTCTGCGAATTGTTTCATGATTGCTGGCCTCCTTCCTCTAAATCCCCTTTGGGGGACTTTTCTTTTGTTGGTTGTTCGGTTTCTTCTTCCAATGCGGCTTTGTGTTGCTCGTAACTTTCAGTTGCCACTGCGGCATCCTGCACATTTTCTTCTTCCTCGCTCTCGTCCTCATTTCCGTACATCGTGTGCACTTCGCCTGCTTCAATTCCATTTTCATTGAGCCAGCGTGCGTAAATGCTGGTATATCCGTGCGTTACATACACTTTTTCAGCCCCGGTTTCCAAGACAGCCGTATTCAAATCGGGCCAGTCCACGTGGTCGCTCAGCACAAATCCCTGGTCGACAGCCCGGCGGTTTTTTGCCCCGCGCAGCGCCATCCAGCCAGAGCAATAACCCAGAGAGTAAGGGGCAAATTTCTTGATCCAGGTACTGCTGTCCACTGATGGCGGTGCGACGATCAATGCACCTTTGAAGAGCTTGCGGTCAGTTTCTTTCGTTACCAATGTCAATTCGGGCAAGTCAAAACCTGCTTCACGCAATCGTTCATTTACTGCATAAATAGCACCGTGGGCGTAAATAGGTCCGTCCTGCAACTGTATATTTTTCAAGATCCGCTGCATTTTACCTAACGAATAACCCATGATCACGCTGGCTTTTCCGTCTGCGCGGTTTTGCGCCCACCAATTATCGATTTCGGTCATCACTTCATGCTGCGGCTGCCATTTGTAAATGGGCAAACCGAAGGTAGATTCTGTAATAAACACATTGCATTTTACCGGCTCAAAAGGTGTACATACATTATCATTTTCCAGCTTGTAATCGCCGCTTGCTACCCAAACCTCGCCTTTATACTCCACGCGAACCTGCGCAGAACCAATAATATGTCCGGCAGGGTGCAGCGAGAATTTCACACCATTGATCATGAATTTCTGACCATATTCCATGGTTTGCAGGTTGATATCCTGACCAAGCCGAAGCCGCAGAATGGGCTCACTGTCTTTGTGCGAAAGATAATGCTTGCTCC
The DNA here is from genome assembly GCF_051859145.1 of Dyadobacter sp. GTDB lineage: Bacteria > Bacteroidota > Bacteroidia > Cytophagales > Spirosomataceae > Dyadobacter. The sequence continues at coordinate 9,547 of NZ_JBHYGF010000604.1, forward strand.
CCCAGCGCGCGTGGTCACTGTGCGCATGTGTGATAATGGCGCGGTCGACTGGGATCCACGGATCAATGTGCACGTCGGCGACGGAGCAGTATATACTTTTGCCGGTAAATTGGAGTAATGGTTGTGCTGGCATAACTCTGAAATCATGAAAATTGTGCCAGCATGATGAACGCTTTCCGGCTGCATGGACGGCTTCCTTCTTGAAAGTTTTGCCGCATGATAATCGGATTTGATTTACTAAATTGTGTTAGTGTAAATTGTTTAATTAATCACCAAACACTTTACACACATGGGTTTTGCACTTATGGTTGAGCCAAGATACACCGTAGCCGAATACCTCAAACTGGAAGAGGAAAGCGAGATCCGTCATGAATATTATGACGGGGAGGTTTTCGCTATGGCTGGTACGTCGCTCAAACACAATGAAATCGTTGATAATGTTCGTACGCTTTTCAAAGAAGTTTTTAAGCCAAAAGGCTGTAAGACTTTCGCGGAAAGTGTGAAGGTTGAGTGCATCAAGAATCTTTCCTATTGCTATCCTGATGTAATAGTTACCTGCTCAGCCGAAGATCTTGCCAGCACATATATTGTTCGCAATCCCA
>NZ_JBHYGF010000604.1:10163-17864 GCF_051859145.1 Dyadobacter sp.
GCTCCGCCAGCTACGATCAAGTAGCCAAGCTTAAACTATATAAGCAAATCGCCTCGCTAAAATATTATCTTCTGGTAGCGCAGTATGAATGCTACGTGCAGTTGTACACCCGCTCTGGTAAAGATGATATTTGGACTTACCAAACATTTGCTAATCTGACAGACCAGGTTCCATTTGAAGGTTTGGGATTTTCACTACCTGTCACCGCGATTTACGAGGGCATTGTTTTTTTGCCCGAAGAAGCAGGAAACAACGCTTCCGCAGGAGTAGGATCATTGGAATGAAAAAAATCGAATATCCGGATATACTGCACGAGCATGTTTACCTCTATTACAAGGGTGACCGCCATTATTCCCCGAGCATTATTTCAGATCAGGATCGCTGGCTGGCAGGCTGGATAAAGTGTACCCGCTATTATGTGCAAGGCGCATTTGGAGAAAGTTACAATGACTTATTAGCAGAAGCACTTGAAGATTTAAGGAATGTTCTGTTCAATAAAGTCTCCGGCTTTAAGTACCGCGTTTTAATGAATACCCAGCGGGTTGAACCTTTGGATTCGACAAGTTTCGATGCACTTGCGAGCCATTTGGTAGATTATCGAAATGCATTCATTGTAATTGCCCGGGAGGATTTGTTGAAAGATGTACAGAATATTCCGGTTAAGTATCACAAAGCGACGGTCTCAAGTAATATCGATTACCTAAGACTGATTTTAGATATCTGTCCTTCGGGTGCATCTGTTTGCAAAATGAGCGGCGATGGTGGTGATGATTATATCGCTTTTGATCTCTTCTACTCACCTCCTGTCTAAGAAGCATTAACCATTATTATTTATGTCAATAAAAACACACAAAGAAAGATCAGCAGCAGAGGAAGCGCAGCGCTACTTGGAGAATGCACGCACAATTCTCAGCGAAAAGGCAGGAAAGAAAGACGGGTTGTATGCAGATGTGAAGTACGTTAAAATGGCTTCGGGCACAGCTTATTCTGCCGCACTGCTTATTTTAGATGAATTCTTAAAGCAGAAAGAAGGTATTCATTTCAAGAAACCGACCAGCATTGAGGATTACATAGCAAGGGTAAGAAAATACGATAAAAAGCTATTGAGGCTGCTTGCGAATGTTTACGATGAGTTGCATTTAGCCGGTTACTATCATGGGACTAAATCTGTTGATACAATCCAGCTCGGCCTTAGTAATGTGACTAAGATGTTGAATTACATTGCAAACTGATTCTCAAAAATCCGAAATCCATACGTTTTTCGATAAACAGGGGGCTCCTCAGGAGCCACGATTTCGAAACCCATATGTTTTTCTATAAACAGGAGGCTCCTCAGGAGCCGTAAATCTGCAAATTCATACTTTTTTCTATAAATAGGAGGCTCCTCTGGAGCCGCATCTGCCAGCTCGAAAACCGTTCCGGAGGAACGTCCTGTTTATAGAAACAACATTTTCCTGCCGCTGCAACGGCTCCTGAGGAGCCTCCTGTCTGTCGTAAGTTCTGCATACTTAATTCGCGAGCTTGCAAATTGTATCCAGCTTACTTATCATCGTCGCGACCCGCAACTGGTTCACAATATGCACGCGCATTTCAGGAGTAACATTGTCCAAGTCCGTACTGAACAGAAAGCTTTCAACCATATAGTGCATTGATTCCACAATTTCGCCGACATGGTCGGTTTGAAAGAAATCACGAATAATTTCATTTTGCTTGTTCAAAGCTTGATTTGCCAAATCAGTTTTCAGTGTGTTCATAGTTTATAGATGTTTAAGTGAATAAAAATTTTGTAGGATTTCCGATTAATTTGACTCAAATAAAAAGCCGCTTTTACGGCTCATAAACTATAAGGGTTTCTATTCTAAAATTCCCGAACTCTACAAGAATGTCTCGCATTCGTTTTTCGGAAATTCCCTGATTATAAGTGTAATCTCGCCAGGCAACAACTGGCTTACCCTTCTTCACATCGGGAGGAAGCGACGGATAAACATTTTTTATCCACCAATCAAAAGCCTCAGGAATAGTATCAAACTTCTTCATGCAAATATATTCAATATTCGAGTTTCCTACAAAAACTCTGCTAATCTTTTTGTGAAAATAATGAAAGATACCTTTACTTAATCCCAACCACCTCACTCACCTCTGAAACCCCATTCTCATTAAAAGCCTCAATCCGGAAGTAATAAGGCACCCCCACATTCAATGCGCGGAGCTCAAATGCATTTGGCTCGTCGTGCCAGAATTGGTACGTCTGGTAAAGCTTGTCCGGCGCGATGCCCCAGAGTACATTGTAACCGATTGCGCCTGGGTTTTTTTCCCATTTTAAATCCACATTCCGCGCGTCTTTTTGTCTGACTGCCGTGAAGCTTTTTGGGGTAGCAGGCACTTTGCCGGAACCGTTTCCGAAGATGCGAAATTCGCTGATTGCCAGATTTGGTGAAGCTACGTAAATGTGCTCGTAACGAACATATCTAGCTTTTACAGGTTTTGGAAATTCGATGTATGCCACTGGCCGGTCGCGTTTGGGTTCTTTGGAGAGGTCGGTGACGAGGTCCCATTTTTTGCCGTCGCGTGAGGTCAGGATCTTAAATTGGGTGTATACCTTTTCAGGATTGTTGTCAAAAATGTTGGATTTGTAGTCGGTGTAGTTCACTTGCACGGCCTTTACTTCCTGCTCCTTTTCCAGGTCGATCGTGAGCGTTTCACCGGCTTTGTTTTGTTTGGCCGACCAGAATGTGCGTGGGTTTTCGTCGGTGAGTTTTGTGACGGCCATGGTGTCGAGCGTCGAGGAGGCGGTTGCGGGTTTTTTGTAGGATAAGAGCATCCATCCGGTGAACTGTTCGTCGCCTTTGCCAGACCAGGTTTTGGTCGTCATTTTGTGCGGGAAGTCGCCGAAACGGGTATTGGCGAACATTTGCCCGTCTTTATCGAAGCCAGCCGGATACATTACAATGCGCCGCTCCATGCCCCAGTTCAGACCGATCCACGTGGTGCCCGTGTTCCAGTAATTGCCAAAATTATCCTGAAATGTATTTCCGTGCCCCGCGCCCGTCGCGAAGCCGCCGGGCTTGTACGAAACCGGGTTGTAAGGCGCGTAAGTGAACGGGCCGAGCGGGTCGTCGCCCACGTAGGTACCATTTGCGTACACATTGTATTCCGTGCCCGGCGCGCCGTATTGCAGGTAATATTTGCCTTTATGCTTCGTCATCCACGCGCCCTCGGTGAAGGGTTTGAAAGGGTCGGAATGGTTCGGCCCGAAACGCTCCCAGCCGTGATCGTACTGATTTAACCAAAACATCGCCTGGTAATCTCCCTTAAAAGCCAGGCGTTTAGAGTAGTCCAGCTCGGAGCCGAAGATGGGATACACATTCGACGAGCCCCAGTACATATACCATTTATCGGTGTCCGGATCGTGAAAAAGAGCAGGGTCCCAGGGAACTATATCCTTCGGCAACCGCGGTGTCCAGCGGTTGTAGAACTCCCAAATGCCCTTTTCTGGCGCGACAGAGTACAAAATAGGTCGCGATTCGAATGTCGATTGAAACAAAAACAAAGTATCACGCACCGAAACTGCCGCCGGCGCGCACATATCTTCAAAGGGCCAGCGATTGGCAGTCAGGTATTTCCAATTGAGCATATCTTTCGAATGCCAATAGCCGCCTGAGATCGTGACAAACAGAAAATATTCGCCTTTGTGGTTGATAATCACCGGGTCTGCGCCCGATCGGTAACTGATATTTTCATTCAGCTGCTCGAAATTGTATTTGTAATCGATGTCCATCGGGTTGCAGTAGGTAGTCTGCGCGGTGGACTGAAATGCTGAAATGAAGATCAGGTAGCAGGTTAGTAGTGTGTTAGTTAATTTGGAATACATATCTGTTTCTTGCATTAAATTCTTTTTGTAATACCAAAATAGCTGATTTTGGAATAAAAATCTGTGCTGATTTTCAAAACCTCGCTGCTATGCGGATTTTTCAAGACGATAACTTTTACCTTTGCGGTTCGATCTGAAAAGTATTTTATCTCACAATGGAAATTGATTTTATAGAGGAACTGCGCTGGCGCGGAATGTTGCACGACGTGATGCCGGGCACACAGGAGCAACTGAACAAGGAAATGACTGCCGGCTACATCGGTTTCGATCCCACAGCTTCCTCTCTCCATATTGGAAATTTGGCTACGATTATGTTACTCGTGCATTTCCAACGCGCTGGTCACAAGCCTTTTGCATTGGTCGGCGGCGCGACTGGAATGATTGGTGACCCTTCTTTTAAAGCAGCTGAGCGTTCGTTTCTGGATGAAGAAACCCTGAATTTTAATCAGGCAGGAATTAAAAAACAGCTGGAACAATTCCTGGATTTTGACTGCGGTGAGAATTCTGCCGAAATGGTCAATAATTACGATTGGTTCAAGGATATCGGCTTCTTGCAATTCCTTCGTGATGCAGGTAAATATTTGAGTGTCAATTATATGATGTCCAAAGATTCAGTTAAAAAACGTCTGGAAACGGGCATTTCATTTACTGAATTTTCGTACCAGCTTTTGCAGGGCTACGATTTTTATCATTTATATAAAACCAAAAATATCCGTCTGCAAATGGGCGGCTCCGATCAGTGGGGCAACATTACGACGGGCACCGAAATTATCCGCCGGAAAGAAGGCGACGAAGAGGGCTATTTTAAAGCCTACGCCCTCACGACGCCACTTTTGACGAAATCTGACGGTTCAAAATTTGGTAAAAGTGAAGGCGGAAATATCTGGCTCGATCCTGAAAAAACCTCGCCTTACGAGTTTTACCAGTTTTGGCTGAATCAGGCAGACGAAGATCTGCCGCGTTACCTGCGCGTTTTTTCTTTTAAAAACAGGGAAGAAATCGAAGTATTGGAAAGCAGCCACGCCGCTGAGCCGCACTTGCGCATCATGCAAAAAGCACTCGCCGCCGAACTAACAACCCGCATTCACTCCGAAAAAGCATATCAAACTGTAATCAAAGCATCAGAAGTACTCTTCGGCAAAGCAACGCTGGAAACTTTGCAAAGCATTGAGCTAGATGAATTTGACACCATCTTCAATGGCGTACCGCAGACAGGAATCTCGCGGGAGGAATGGAATAATACAGCCAATATTTTGGACTTGATTTCAACCGTAACAAAATCCGAAATCTACACTTCAAAAGGAGAAGCCCGCCGCGCAATCCAGCAGAATGCATTGAGTGTGAATAAAGTGAAAGTTACTTCCGAGGCGCAGGCGCTTAGTGAGTTTACGTTGTTGCAGGATAGGTTTTTGCTTATTTCGAAGGGGAAGAAGAATCATTTGATTCGGGTGAATTAACGTTTCCTGACCATGTTTCCGACATTGGCTTCGACTATGCAATAAGAAGACAAGGTAATTGATTTGGATTGCCTGATGCCGAAAGCCAAGACCGGCAAAAAAGTGGATGCAACCGATTGATCAGTTTTACACGAGACTGCGGGGCCTGTTGTTACCTTGAATGCTTTCAAAATTGAAAGCTAATTATGAAACAGGTCCTATTTATATTTTCACTGCTGCTAAGTGGCATATCACTAGCTCAAAACAAAAGTTCAATTTGGACTGATTCGGAGCGGCAAATCTTAATTGAAGGTCTGCAGTCTTCACAAAACAAACTACTTGGTGCGACTGATGGCTTAACAAAAGAACAAATTCGCTTCAAGCCAGATAGTGCAAGCTGGTCGATCGCCGAGATCGTGGAGCATTTGGCTATTTATGATGAGTTGATGTATTGGGACCTATTGAATCAGCAATATGCTCCTGAAATGCCAGAATGGGCTGAGAAAGTCAAGGGGCTCGATTCATTGATGGTATCTTACACGGAGGATCCGGCCAAGTTGAAGGCGCCCTTTATTGCTCAGCCCCTTGGTCGTTTCGAAAATGAAAAAGCCCTGATGTTATATTTCAACCGCTTCAGGAATGAGCTAATCAAATTGGTTAAAGAAACAAAAACAGATTTCAGATTGCATTTTGTATTTCGTTCCAAAGATGCCGGAGTCTGGCGGGTTCGCGACCTGCATCAATATACATTGCTATGGATCGCACATACACAAAGGCACACCAAGCAAATTGAGCGTGTAAAGTCTTATCGAAACTACCCTAAATAAGGAATTCTAAATATAGAACTCACCCCTTCCCCGAAAACGTATTCAAAACCGGCGCAGCAGTAGGATTGTACTGATACGATTGCCACGTATGATCCTCGTAAACTTCCACAATGCGGTACCCTTTATAACTTGTCCCCCAGTTGCCGCCGAAGTGACCGTCAAAAAAGTAGGGCTTTTTGCCGTAGAGTTTGGTACTGTCCTGGTCGTGGTCGTGGCCGTTGAAAATGGCTTTTACGTTTGGGGTATTTTCAAAAAGGTCAATTACTTCCTTGCATTCAATTCCATTTACGGTCCATTTGGCCGGGGTGATGTGCAGGAATACGAAAATGCCTTTTTTGTCCTTGTATTTGGCGAGTTCAGTTCTTAACCAGTCGGCATTGGGACATACATACTCGCCTTTTTCATTTGAAGTATCACCTACTACAAATGCGTATTCGCCTTTGGCAAAACTGTGGTTGGTAGGGTAGCCCCAGGTACTTTCCCAAACGTCAAGACCCACTTTATCGTGGTTTCCGCGACTTACGTAAAATGGTACGCTTAGTCCGGAGATTGTTTTTTTGAAATCGTATAAAAGTGTCGGCTCGTCGTGGATCAGGTCGCCGTTGATGAAAAGAAAATCGACTCCTTTTTGCATTTTTTCCCGGTTAACCCAGCTGATTAGGTCGGTGTGAAAACGCTGGAACTCTGTATTGGGCTGACCGTAATGTCCGTCGGAAGCGACGATAAACCGCAATGCGATACGCGCTTTTGTGTCGGCTTTTGCGTTATTGGATAATAGCGGAAATGCAGAAATTGCAGGTACGAGTTTCAGAAATGACCGTCTTTCGAGTTTCATAAATAACCGGGTTAGGTAAGTGGGTCGGGGTTTTAATAGTTTCAAAAATAGTTATTGATCGCCGATATTTTCTTTATTCTTGCATCGCATTAACAATAATTAATATTCACGATGGACCGCCTTATTCTTCAAAAAGCTGCTTCTTACTGTGCCTACCAGGAACGCACTCAGGATGAGGTAAAGCAGCGGCTGCGGAAATGGAATGTGTGGGGCGACGAGGCTGACGAAATCATTGCAGAGCTGATTTCACAAAACTATCTGAGTGAAGAGCGTTTTGCCAAGACTTTCGCAGGTGGCAAGTTTCGGGTGAAAAACTGGGGCAGGATCAAGATCAAACAGGAATTGCAGCGCCGCGGGATCAGCAAGTACAGCCTTGACCAGGGTATGGCGGAGATCAAGGATGAAAATTACGTTGCCACATTGAAACAGCTTCTTGAAAAGAAAAGGACTTTACTGGAAAGAACCGAATCAAATCCATTGGTCCTGAAACAAAAATTGGCCAGATATGCTCTGGCCAAAGGGTATGAGGGGGATCTTGTTTGGAAAGAAATAGAGGCTTTGCTCAATTAATAAAGTTGTTGGGTTGAGCTAACTTTTTGTCAAAAATCCGAGTCAAACGAAATCTTGTGGCCGCTTCCTTCTTTGTCTTTTACGCCGCTCATCACACCTGCTTTCTGATATTCTCCCACGCGTTTCTCGAAGAAGTTAGTCTTGCCGGGAAGTGAGATCAAC
>NZ_JBHYGF010000605.1:0-17816 GCF_051859145.1 Dyadobacter sp.
CTGCTTTAAGTTTGTCACTTTCTTTAACCTGTTCAACAAAAACCTTGGCAGGTTTGAAGCTAGGTACGAAATGCTCGTCAATAATCATGGAAGTTCCCTTCGAAATATTGAGGGCAACCTTACGCGCACGTTTTTTATTAATAAAACTACCAAACCCTCTAACATAAAGGTTCTCGCCCTCAGAAAGGGAATCCTTTACCACGGTGAAGAACGATTCCAGCGTTTGCTGAACGTCGCCTTTGTCAACACCTGTTTTTTCAGAAATCTGTGCGATTACGTCTGCCTTAGTCACTTTGATTGTTTACTTTAAGTGGATATTATTTCATTTATTTACTTACTCCTCTGAATTTTGGGAACACAAAGGTACGGTAATTTTACCAGAACATAAAAGAACGGTAATTTTATTTTTTTTCTAATTGATTAAATGACAGTCTCTAATGACGGAAATATATTGAACCCTGATCCTGACCTGATAACGAGCTTTAACAAAAAATTAAAATCGTGGTATATAAAAAATCATAGATCGCTGCCCTGGCGGGAAACGAAAGACCCATATAAAATTTGGTTGTCCGAAATCATCTTACAGCAGACCCGCGTAGCCCAGGGAATGCCTTACTACGAAAAATTCCTCCTGCATTTCCCTACCGTTTTTGATCTGGCCAGTGCTGATGAACGCGAGGTGCTGCGTTTGTGGCAGGGGTTGGGGTACTACTCCCGCGCAAGGAACATGCATTACACCGCCAGGCAGGTTGTAAATGAGTATAACGGAACGTTTCCGGGTACTGCCGCGCAACTTTTGAAGCTGAAAGGTTTGGGAAATTATACCGCCGCAGCAATTGCTGCCTTTTCCTTTAATGAGCGCGTCGCGGCGATCGACGGGAATGTATACCGGGTAATGTCACGGATTTTCGGGATCCAGTCTGATATGCTGAGTAATGAGGGCAAGAAAGAGTTTGCACTGCTGGCTGCAAAGCTGGTACCTGCGGACGATCCGGCTACCTACAACCAGGCTATGATCGAATTCGGTGCATTGCAGTGTGTGCCGGTTTCACCCGCCTGTCACATTTGCCCGTTTACGGATATATGCTTTGCATTGGCCCACAATATGCAGAACCAGCTTCCGGTAAAGATCAAGAAGTTGAAGGTAAAACACAGGTACCTGAACTACCTGGTGATCCGGTCAGGTGAGAAGCTGGCTATGAAGGAGCGCGGCGCCAAAGACATCTGGCAGGGTCTGTACGACTTTCACCTGGCCGAATCCAAAGAAACAATCAATGATCCCGAAGAGCTGCTTGGTGCCGTTTTTCCAATTGATCTGCTTCAAAACGGTCGGTTGGAAGTTGTACCCAAAGTATATACGCACATTCTTACACACCAGCGTTTGCAGGTACGTTTCTGGTGGCTGGAAATTTCGGGAGACAAGACAATAGATTTGCCGGCAGGGCTGACTTTTTACACAAAAGATCAAATAGAAACGCTTCCCAAGCCCATTCTGATTGATACTTTTTTGAAAGAAGAAAAATACCTGTAAACGCTTAAAACTGATAGCTATGGCAAGTTTTAGTTTGAATTCCAGTGAGGTTGAAGAGTATAATCGGGATGGTTATATTATTGTAAAAGGCCTTTTCTCGCAGGAAGAGATCGGCAAGCTTTACCACACCGCGCTTGAAAATTCGGTTATGCAGAAGAATGCAATGGACCTGAATGATCAATCTGGCAAAAAGACCAGGCTGTCACTCTGGTTTACGCCGGGCGACGATGTTTTTGGTTACCTGATTAGAAGCGAAAGAATGGTCAACTCGGTCTGGCAGCTGCTCGGGCAGGAGAGCCAGGTTTGCCACTTTCACACCAAACTCATGCAAAAGGAGCCGAAAGTAGGCGGCGCCTGGGAGTGGCATCAGGATTATGGTTATTGGTACAAGAATCAATTCATTTTTCCCGATCAATTAATGAGCGTTATGGTCGCGCTCACGCCGGCTAACCAGGAAAACGGCTGTTTGCAGGTGATCAAAGGCTCTCACAAAATGGGCCGCGTCAACCACGGTTTCGCCGGCGAGCAAGTAGGAGCCGATATGGAAATGGTCAACCATGCATTGAAAACAATGGAGCTGATCTATTGCGAGCTGGAACCTGGCGACGCATTGTTTTTTCACAGTAACCTGCTGCACCGGTCAGAAGCCAACTTGTCAGATCACCCGAGATGGTCACTGATCTCCTGCTACAACTCCCAATCCAATCTCGCCTACGCAGAAACCTCCAACTCCTGGAAGGTACCCGTATCCATAGTACCCGACCGCGCCTTACTTGAATGGGATGCCCAATCTTTCGGCGACGCCGATTTCCTCAAAAAAGAAGACGATCCGGCATTGAAGAAGACAGGGTGGGAGGCGGAGGTGAAGACGAATTGATTTTGCAGTTGACTATCGGCTATCGGCAGTCGGCTACCGGCATTTGATTTTACATTAATTTATAAAAATTATTTATGCAAAAAATAGCAATGCTTGGCTCCGGCTTTATCGGGCGGTTTTATGCGGAATCAATTCATGGCCAGAGAAGCCGTGATCGGGTAGTGGCGATTTATGCGCGGCGGGAAGAAAGTGCTGAGAAATTTGCGACGGATTATGGTTGTGATTTCTGGTCTTCCAATATGGAAGAAGTAATCGCGCATCCGGATGTAAATATGGTTTGCATTGCGCTGCCCAACAATATTCATGAAGAAGCGGTAATGCTTTGTGCCAAACATAAAAAGGCAGTTGTTTCTACCAAACCTTTGGGAAGAAATGGCGCGGAGGCTTTGCGCATGATGAAGGCAGTAGAGGAAGCAGGGATTTTTGCGGGTTACCTGGAAGATCTTTGCTACACGCCCAAGTTTTTGAAATCAATTGAAAGTGTAAAAAATGGTTCGCTGGGCCGCATTATCTGGGCTAAATCCCGGGAGGCGCACCCTGGTCCGCATAGCGAATGGTTCTGGGATATTGAGCAGGCGGGCGGCGGCTGCATTCTTGACCTCGGCTGTCACTGCATTGAAATATCACGCAATTTTATCGGAAAAGATATCCGGCCGGTGGAGGTAATGTGCTGGGCAGATACCCAGGTGAAGCCCATTGATGCAGAAGACCACGCCATTGCTTTGGTTAAATACGAAAATGGTGCGATCGGGCAGTTTGAGGTAAGCTGGACTTTCCGCGGCGGAATGGACCTGCGCGACGAGGTAATGGGAACAGAAGGCACAATCTGGATCAACAACTTCCTGCGCACCGGTTTCGAAATGTTTACAACCGGCCAGAACCCGGAAGGAAAGGGAGAGGAATATGTAGCTGAAAAAGCTGAAAGTAATACCGGCTGGCTGTTTCCGGTTGGCGACGAAGTAAATGAGCTGGGCTATAACCACATGTTTACCGACATGTTCAACGCAGCCGAGAAAGGTACCGAGCCTGCGGAGACTTTTTACGATGGTTACATTGTAAATGCAGTGATCGACGCGGCTTATAAATCTGCCAAAACCAAGCTTTGGGAGAAAGTGGAGCTGCCGGTCTGGCGCGGACAGGAAGGAGTTACCAAGCCTTCCAATTATACTTCCTACAATGAAGATTATTACCTGATCAAACAGGAAGTTACCCACGACGGCAGGAACAAACTCATTTTGAAGGATAAAGTAAGTGGCAAAATAACTGAGCAGGACATTTAGCCGCGCATTTATCTAATATCTTTTATATTTAAATCTCCATTCAATCCACATCTGAAAATCATGGCAGGAAGTGTTAATAAAGTAATTCTGATAGGTAACCTTGGAAGTGATCCTGAGGTAAGATACCTGGAAAGCGGCTCCGCAGTAGCGAAATTCAACATTGCGACTACTGAAAGCTATACCAACAAAAACGGTGAAAGAGTAGACAATACCGAGTGGCACCGCATTGAACTGTGGGAAGGTTTGGCGAAAGTCGCTGAGAAATACCTTAAAAAAGGTAATCAGGTTTATATCGAAGGCCGCATTCGCACAGACAGCTGGACCGACAAGGAAGGTCAGCAGCGCACGGGGGTAACAATTCGGGCGAGTAGTATGACGTTGCTGGGCGGACCTTCGGGTTCGAATGCGGGTGGCGAAGGCGGCGGGGGATACCAGCAGCAATCGTCGCAGCCAAGAAGCAGCCAGGCACCCCGCTCGTCGGACCCGATACCACCATCACTGGCGGCAGGTAATAACGACGACGACGATCTGCCTTTCTGATCAAAACGTGCTGAATTGTTGCGTGAAATAGATAAATGTAATTATTCTGGTTGCAGTACCTTTTTAGGTACAGAATAGCTACATTTATCTTATTGAACATTTACATCCACCTATTCTGACATTTCGTGAAAGAAACCGCAGACAGTGACGACCCGCTTGCCCGAACGCGTACGGGGATATCAACTCCCCCAAGATGTACGCAATCCTTTCTGGCAGGGGTTATTATACCCGTTGATTTCTTAGCTCCCTACGACTTCATCCTCGTAACACTTCTCTTCCTCTTTTCACTTTCACTTTCAGGAATACGCGCAGCTTATGCTGCCGCCGGCGCCATGGAAAATCCCTGGGACCGCAAACCTGACGAGGAAAATCACTTACCAACCCGCATTCAGCAGCTTGCATTATCGCTCGTTCAGCGCGCGCTTACATTGTTTGCATTGATCCTCGCAGGAAGGCTCGTCTGGATTTGGCTGGAACAGTCCCAGAATGAAAATGTGCGCTGGATTGCGTTTGGTCTGCTTGCGCTCTGGATCTGGCTGGACGCAATTGTGCGTTTCAATGCGGCGCGCCGGGCCAACGAGCTTATCCCCCGCATTGCCGGTCTGACAAGGTTTCTGATCAAAATTGCGCAGCCTCTTACCCAGCCTGTACTCAAACTCGGTTACCTCTTTGGGATATTCACACCGGAGGGCGCGGAGATTACCACTGAAATGCTGGAAGCAAAAGCAGAAAGCGAGGAAGAAACCGATCTGCTCCGCGGGCTGGCCAACTTCCGGCAAACCAATGCAAAAAAAGCAATGCAGGCGCGCCTGAACGTTACCGCCTTTGACATTGAACTGAACTTTCACGAGCTGATGGACAAGATCAATAAATCAGGTTACTCGCGCGTACCTATTTTCCGCGACGATCTTGATCATGTTGAAGGTATTCTGAATGTGAAAGACCTGTTGCCGCACATACACCTCGACGAGCATTTTAACTGGCAAAAGCTGATCCGGCCTGTTTACTTCATTCCGGAAAGCAAGCGGCTGGACGATCTGATGAAGGATTTTCAGAACAAACGCGTGCACATGGCGATCGTAGTCGATGAGTATGGCGGAACAAGCGGGCTGATTACTTTAGAAGATATTATTGAAGAAATATTCGGGGATATCAACGACGAATACGACGAAGACGAGGAAGTGAACTACACCCAGGTCGACGAAAATACCTACGTCTTCGAAGCCAAGGTGCTGATCAACGATCTTTGCCGGTTGCTTAACCTGGAATCGGATTATTTCGATGAAGTTAGGGGAAATAGCGAGTCACTCGCGGGGTTATTGCTTGAACTATTCTCGCAGCTGCCAAGAACCGGAGAAGTGGTAACGCACCGGAAAGTGACTTTTAAAGTACAATCCGCGGACAAGAAGCGGATCAAAAAAGTGAGGGTACTGGTAGGCTAAGCTATTGCGCTTTATTGCCGGGAGTAGCTTTTGAAAAATACCTGATTTCATATAATTCCTGGTTTTTACCAGACAAATAAGGAGCCTGTGCCTTTTTCAGCACCAGGCTCCTTTCGTTTAATTCCAATATCTGGTAACCATTTGTAACCGTTCCTGTCGAGTCGAGGTAAACGAGTGAATCTGCCGAAATCAATTTATAAGCAGATTTGCGGTACTCACCTTTGCGCCGCTCGAAAAGCGAACCGTCTTTTTTGTACTCAAAATAAGACCAATGCGCGTCTTTGGTGTTATTGGTAAAACTGAATCCATTCACGTAATTGGAAATGGAATCAGTTCTCCACAAGCCCACAATATCCTTTTCATGGGACGAGCAGCCGGTCAGCAATAATGCAAAAGCAAGTAAGATCAGGGGCTTTTTCAATGTTCGACTTGCCTTTTTATTTCAAAATCAATAGTTACTGTTCTGTACCAAAGTACCATTACTTAAATCAATCTCGCGTTGCGGCAGCGGGAAGTAGTAATGTTTTGGTTTTACAAAATTGCGGCTCGGCTTGTGCGGACCACGGTCGATTTTGTAATGCGCTACAATATCAATTAAACCTGCCTTATCCCAGCGCATCAAATCCTGGTGCCTTTCGTTTTCACCGGCCAGCTCCACGCGCCTTTCGTGCATGATGTTCTTCATCGTTGCATTGGTAATCGCAGCAAGTCCGGCACGCTTTCTCACAGCATTTAGCTCGGTATCGCCATTTGCGCCCGACCGGATTTTTGCTTCGGCGGCCAACAGGTAAACGTCGGCTGTTCTTAGGAAAGGTGCATTCAAGCTCTGGCTCATATCGCCATTTTCAGCAAACTGCGTGTATTTTCTGAAAGCATAACCTGTAACCCGCGTCATATCGGCAGTGAAAGTTTCGTCACCTAACGCATTACGGTCAACCTTATCGCCCGGACTGAAAATGGACGAAGTTTTGCGGGTATCTCCTTTTTCAAACTCTTTTACCAGATCCTCAATCGGCTCGTGAAAGCCCCAGCCGCCAAATGCCTGCGGTGTGTGGTAAAAAGTAGGGGAGTTGTCGGTTGTCCACCCGGTTTCGTATTGCAGTGAAAACAGGATCTCCGGATTGTTTTCAGTAGCCAGCTCAAAATTCTGGTTAAAACCGGTCGCCAGTTTGTAGGCAGGATTTGAAATCACCTTTGCACTTGCTTCTATCGCTTTCGCCCATTGTTCCTGGTACACATACAATTTTGTCAAAAATCCATAAGCCGAACCTTGCGTAACCCGGCCAGCCTCGGTGTCGCTGTGCGAAACAGGCAGCAAAGAAGCCGCTTTCAAAAAGTCGGATTCCGCTTGTGCGCGCACTTCGGCGAGTGTGGATTTAGGTTTGTTGAAATTCAATGCCAACGCATCTTCTTCCAGCAAAATCGGTACTTCACCATAAATCAAAGAAAGTCGCCAGTACACAAAGCCTCTCAGAAAATAAGCTTCTCCCAGGCTTCGATTTCTCAAAGTTTCGTCCATTGTAACCTTCGGCGCATTGATCAAAACTGCATTGGCGCGCGAAATCACTTCGTATTTCGTCTTCCAGGTAGCCAGGATATGCGAGTTGGAAGCATCGAAAGTGAACATTTCCAGCGAAGTTTCGTCTGAGTGGTCGCCCGCGCGGTTCATATCGTCCGAGCAGTTATCGAATGTATATTCGGTATGCGCAAATCCGTCTTCATCGAGTAAAGGTGCGTAAACTGCATTCACGGCAGCTACTACATCGTCGCCATTGCGCCAGTATTGCTGTGAAGTAACCTGCCCGTAAGGTGTTGTTTCGAGGATATCGTCGCAGCCTGTCAGTGCCGCGAGCAGGATATATGCTGAAAGTATTTTTATCTTTTTCATATCAGGAAATGCTTTTCCAATGTAGGGTTAAAAAGAAATCGTAGCACCAAGCGTCCACGTGCGGCCGAGCGGATATTGTGCATAATCCACATTCAGCTGGCTGTAAGAACCATTACCGCCTCCCACATAGCCCAATTCGGGATTCAGACCCGAGTACTTGGTAAAAGTGAAGATATTCTGGCCGGTAACATATATTCTCGCCTGGGTCATTTTAAGCTTTTCAATAGCTGACTTTGGTACTGAATAGCCCAGCGTCAGGTTCTTCAAACGAAGAAAATCGCCTTTTTCTATAAACAGGTCCGACGGACGGAAATTGCGGTTTGCATTGTTGATGCTCATGCGCGGCACGGTGTTACCTCCGTTTTTGGGAGTCCAACGATCCAGTGCATCTGCATACAGGTTGAACGGATAGCTTGCGTCAAGTCCCTGCATGCGGTCGGCATTGTAAATCTGCGAGCCGCCAACACCAACAAAAAACAGGCTGAGATCAAATCCCTTGTAGCTGGCACCTGCCGAAAAACCATAGTTAATCTTAGGCTGTGGACTGCCGATAATCGTGCGGTCTGCATCATCTACAATACCATCTCCATTCAAATCCATAAAACGAACATCGCCCGGTTTGATCAGCCCGTCGGTCCGGCGCGAATCATTTGCAAGATTTGGGTCACCGTCAATCTGCGACTGCGACTGGTAAATTCCGTCTGTTTTATATCCGTAAAAAGTACCGTAAGGTTGTCCTTCGTAAGTTCTCACAATTTCCTGCTGCCCGCGGCCGTAAAGCTGGGTTGCCAGGAAACCGCCCGGAGTAGACAGTCTTGTAATTCTGTTTTGGATAAATGTCGCATTACCGCTCACATTGAATGTAACATCGCCAACTGTGCGGCGGTAGGAAGCTTCCAGTTCAAGACCTTTGTTTCGCAAACTTCCAATATTCTGGTCTGGGATAGTTGCCGAGCCGATTGTCCCGATCGTCGGCGGCGCCAGCAGCATATCTTTTGTGTCTTTGATAAAATAGTTGGCCGAGAAGTAGAGGCTGTTTTTGAAAAGCTCTGCTTCTAATCCGAAGTTGCTCATTTCAGCAGTTTCCCAACCAATGTGCAGGTTAGCCAGGCGGCTCTGTGCCGCGCCTGAGACCTGGTTCTGCACACCGCCGTTTCCAAATGCATAACGGTAAGTAGAGTTGATCAATGCGAGATATTGCAGGGAAGCTACATTCTGGTTACCCAACCGGCCCCAGCCTCCTGTCAGCTTGAAGTTACCGAAGAATGGTAATGCATTTTTGAAAAAATCTTCTTCCGAAATGCGCCAGCCTGCGGAGAAAGCAGGGAAATAACCCCATTGATTACCGGGTGCAAATTTGGAAGAACCGTCGCTGCGGATCGTGGCGGTAAGCAGGTAGCGATCTTTCAAAGAATAGTTTGCTCTCGCGAAAAATGAAGCCAGTGCATCATAGCTCCGGCCGCCATTTCCTCCATCAGAAAGCGGCACCGACACGATTGTTCCGGCATATTGCATGTAGCGCAGCGATGGATCTTCACTCGCAAAATCACGGCCCCATTGGTTGGAGTAAATGCTGTTGAAAGTCTGTGAAGTAAAACCGCCGGTCAGGCCGAGCGTGTGTGCGCCGAAGGTTTTATCGTAAGACAGAAAATACTCCTGCAGGAAAGACCAGCTTTTCTGGTGACCCAGGGTCAGCTGGTTATAAGAGTTGACGCGGAACTGATCATTGATTTTAATATCAAAATTGCGGGTATCCCCGAAAGTACCGTCAACGGCTACGTTCGCGCGCAGTTTCAGGCCTGAGAGGATTTCCAGCTCGCCGGTAACATTACCCAGAAAGCGGTTGCGCGCATTGTCCCTGTCTTGTGAATTGACGGTAAATATAGGGTTGTTGATATCCCCGAATGCACCAATCCCCTGCGTCGAGCTGTAAGAACCGTCGGCATTGCGAACTGGCAATCCAGGGTGAAAGCGGATCGCGCTCCACAGCAAGCCTGTTTGTGAAGATTGTGTATCCGGCCCTGCATTGTGCGTGTTACTAAACTGGAAGTTCTGCCCGATTTTAATGCGCTCGCCGATCTTATGGTCAGAGTTAATGCGGAAATTCAACCGCCGGTACTCCGATTTTTCGATGATACCGGTTTCTTTATAATAACCTCCTGAAATCGCGAAAGAAGAATACTTGCCACCGCCACGAAGTGATACATCATAGTTCTGGGTTGTTCCCTGCGTAAGCAGCTCGTCCTGCCAGTTGGTCAGTTGGTTCTGATAGTCTTTATTATTCCAGATTGCCGGAACGGGCAGGCCGTCATTATTATAAGCCTCCCGCTTGATCGCTGCAAGCGAATCTGCGGTAAGTACATCCAGCGTTTTAATGCGGTTGGTTACCCCTGCATAGCTGTTCAGGGTCACACTTAGCGGCTTGTCAAACTGGCCTCGCTTGGTCGTGACGATAATTACCCCGTTTGCTGCGCGCGTACCGTAAATGGCCGAAGCGGAAGCATCTTTCAGGATTTCAATAGATTCTATGTCGTTCGGGTTAACATCGTTCATTGTTCCCGAAGGTACGCCGTCGATCACAACGAGGGGCGAGGAGTTATTAACAGTACCAAAGCCACGGATCTGGATAGAACCAGCGTCACCAGGCGCACCGCCGTTTCTGACAATGTTCACCCCGGCCGCACGTCCCTGCAAAGCCTGCTGCGCGCCACCCGAAGGCAGGTTTTGAAAGTCGGCACCTTTTACTGACGAAACTGCACCTGTAATGTCCTTCTTCTCCTGGGTACCATAACCTACTACCACCACTTCCCGCAATGCACTTACATCGGGAGCCAGCGAAATATTCAACTGTTCCTTGTCCACTGCAACTTCCTGACTTACATAACCGATGAATGAAAACTTCAATGTCGCATTCTGATCAGGAACTGTAATGCGGTACTCGCCATTTTCGTTGGTGGAAGTTCCCTGCTGGGTACCAACGAGGAGCACATTTACACCTGGAAGTCCCACGCCTTTTTCGTCTACCACTTTACCCGTAACTGTCCGGTCCACATTCAGGATCTGTGAGGTACCTGCATTGGTGCTACTACTTTGCGCCGGCAGCTTTTTTCTCAGCAAAATCCGTGAGGTACCTACCACTTCGTAGGAAACATTCAGCGGGGTAAGGAGCTGGTCCAAAACTTTGCTCAAAGATCCTCTCAGTTCTCTTACAGTCACATTCTGAACCTTTTGAATGCTCGATGTACTATATACGAACTTCACATCAGCCTGTTTTTCGATCTGCTGCAAGACCTTTTTGATCTCCTGCGATTCAACTTTCAGGGCTACTTCCTTTTTGAGCACTTCTTGCGCTCTGGTTGCGTGTGCGAGCGCAATGCCGCAGCACAGGATCGCGATGAGCAGTTGTTTAACCATAGTACTCACGACTTTGTAAACAACCCTTTTTGAGGGTATTTTTTTATGCATAGTTATAGAGGTTTTTTGTTTTAATTCATGCAGCCTTCGCCTTGAACAAACAAGGCAGTACCGCGTCTTTCGTAAGAGATATTGGCCGATTTACAGATCAGGTCAAGCTGCTGGAACAGGGTAAGTCCATTCAAATCACCAGTAAAAAGGCAGGAATCAGCCGTGTCGTTTTCGAGTACGATATCGATTCCGTATGATTTTTCGAGGGCTGAGAAAACGTTTTTTACCGGGATTTCTGAAAACGAAAAACCATGTTCAGTCTCGGCTGCAGGTATAACCAGCAGAGGATTTTCCACGATTGACAATTCCATTTTCCTCGATTTTTTATCAAAAACAATGCGCTGGTTGGGCGTCAGTATCACACCGTTTTTATTCACACTTCCATTGTCTGCGCCTTCATAAACAGATACCCTGCCCGTTTTTACCTGCACTTCCACGGAGCCCGACTTGTCGTAGGATTTTACATTAAAACTAGTCCCTAAAACCCTGGTAACCAGATTTCCTGTCGACACAATAAATGGTTTGGCTGTATTTCTTTTGATCTGAAAAAAAGCTTCGCCGTGGAGGTAAACTGTCCTGTTCTTTTTGCCAAAATGCGAAGGATAGCTGAGACTGCTGTTCTTCTTCAATGTCACCACACTTCCATCTTCCAGCGTAAACGGGCGCGACATCCCGGAAGTATTCCTGATCTCGACCAGATCGTGGCGGTTACTGATCTCCGCTGCCGCAAATGTTTCGGGCTGAGTTTCATTGAATACAAAAAGCCAGGTCCCGGCAACCAGCAAAACGGAAGCTGCTGCAGCCAGCCAGGGAAGGGATTTTTGAAACAGCGATTTTCCAAATGCAGATTCAAACACCCGTTTCTTCAACTTTTTACCAATTACTTCTTTCTCATTTTCAAATACCGGCGATTCTTCCAAAGGATTCGTTTTCAGGTATTCCATAATGAAATCCTCCTCCTCCGGCGAGTGCTGCCCGGATAAGTATTTGTTTAAAGTTTTTTGAAAATCGTATTGGTTCATTAGTTGTTGAGAATGCTCAATTATCTGTTTGGTAAATCCACAGATCGTCTTTCAGTAATTTAAGCGACCTGGTAATGTGGTATTCCACCGCCTTTTCTGAAATATGCAGTTCTTCGGCAATGCTTTTCACAGAACGATTTTCAAACCTGCTCAGCTGAAAAACGCGGCTTGTTTTCTCCGGCAGCTTTTTCATCGCCCGGTCAATCGCGGCGGAAAGATCATTGAACTGAATGTTTTCCTCTGTCGAAGAAATCTCCTGCATTTTGTTGAGCAGCACATATTCCTGGTACTTCCGCCAGGTAATGCGTGATTTTACAAGATTCGTGATCAGGTATTTGAGGGAAATAACGAGGTAGGCACTGAGGTTTTTGATGTTACTCTCCATTCTCCTGTTCCACAAACTTTCGAACAGATCGTGCACCAGTTCCTCCGCCTCTTCTTTCGAGCCTGTCTGGTGGTAGGAAATGCAGAACAGCTTGTACCAATACCGGTTATAAATCTCTTCGAAAGCACGTTTGTTGCTTTCGGAGAGCTGGATCACCAGTTGTTCATCGGTAAAATTCGGCTTCATCAAAGTGCCTGCAAATGTGGAATACAAAGGTATAGTCAATTAACCGGCGAATACCCCTAAACCGTTTTACCATTTTTTTAATAAATTTAAAAAAGACTTGTTTTGTACTTTTTTTGGTTGACTCCAAACTTATAGCTAATTTTGCCCGGCAAATAACAATCGTTTATTTGCTATGAGCACAGACCCATCCAAAGTCCTCTTTGAGGCCCTCACTTACGACGACGTTCTTCTAATACCTGGTTATTCAGAAATTCTTCCTCGCAATACAACAACTAAAACAAAGCTTACGCGCAACATCGAGCTGAACATTCCATTGGTTTCAGCAGCGATGGACACTGTAACCGAATTCGACCTGGCTATTGCAATGGCCCAGGAAGGCGGTATTGGAATAATCCACAAAAACATGAGCCTGGAAGCGCAGGCTGAGCAGGTTAGAAAGGTGAAAAGGTCTGAAAGCGGAATGATCCTCGATCCGATCACGCTTTCTGATACAGCTACCCTGGGCGACGCGCATCAGATTATGCGGGAGTTCAAAATCGGCGGTATTCCTGTTATCGACAAGGATCACAAGCTGGTAGGTATCCTCACCAACCGCGATCTGCGTTTCCAAAAGGAAATGACCAAGCCTGTGACGGAGATTATGACGAAAGATAATCTGATCACAGCTTCCGACGGTTTGTCGCTCGACGATGCGGAGAAGGTCTTGCAAGAGTACAAAATTGAAAAACTTCCGATTGTAGATTCTGAGTACCGTTTGACAGGTTTGATCACCTATAAAGATATCCTAAAACGCAAATCCCACCCGAATGCATGTAAAGACGAATACGGCCGCCTCCGTGTAGGAGCAGCAGTAGGTGTTACTGCCGATTTGCTGAAAAGGGTGGAAGCACTGGTGAAAGCCGGCGTGGACGTAATTAGTCTGGATACCGCACATGGACATTCTGCGGGCGTAATTGCTGCATTGAAATCCGTGAAAGCACAATTCCCGAAACTGGATGTAATTGCAGGTAACGTTGCAACCGGCGAAGGCGCAAAAGCATTGGCAGATGCTGGTGCAGACGCAGTTAAAGTCGGAGTGGGGCCCGGAAGCATTTGTACCACCCGTATCATCGCAGGTATCGGCGTTCCGCAGTTAACCGCCGTAATGTGGGCGGCAGAGGCATTGAAAGGAACCGACGTTCCGGTGATTGCTGACGGAGGTATCCGTTTTTCAGGAGATATGACAAAAGCGCTGGCCGGCGGAGCAAGTACGATCATGATCGGCTCGATGCTCGCAGGAAGCGACGAGGCACCAGGTGAAATTGTAATTTACGAAGGCAGGAAGTTCAAAGCTTACCGTGGAATGGGCTCGGTGGAAGCAATGGAAGATGGTTCAAAAGACCGCTATTTTCAGGATGCGGAAGACGATGTGAAGAAGCTGGTTCCGGAAGGAATTGTAGGTCGCGTTCCATTCAAAGGCAAAGTTTCTGAGATCGTTTATCAAATGGTAGGCGGCTTGAAAGCTGGAATGGGTTACTGCGGAGCGGGAGATATTGCAACACTGCAGAAAGCCCAATTCGTAAAAATCACCTCAGCCGGTGTAAAAGAAAGCCACCCGCACGATATTATGATTCAGAAGGAAGCGCCGAATTATTCGAGAAGCTAGTTGGCAGTCGGCTTTCGGCTATCAGCTTTCAGACTGAAATTGAAAATAAGAGCACAAAAAATGCCTGGCTTTTAAACCAGGCATTTTTTGCGTCTAAGAAAAGCCGAAAACCGATTGCCGACAGCCGAAGTCCTGCTAGGCTACCCTCGGCTTCGCAAATTTGCTTTTGAAATACCCAAAAATCATAGGCAGCAATGAGAACCCAATGATACCGAAGATAACCAGCTCGAAGTTCTTTTTAACGATTTCCATATTGCCGAAGAAGAAGCCCAGGAGCGTCAATGATGGTACCCAGAGGATTGCGCCGACAATACAGTAGATAATGTATTTGGAATAATTCATACTTCCTGCACCTGCTACGAATGGGGCTACTGTACGTACGATCGGGATAAAGCGTGCCATAATTACGGTGCTTCCTCCGTGTTTTTCGTAAAATGCTTCTGTTTTTTCCAGGTATTCCCTTTTCAGGAAAAGAATGCGTTCCCGCTTCTTAATTTCTCCGCCTAGTTTTTTACCTACAAAATAGTTCAGGTTATCTCCCAGTAATGCGGCTATAATGAGGATAATAATGATCAGCCAGACATTCAGACCGGTACTTTCATTGGCAGCGATGGCACCGGCGGCAAATAAGAGTGAATCGCCTGGTAGCAGCGGCATGATAACGAGCCCGGTCTCTGTAAATACGATCAGAAAAAGTATCAGATAGGTAAGTGTTCCGTACTGCTGCACAATGTCAAAAAGGTGCTTGTCCAGGTGGAGGAAAATGTCAATAAACTGCCTCAGGAATTCCATAGCTAATATTAGGTGAGTGAAAAAGTGTCTTACTTATTTGGAATCGATTTTCCATTTTTGTTTGGTCTTCGCATT
Source organism: Dyadobacter sp. (assembly GCF_051859145.1). GTDB lineage: Bacteria > Bacteroidota > Bacteroidia > Cytophagales > Spirosomataceae > Dyadobacter. The sequence goes on from NZ_JBHYGF010000605.1 coordinate 15,129, forward strand.
CAGGAAGTGGTTGAATGTGTCCCCACGCAATCCAAGACGGATTGTTTCCAGCGGGATCAGCTCACTCGGTGCGATGTTGCCGAGGTTTACATTGGCACCCAGCAGTTTTACAAACCAAACCTGCTGTGATTTCTGAGGTGCTTCCCACAGCATATCTTCAAATGCAATCTCGGTAAGGATCTCTTCCACCAGGCCCTGGCGCACTTCGCCGCTTGCACGGAACAAACCTACATTACCCGATTCACGGGCTTCGCCAATTACCTTCCACGCGCCAGCCTGCAGTTCAGATTTGATCAGCTGGATCCATTTATAAGGAGGAATTATTTTGTTCTCGTCTTTTGATCCTACTTCCGAGAGAACGGTTACCTGCTTGGACAGTTTGTTGATGTATTCGCATTTCACATCCTGTGGCATTTCAATGGAACCGTCAGAAACTTCTGCGTACTTTAAATCATATTTGTCAAGCAGTTTCCGGTAATCGTCAAATTGGTTTCTTACAACAAAGGCTTCAAACAAAGTACCACCAAAGTAGACCGGAATGTTGGCACTCTTGTAGACTGCCAGCTTTTCATTGAGATTGGGGCTGACATAAGAAGTTGCCCAGCCCAGCTTTACGATATCAATGTAAGGAGATGAAGTTGATAACATATCCTCTGTTTCCCTGATACTGAGACCTTTATCCATTACCATTGTCAATCCCTTTTCACGGGGTTTTTGGGAACGGTCAGGAACCTGCGATAACGTAAAATTCATATATGGGTATGCTTTTATCTCTGGCAAAAACTCCGGTAAAGGTAGTAATAACCTTCAAAACATAGCAATTAAATCCACAATAATGACTTTGAATCATAGATATTTCTACGATAATTACTATTTTTAAAATCTCACTTTTCCGGGTCGGGCAACTATTTCTTTTTGCATTCAGGAACCCGGATCTTCATGATAATGGAAAACGAACGTATCAGTTTTTTGCGCCAGTATATCGGCAAGAATATGCAGCAGAATTTCTCCCCGGTGGCGCAGTGGCTCAATGGAAAGCTGTTGAACGTAGAAGAGGGAATGATGCAGATCGAGTACCTCGTGAGGCCGGATATGTGTAATCCGATGGGTACGCTGCACGGCGGAATGGCGGCTACCATCCTGGATGAAATCGTGGGCACCATGGTGTTTGCACTCGGCAGAGAGTATGCATTTACTTCAGTAAACCTGAACTGCGACTTCCTCAATCCAGCCTTTCCGGGAGATGTTTTGACTGCCCACGCAAACATCGTAAGAGTGGGCAAAAATATCATTCACGTGGAAGGCAGGCTAACAGCTGCCGAGGGCAAGATTATTGCCAAATGTGCCAGCAACCTCATTCAGACCAGCTTTCAAATTCCCGCGCTTGTCGCCAATTGAGGAAGTTCAGCTTTATCTTTGTTATATGGAAAAACAATTCAGCGAGCTCACGGAAGCCCGCCAGCAACAGCTTATGGCTTTTGACCGGCTCCTTACTATTATGGATGAGCTCAGGGAACAATGTCCCTGGGACCGGAAACAAACACTGGAAAGTTTGCGGCACCTGACGATTGAAGAAACGTATGAGCTCTCGGATGCAATCCTGGATAACGATTTGCCCGAGATAAAAAAGGAGCTTGGCGACGTGATGCTGCATTTGGTTTTTTATGCCAAAATAGCATCTGAGAATGATCCTGGGAAAGCCTTTACTTTCGACATCAGGGATGTTTTGAATGGCATTTGCGACAAGCTGATTTCCCGTCACCCGCACATTTATGGCGATGCAGTGGCCGACTCGGAAGAGGCTGTGAAGCAGAATTGGGAGAAGTTAAAATTGAAAGAAGGAAACAAATCGGTTTTGTCAGGCGTACCTGGCTCATTACCCGCTTTGGTGAAAGCAATGCGCATTCAGGAAAAAGCAAGAGGGGCAGGTTTTGACTGGGACGAGAAGCAGCAGGTATGGGAGAAGGTACAGGAGGAATTGCAGGAATTTAAAGCGCATTTTGATATTGAATCCGGGGACACAATTGATCAGAAAGAGGCAGAAGGGGAGTTTGGAGACCTGCTTTTTTCACTTGTCAATTATTCGCGTTTTGTAGATATCAACCCTGAAACTGCGTTGGAACGGACGAACAAGAAGTTTATAAGGCGCTTTCAATTCATGGAAGAAGCCTCCAAAGCAGACGGGAAAGCGCTATCAGATATGTCGCTTGAAGAAATGGACGGGTACTGGAATAAGGCGAAGGAATTGGGAGTTTGAACCGTTAGAAAATTGGTTTGATAATAGATTGTTCGTTGTTGTTTTTGTGGGGATATTGTCGGCGACTTACCAACACTATACTTGCTAACGCACACGAATATGTATATCGAAGAACGAATTGATCTGGCGGAAATCACCCTTGTTGAACACGGAAAACAGATTGAAATGATAGCAACTGGCCTGGCAACCCTTACAAACCTTGTTCATACCGGCTTTGCCGAAATGAGGCAGGAGTTTGCCCAGGTACATCAACGCATCGACAATCTTGAAATCAGGTTTAATAAACTGGAAGACAAGGTTGACCGACTCGAAATTAGAATTGACAGGTTGGAGGTCAGGCTTGATAAAGTAGAAGCCCGGCTTGACAAAGTCGAGGAGCGCCTTGATAAGATTGAAGCTCGTCTGAATATCATAGAAGAGAGACTTGACAA
>NZ_JBHYGF010000606.1:0-31520 GCF_051859145.1 Dyadobacter sp.
CTTCTTTTTCAACACGCACTGCCTCTACGCCCATTGACTGCGCGAGAATGTCAAAGCGAATTGCCGGGTAGGAAAGGTCGAATGGAAGCGGGAATGGATGTTTATAAATTTCACGCTCTTTCCAGTATTGGTCGATATTGAGCTGTAACAGCTTGTAGGAACCGTTATTGCAGACTACGAATTTGGCACCTGCATTGTGACGCACAGCCGACCATAACGTCTGGATCGTGTACATACTACCACCGTCGCCTGAGAAGCCGATCACCGTTTTTTCAGGATTGGCAAGCTTCACCCCTATTGCGCCGGGAAATCCTACGCCCAGCGATCCGCCGCGGGTAGTGAAATACTGTCCGGCTGCTTTTTGAGGGATGTATCTGCTTACAGCGGGCGAGCTGGTTAGAGCTTCGTCGAAGATAACCGTTTCGTGCAGGTTCAGCTTCTCTGCAAGTACTTTCGCGAATTGCGCCATGCGCAGCGGCGATCCTGCATATTGCTGATCAGCTTCTTTTTCCCTCGCTATCTTCTCACTTTTCACGGTACCGATATCCTCTATACGCTGGATCACTTCGGCCATTTGATCCGGAGAAATCATCGCTTCAAGTACCTCGGCCAGTTCTGCCAGCGAAAGCTTCGGATCACTTACCACGCCCAGATCAACCCGGTGATTTTTGGCGATCTCATATGCATTCAGGTCGAAATGGATCACTTTCGCTTCGGGTGCATAAATGTCGCCCAGCTCGGGGAACACTTCGGGCACCATATAAGTACCTACAATGAGGTTTACATCCCCTTTGGTCGTGATCGGGTGGCTGTAAGAACCGAACATATGCCCCGTAGTACCCTGGTAAAGCGGGTGCGTGTTGTCCATCACCACATCACCAAATTCCACGCCGTAAACTTCTGCACCGAGCAGCTCTGCTACTTTGGTAAGTTCAGGTATCGCATCGGAGTAAGCTACGCCGTCACCGACGAAGATCATTGGCTTTTCTGCATTGAGCAATAGCTCGGCAGCTTCGCGGATCAGGTCTGAATGCGGTAAAACGCGAGTTGATGGAATGCAGCTCGGGAATACGGGCTCATCGTTGAGCTCGTCGAGTACGTCCATGGGCAAACACACATAAACAGGTCCCATTGGTGCAGTAGTAGCAATTTTGATCGCCCGGCGCAATGTTCTCAGCAGTGATTTGGACGAGGTTGCCATGGTGGCATACTTGGTCACCGGTGCCATCATTGCTACGAGGTCGTTGGCCATTTGCGCATCCATATTCATGTACTGCACGCCAGCATCTGACCCGATTACAACAAGCGGCGCATGTCCGCGTTTTGCCTGGTAAATCGCTCCGACCGCGTTTCCGATCCCCGGGGAGCTGTGCAGCTGCACCAGGGTTGGCTTTTGTGTTGCCCTTGCATATCCGTCGCCCATCATCACGGCGATGGTTTCCTGCAAAGTCAGGATATACTTCATGTCAGGATATTCGGCCAGTGCATCCAGGAAGCCCTGCTCCACCGTACCCGGGTTCCCGAACATGAAGTCCATTCCATCGGCCAGGAATTGTTCAATAATCTTCTGATTTCCGGTTTTACCAGCCATAACGGGTGAGCCCTTTGTCCAATACGTTTACAAACTGTTCTCCGAACTCAAATGAGCACTGCAGCGAGCGGGCAGTAATAAATGGGTAGTCGACGATCACCGAAGTTTCTTTGCCGAAGTTACCATGATACTGTCCGTTTGGCCCTACTGCGTCTGTCAGGATGTATTCAAGGACATAAGGTGGCGGCCCCATGTTCAGGTCTGTGTGCAGGAAGCCGGTACCATCGTGGTAATCGTATTCAATGCAGTGGCCTGTCACGTGCTTACCGTTGATAATCGATTTTCTTTCGTTAAAATCTCTCGCGAAAACAAGTGGCGCCACGCCGTAGCAAATTCCGGCTACGGGCATTTTCTTGTTGTAAAAAGCAAGGATCAGATCGTGTACGCGCTGGTTATTGACCATATCGATGATCGGCCCGCTGCCGCCGACGAGCAGCAATGCAGCATACTCTTCGGTTACATTTTCCTGCGCCGTTTTCAGGTCGGCATAGTACTTCTCGAATGCTCTCAGAAAGTCAGGAGTGGAAAAATACGGACGTTGTGGAATCACTTCCGACAGGTTCAGCCTGTTTTCAAGTCTGTTACTTGCTTCAAACGCTTTTACTTTTTCAGCTGCGATTGGTGTTGTTACACAAACACCTAGAGGAGGGTCTACATAAGTAGTGTCATAGCTTGGCGGAAGGGCTTCTGCCTTTTTGCCATTGGGGGTGATGAATTCAACAGTGTAACCTGCTTCTTCCAGCTTTTCGAGCGGTCCAACCAACTCAATACCCCAATATCCATATTCTGAGAGGACGGCAAGTATTTTTTTTGACATAAATAAGAAGAGTTTTTAAGGGTAGTGGAAATAAAGAAAAAAGGAACGTTGAGTAAAAGAGTATAACGTTGAGTAAAATAGTAGCGGCGTGTGTGCTTTGGTGTACAAATATGTCGACCGGGTCGGCGATCGGAATTCAAATAATAATCGAAACTGAAAAATCCCCCGGTGAACCGGTTGATTCCAGACCTCAAACCGTCGGTTATTTGCTGAACCGTTAAAATCGATATCTGAACCTTCTGAAAAGTCTGCGAAGCCGAAAAGTAAGGCAGCGAAGAAAAAGGCTGCATTTGGGAAAATTGACTTTCTGCCGCTTTTTTATGTGGTTATCCGCTAAAACAATAGTAATATTTCTACCTTTATCAGTATACTTGCAAAACGCTAGTTTCCTGCGCATTGCATGGTAAACTGACACCCGCCACACTTGAAACGCACGCTCCCGGAAAAATCCGACCATCATCAAGTGAACCCGTTAATTCTCAGACAGGTACGATTTTGAGCGGATTTAAGCGCGATTGCCAATACAATCTTTAAGAATACACCTTGCTCTAAGTTATGAAACCTTTGAACCTCCTGATCGTTTCCATTCAACGCGAGTGGCTGAATCTCCTGGAAGATTCCCTGAGCTATGCCGGTTACCAGTTTCAGATCAAAAAGGTAGATTCCAAACAATCGGCGATCAGGGCATTTTACGAAGCCAAATACGACCTGCTTATATCTAATTGCGTCCTGCCCGACGGTAAGATCACCGATCTGGCAGACCTGCTTGGCAGCCAATTACCCTGCCTCGTGATGTCAGAAACGCATTGTCCGGTTACCTCGCAGCTCACGCTCGCTGTAACTGACACCAATTATTACATGAATTGTTACGATAAGCTCGGCTGGATCCCAGCTTTGGAAAATACATTGGCCAAGTGGCGCAGCAATGCGGAACAGAAGATCAGTCAGCATTTGCAGAACAACGATGATCTTTACAGAAAGGTACTGGCTCGTTGCGCCGAGCTGCTCGACAATCCTGAGCTCTCAGCCTCAGAAGCTGCCAGCAGTACGTTTGAACTGGTAACAGAAGTTTTGAGCCTGGGCAGAATGTACCTGTGCGTGGCGCTAAATGCCGAAGACGGCGGATTGCAGATCGTGAAAAAAGCAGAAGCTTCCGGTTCAGGCGTATCTCTCAAACATTCGCTGTCACAATCTCCGCTTGATATTCCTTACTTTTCTAGGTGGCGGCCGCAATTTGAAGCTGGCCATGTGCTAACGGAGCTGATATCCGAACTGCCTGCAAGTGAAAGCAAGTGGCTGAGCCGCCATGATATCCAATCGCTGCTGGCGGTACCGCTCAGGTTGGAAGGCAAATGGATTGCCTACATCGCAGCAGAAGATACATTTGATCTCAGGATATGGTCAGAAGCCGAAATCGAATTGATTGTTCGTCTCGCCGCATTGATCCAAAACAGTTTATTTACATCAAGAAAATCAACTTTGTCGGAAGCAGCAATACTTAGCAACGTGGCATGACCCCCGACATGAATTACCGGAACGGGATGTCATTGGGGTGGCGTCTTTGTTTCATTTTAAGTCTTTTTGCCACCATACCCCGGCTGATATTCGTGTGGCCGGCACTCTTCAATCCTGCGCGGATTGGAAGTGGTCTTCTCGACATCTGCATTCAGTTTATTATCAGCTTCGAGTTTGCCTGGATTTTTATCTACATCTGCCTGCATTATACCTATCAAAAGCAGAGCTGGTTTAACCGCCAAAGCAAATGGGTACAAGCCGGGCTCCTCGTCTTACTTTTTTTTGCGATCAACGAGATTCTCTTTCAGCTGAAACTCGCGCTCGATGAGGATAACACCAATATGATCATTTTCAGGGTCGTTTATTACCTCTATCATATATTGCTGCTGCTCGCGATCCTGGGTTACCGCAACTTTTTACTGACTACCCAGGCAAATCATGAAATCGGACTGGAAAATGAGCAGCTCAAACGGGAGCAGCTTAAAGCGCAGCTTGAAGCATTGCGCAACCAGCTTAACCCGCACTTCCTTTTCAATGCATTAAACATCCTGAATATTTCCATTGCCACCAATCCCGATCTGGCGCAGCGGATCGTGCTCGATCTGTCTGACATTTTGCGCTATAACCTCAAAGTACAGAACCAGGGACTTGTGCTGCTTACCGACGAGCTGGCGGCGGCGCGTGCTTACCTCGACCTGCATAAGGCGCGGTTTGGTGATAAAATGGCTTTCGACTTCATTGATACCGAAACCGGAAAAGAATGGTATGTGGTACCATTGTCCCTGCAGATACTGATTGAAAACGCGATCAAGCACAATGTGATCACAAGTACGCAGGTCCTGTTTATTGAGATCCGGCTGAATGAGCCGGAAAAGCAGGTGATTGTAATGAATACGATTAACAAAAAAGCCAATTCGGGAGGAACGGGCATCGGGTTGCAAAACCTTGATAAGCGCTATAAGATTCAGACCGGCCAGAAACCCTCCCTGATTGAAGACGAACAACAGTTTACAGTTAAAATTCCTCTGATTGAAGCTCCATGACAAGAATCCTGATCATTGAAGACGAACAACCCGCAGGGCAATACCTCACACAGCTGATCCAAAAGATCGATCCCAAAACTGTTATCCTGGATATCCTTGAAAGCGTTGAAACGGCTGTAAACTGGCTTAGCAACAACATGGTACCCGACCTGATCTTCCTGGATGTACAGCTGGGAGACGGCACCTGCTTTCAGGTCTTTGAACAAATCTCAATCGGCTGCCCGGTCATTTTCACCACCGCGCACGACGAATATGCATTGCGCGCATTCAAGCTCAACAGCATTGATTACCTGCTCAAACCGATCAGGCAGGAAGCATTGAAATTCAGTTTGGACAAATATTACCAGCTCAATGAAGAGAATGCGATCAACAAGGTGAAGTACCTGGAAGAGTTAATGCATTCCCAGATCCTGAACCGCCGGAGTCCGCGCAAGAGCTTTCTCGTTCCCTATCGCGACAAGCTGATCCCACTGCGCGATGTGGATTTTGCCTGGCTCACAATCCGTAACAGCGTGGTAGTGGCTACCCTCCACGACGACCGCAATTTTGTGATCGATAAGTCTCTCGAAGAACTCGAAAACCAGCTTGATCCCACCAACTTTTTCCGTGCAAACCGTCAGTTCATTATTTCACGACAATGCATTCAGGAAATTGAGCTTTACTTCAATGGCAGGCTGCTCCTGCGCACCAATCCGGTTTCGCCGAACCAGATCCTGATCAGCAAGGAGCGTGTTCCGGTATTCAAGAAGTGGTTTGAAGACTGATATAAGTACACAAGAAGCCCGTTTTCCGCTCGCGATTTGGCTGTTTGATTCGCGTTATTTTCGGCTTCGCCCAAAAAGCCCGCTTCGCTTAGGATAAAAAAGGAAAGATTTGCAGCATTACAAATTCCTCTAAACTACCATGTATACTGCCCGCGAGATCAAGCTGGGAATCGTTCTTTCCTTCGCCTGGAAAACCCTGGTGTTCTTTTTCCTTTACGCCTCCGCACTTTGCGCGATCAGCTATTTGTCGGGCCATACGCTCGGCGTTTCGTTTGTCCCCATTGGTCTGATCGGCACCGCAGTTGCCTTTTACGTGGGTTTCAAAAATAATTCTTCTTACGACCGGCTGTGGGAAGCCCGCCGCATTTGGGGCGCGATCGTGAATGCGAGCCGCACTTTCGGTACATTGACCTGTACTTACATTCAATCCGAAGGGACAGGTAAAGGGTCTGTGAAAGCGCAGCTGATCCACCGGCACATTGCTTACATTAATGCAGTACGCATTCAGTTGCGATCCAAGAGCGTGTGGAATGATCCGGGCGCGACGGCGAATGCAGTCGTGGAGGAACAGCACATTCCCGCCGACCAGTCGATGCCGGATATGCTCAACCGCTTTTTACCTGCGGACGAAGCCACCTTCTACCAGACCCGCAAAAATCCGGCAACACATATCATGAAAGCGCAGGCGAAACAGCTTGACGACGAGTTCAGAGCGGGGCGGATCAATGAGCTTTTTTACTTTCACATGATGAACCTCGTGCAGGAATTTTACACCCAGCAAGGGGCCGCCGAGCGGATCAAGAATTTTCCTTTTCCACGCCAGTATGCCTATTTCAGTAAGGTTTTCGTGTGGCTCTTCATTCTTGCGCTCCCATTTGGGCTAATCAATGAATTTGCCAAGCTCGGCGACGGATTGATTTTTCTGGCAATACCCAGTTATGTACTGATTGCCTGGGTATTTAATACGATGGAAATTGTGGGAGATACCAGTGAAAACCCTTTTGAGAACGCCATTAATGATATTCCTATGACGGCAATCTGCCGCACGATCGAGATCGATCTGCGCGAGATGCTCAATGAAACTTCCATTCCTGCGCCTATCACGGCAGTGAATAATATTCTGATGTAAGAATGAAGTTGACGGTCTCTTATAAGTTCGTCAACTTCCCGATTTTATAATGCATTGCAAAAAGCAATCGCTTTTTCCAGATCTGCCGCCGATTCAAAGTTCACCTGGTTTTCCCTGAGGTATTTGTTGACTGCACTCTTCTTCGAGGGAAAACTTTCAGGAAGTTATTCCGGTTGGCAACATATAATACATTGTTTTGATCAATGAAGAAGAAAATGGCGCGTTTCGCAAGCATCACTCTTTCGTTGACATGCAAAAACTGGTATTCACCAGTTGAGTTTACAAAAGTAGAGTAGCTGGTAATCGCCGAAGTAGACGAGTATTGCCCGTAAGCAGCATTTTTTTCGTGATCCATTTTGGCAAGAAATTCCTTTCTGCCCAGTTTCACATTGCCGAGATCGCGTTCGAGTCGCACGTGTCCGTGACCCTTTTGATAATAGAAAATGTCATCTGCAATGTGAATGCGATTGATGTAATCCGCATTGGCGAAAAGCATGGTGTCACGCGCCGGACTGATAAACATCACTTCTCCGTGCACCCTGCTGTAATTCATCTTTGCCTTTGAACTATTACCATTCCTGAAAAATACCTCACCCTCACGAAAGTCGGGGAACTGGTACCGGCCTTCGTAAGGTATCACTTTATTCGCGTCATTTCCGGTTTTTACCTGGTAAGAGTCTTTACCATATTGCCCCTTTGCGGATCCAGTCAGCAGTGTAGTAAATAGTAAAAGGGAAAGGTACTTCATGGAAGCAAGTGACTTACTATACGAATATTTAATTTTAAATTTAAATAAATCCGATAAACTTTCACATAGCCGGCTGGGAACAACAACACATTTTGCTATTCCTCCCAATTGTCAATCACCGAACCTTCCTGTGTTTTAACAGAACTTTCGACAGCCGCATTGATTTCCGCCATTTCCGCGTCTGTCAGGTCGCGCCACTTACCTACCGGCAGCCCGTCAAGTGTCACATTCATGATACGCACCCTTTTCAGCTTTGTCACCTGGTAGCCCAGGAACTCGCACATTCTGCGTATCTGCCGGTTGAGGCCCTGCGTGAGAATAATACGGAACACGAAGCTACCCTCCTTTTCTACAACACATTTCCGCGTGACCGTCCCAAGTACAGGAACGCCGGCTCCCATTCTTTCGATGAACCCGTCGGTAATGGGTTTGTTGACCGTCACCACGTATTCTTTCTCGTGATTATTCCCGGCGCGCAGGATTTTGTTAACAATATCTCCGTCGCTGGTCAGGAAAATCAGTCCCTCCGAAGGTTTATCCAGCCTCCCGATCGGGAAAATACGTTTCTTGTGGCGGATGTAATCGATAATGTTACCTTTTACATTTTTCTCCGTAGTACAGGTAATTCCTACCGGTTTATTGAATGCGATGTACACGCCTGCTTTTTTCGCCTTCAACGGTTTTCCATTCACACGTACATCGTCAGCTGCCGAAGCCTTGTCGCCTAGCACCGCGACTTTTCCGTTTAATGTGACTTTTCCCTGCTCAATCAGCTTGTCGGCCTCGCGGCGGGAGCAGTAACCGGTCTCGCTGATGAACTTATTTATTCTTGTTAATTCCAATTTATTGCGGATTTGGATCGAAAAACAACTTCCATTGACAAGGCAAATTTGGGTTGATTTTGAAAAATTATCATGGTTCAAACAAAGAATTAGTGGTTTTGCCACTTTATCCTTCATCTCTAAATCTATTTACAAAAAAGAAAGATCATTTATTATTCTATGAAAAATCGTCTCCTGCTCTGCCAGCTTTTCTTTTGGCTAACCATCCTGACACTTCAGGCACAGCCCGCGCGCCGGCCTGTGGAAGTAATTGTGAGTACCAATCATGAAGACTGGACTTACAAAACAGGCGAAAAAGCGCAGTTCACCGTACAAGTTCTGAGAAACGGATATCCGGTCAAAAATGTGCAGCTGCGGTATGAAATTGGGTTGGAGAAGATGGAACCAACTATTAAGGAAAGCAAAACTGCTGTCGATGGAAAACTGACTATTGACGGTGGTACATTGAAATCACCCGGTTTTCTGAGATGCATTGTTTGGGCAAATGTAGACGGAGGAGAATTCCGCGGCCTGGCTACTGCCGCTTTTGAACCGCTGAAAATTCAGCCGACTGTTACCAATCCGGAAGATTTCGATACCTTCTGGGCGAATGCAAAAAAAGAGCTGGCTGCGGTTCCCATGGATGCAAAAATGACTTTGCTGCCAGAGCGCTGCACAGAAAAAACGAATGTGTATCACCTCAACCTGCAAAACAACAGGCCGGGTGTGAGGGTTTATGGCATTCTGAGTATCCCGAAAAAAGAGGGTAAGTACCCTGCATTGCTGCGGGTACCGGGTGCGGGTGTACGAGGTTATTATGGCGACGTGGCCACCGCAGACAAGGATATCATTACGCTGGAAATCGGCATTCACGGCATTCCGGTAACAATGGATCCGTCAGTTTACATTGATCTTGGACAAGGTGCTTTGAACGGGTATCCCGCCTACAATCTTGACGACAGGGACAAATTCGTTTATAAAAAAGTATATCTCGGCTGCGTGCGTGCAAACGATTTTCTGGTTAGTCTGCCGCAATTTGACGGGACCAACCTTGCAGTTACCGGCGGCAGCCAGGGTGGCGCATTGTCAATCGTAACAGCCGGTCTCGACCCGCGCGTGAAGTGGCTGGGCGCATTTTACCCTGCATTGAGCGACGTAACGGGTTACCTGCACGGACGGGCAGGCGGCTGGCCGCATTACTTTGATAAAAACGGCGTAGCAACCAATAAAACAAACGATAAGCTGGCGACTGTGGGATATTACGATGTAGTCAATTTTGCAAGACGCGTAAAAGTGCCCGGGTTCTACATGTGGGGTTTTAACGACGAAACCTGTCCGCCTACTTCTATGTATGCTGCATACAATGTAACCACCGCGCCAAAGGAACTGAAACTGTACCAGGATACCGGCCACTGGACTTACCAGGAAGAGCGGGATATTATGAATAACTGGCTGGTGGAGAAGTTGAAGGGGAGGTGATCAATTTTGAATGATTGAATGATTGATTGACTGAATGAGCGGTCTCGTGTGCGATGAATGAGTGAATGAGTAACAACCACAGGCAACATTGAACTAAAAACATGGATCGTAGAACATTTATTGAGAAGTCGGCGTTTGCTGGGGCGGCGTTTTCGGCTTTACCTTTATTAAGTGCGCTGAGCAGGGCTGCGCCGTACAAAACTGCATTGATCGGTGCGGGATGGTGGGGTACCAATATCCTGCGTTGCGCCGTGCAGGCTGGCGAGTCAAAGCTGGTCGCGCTTTGCGATGTGGACCAGAATCAGCTGAAAACGTGCGCAGAGGTTTTTTCCAAACTTACACCTGATAAGCCGAAGCTATACCGGGATTATCGGGAAATGCTGGCGAAAGAAAAGCCCGAGATCGTGATTGTCGCTACGCCGGACCACTGGCACGCACTCTGCTGCATCGCGGCGATCGAATCGGGTGCGCACGTATACGTGGAAAAGCCCATTTCGCATACCATTAAAGAAGGACGCGCGATGGTAAACGCCACGCGCAAACACGGCAGAATTGTCCAGGTAGGTACGCACAGGCGCGTTTCACCTCATAATGTTTCAGGGATGGAGTTCCTGAAATCAGGAAAGGCGGGCAAGATCGGAATGGCGCGTGCATTTGTGCATTACGGCGGCGGTCCTGGACAGAAAACACCGGACCAGGAGCCACCTCAGGGACTGGACTGGGACTTCTACTGCGGACCTGCGCCTTTGGTACCATATAATAAGACGATCACGCCGAGAGGATTTCGCAACTACCTCAATTTTGCCAATGGTACGCTGGGCGACTGGGGAATACACTGGCTTGATCAGGTTTTGTGGTGGTCGGAGCAGAAGTACCCGAAGAAGATTTACTCAACAGGAGGCCGCGCGATCAGGCAGGATAATACCGACGCGCCCGATCACCAGGTAGCTGTGTATGATTTTGATGGGTTTACGCTGGAATGGGAACACCGGAATTTTGCCGCCAACAATGCGGAAAAAACCCACCCGCAGCAAGCTGTCGGGGTTTACTTCTACGGAACAGAAGGTACATTCCACATGGGCTGGCTCGACGGCTGGACATTTTATCCAACTGACCCTAAAAAGCCGGTTATCCACGAAGACGCAAACCTGAACAAGCCGGATGACCAGAATATCCAGGAACTCTGGGCCAATTTCCTGAATTCAATAAAAACCAACAAGCCACCGATCTGCGACATCGAGATCGGACAACGTTCAACAAACGTAGCGCTGCTGGGAATGCTGTCTTACAAGCTTGGAAGAAGCATTGTGTGGGATGGAGAGAAGGAAACGATTGAAGGCGATGCAGAGGCAAACAAGCTGCTGAGCAGGGAGTACCGGGGCGAGTGGAAGTATCCGGAAGTGTAGAGTTGCACAAAAAAAACAGGTGACGCTTCTTAGAGAAGCGCCACCTGTTTGCATTTCAATATCATCAGTCAATTTTCACCACTTCGGCGGGGATGTTGTACTGATCAATGATTTCACGTGTGAAGCGTACGTGCCCGCGGGGCGCCATTAAATATAGCTTTGCCCCTTTCATTCCTGCCAATTCGCTCAGCAGTTTCCATTTAGAGATATTGCCTCTCATCTGATCGCTCTTGATAGAGACTTCCAGATAGTGTCTGTTGAACATATTTACTCCGGTAACGTCGGGAGTAAACTTAGCATTGTCGGCCGCCCTTTCATATGATTTAGGGGTTTCGTAGCCTTCCATATTTGCCTGGATGTCCTTAAATCCGTGAGCTTTGGCCCACTTCACCACTTGCGGTATAAACAGTTCTTTTTCCATAATGTTGTGCATGACTAAATGCCTTTCCTGGTGACCTACAAGGAAAGCTATTTTAAAAAAATCGGGCTATAAATTGATGAGGAAGAATTATAAATGCCGGAGAGTCGCTGGCAAAATATAGAACTATACACGAATATAGCGCATTTCAGGGCATTTTTCCAAATTTCTGTACAAAATAACTCAGTCTTTGAGCTCGTCGAGTAAATTATTGTAAGCACCCTGCAATTCGCGCAACGCTTTGGCATTGTTCTGCCTCCGGGCAAGTTCCACACCCTTTTGATAAATTTCCTCAGCTTTCATCACGTCGCCACTTTCTGCAAAAAATGCACCAGCGTGATAGTAAGTGGGCAGATAATCCGCGTGCTCATTAAGAAGTTTGTTGAAATAAAGCGCTGCCTGGCTTGCATCCGATTTCATGTACTCGATTGCAAGTGCGTAAATGTTAAAAGGATCGTTCGGATCCTCCTCGTAAAATGCCAGTAAATTGGTCAGTAATGTGCTGCTCATTGCAAAGTATTATGCTTGCATACTATTTCTATTTCCTTTAATTTGCCCGTCAAAGGTTTTGTCACAAACATAATACAGGTAACCAAATACTCATGAAAATTCTCGTTTGTATTACCAATGTACCCGATACAACATCCAAAATAACATTCACCGATAATAATACCAGGCTGAACAAAGCAGGGGTACAATATATCATCGGGCCCTACGACGATTATGCACTGGCCAGGGGTGTTGAATTAAAGGAGAAAACAGGCGGTACGCTCACCGTGCTGCATGTAGGAGAAGCCGATGCCGAGCCGCAGATCCGTAAAGCGCTGGCGATCGGTGCCGATGATGCAATTCGCATCAATGCAGAGCCAATGGATTCCTATTTTACCGCAGTGCAGATTGCGGCAATTGCACGCGAAGAAAACTACGATCTCATTTTAATGGGCCGCGAATCCATTGATTATAACAGTGGCGTGGTGCACGGACTGGTTGGTGAAATGCTCGGCATCAACTCCTACTCGCCCGTGATGAAATTGGAACTGGAAGGCAATACAGCCACGATCACGCGTGAAATCGACGGTGGAAAAGAGATATTGAAAGCAAATCTGCCGCTGGTACTGGGCTGCCAGGAACCGATTGCCGAATGGAAAATTCCGAATATGCGCGGGATTATGACAGCTAGAACAAAGCCCCTAAAAGTAGTGGATCCGGTGTCTACCGAGGAAATGAGCGCACCTGTTGCCTACTCGCTTCCTGCACCCAAAGGGGCCTGCAAAATGATCCCGGCAGAAGAGGCTGAGACGCTGATCCGGCTGCTGCAAACAGAAGCAAAGGTCCTTTAAGCTTCATCCAAAATCTAAATCTTGAAATCATGTCCGTATTGATCTTTATAGAACTGGATAACGGTTCAATCAAAAAAACTTCACTCGAAACAGTTGCCTACGGTGCGAAAGTGGCCGCTCAGGTAAATGGAAAAGCAGTTGTACTTGCCATCGGAAATGCAAGTTCTGCCGAGCTTGAAAAAGCCGGCCATTATGGGGCTGAGAAAGTACTGCACGCGGCTGGTGAGCAGCTTGCCCATGAAAACAGCCTGGCTTATGCCGATGTGCTGGTGCAGGCAGCTGCTCAGGAACAAAGCAAAATTATTGTTTTACCAAAATCAGGATTGGGCGACGCTATTGCCGCCAGAGCCGCTGCCAGATTGAAAGCGGGCGTGGTATCCGGTGTAACTGCATTACCCGAATCAGCCGGTACATTTAAAGTAACGCGCAGTATTTTCACCGGAAAGGCTTTTGCAACGACCGAGATCAAGTCGGAGATCAAGATACTGGTGGTAAGAAAGAATGCAATAGAGATAGACGAAGCCGGCCTGAATACGGCCGGAGCTACCGTTGAGCCTTTTTCACCCACATTACGCGATGCTGATTTCCAGGCGAATGTTGTGAATGTAGAAAAAGCGAGCGGGGAATTGTCACTGACTGAGGCCGAGATCATTGTATCAGGCGGCCGCGGAATGAAAGGTCCTGAACACTGGCAGTCGCTGCTCGACCTGGCAAGTGCACTCGGCGCAGCTACGGGATGCTCCAAGCCTGTTTCCGACCTCGACTGGCGCCCGCATCATGAACATATCGGACAGACCGGCATTAAAGTTGCGCCCAATCTGTATATCGCCTGCGGTATTTCAGGTGCTATTCAGCATTTGGCCGGGGTAAACGGGTCCAAATGCATTGTTGTGATCAACAAAGACCCTGAGGCACCTTTCTTCAAGTCGGCAGATTACGGAATTGTTGGTGACGTATTCGAAATCCTGCCCCGTCTCACTGATGCTGCCAAGGCAATCAGGTGAGAATTGACGCATTTTCAGCGTTTAAATGAATATTTGCCAAAACAGAAATAAAAAATAGCTTCTAAATCAGACCCTTAACGGGGTATATCTGGAAGCATTCGGTTTTAAGGCCGATGATAACCCGTGCTCGATTTTTTTATGCAGCACGGGTTATTTATTTTTGCATCAAAAATTCCGCCCAGGCACAATTCCAGCTGTTAACCATATTTGCGCATTTAGTTTAACGTGAAAAAAATCAAGTTAGAAATTCTGGGACTTTCACCGAGCCAGTCACAGGCCGGATCTTTCGCTCTTGTTCTAGGGGAGGAATTGGGCAACCGTCGCCTACCCATTATCATCGGCGTTTTCGAAGCCCAGGCAATTGCCGTGCAGATAGAAAATATAGTCCCCAATCGTCCGATGACACACGACCTTTTCAAGTCGTTTGCTGATGGAATGAATTATACATTAAAAGAGATTGTCATTTCCGACCTTAAAGAAGGTATTTTCTATGCAAAAATCGTTTGCACGGATAATCTGAGAGAAGTTGAAATCGACGCAAGACCTTCCGACGCGATTGCGATCGGTCTGCGCTTTGACATTCCTATATTTACCTACGAAGCCATTTTATCCGAAGCCGGTATTGTTTCCAGTTCGCTATCTGACGAAGAAGATGAGGACGAAGATGCGGTGCGTGAAACTGTAAAACCTTCCGGCTCCAAAGATGTGATCCGCGACTTGTCACTCGACGAATTACAGCGCATGCTGGACGACGCACTTTCGAAAGAAGATTACGAAAAGGCGGCGAAGATCCGCGATGAAATGGGAAGAAGGAACTGATCTGTTACCTGCTCATTTAAGTTAAAAATAGTTAAGGAAAGCCGCTTATCCGGCTTTTTTGAATTATAAATCCCTATTTTTGCCACTGTCACTTTGTGGTAGCCCGCATTCACAAAAGCGAAATTCAGAGCCGCTATGCCTAAAAAGAAAAAGATTGGAAGTTACCCGAATGCAATGATTGTGATGAGCCTCACGGCTGCCCTGTTTCTCATTGGTTTTTGCGGACTTCTGGTGATCCAATCTAAAAAACTGGTTTCGATCATTCGCCAGAACATCGAGGTTCGTATTTTCCTCGACAAGCAGTTGACAAAAGCCGCAGAAGACTCCATTCTGAATGTTGTGAAAGTGAAACCTTTTGTTCTCAACTCTGCTGAGGCCAAAGCCATTACTTTTGTCTCCAAAGAAGAAGCAGCTAAAGAATTTATAGAAGGTACCAAAGAGGACTTCGCTACTTTCCTCGGCGAAAATCCATTGCGGAACAGCTACCGCGTCAAGATCCACGAAGACTATTTTGAAGAAGCCAAGCTCGCCCAGATCAAGAAAGACCTGGAACAGATCAAGGGTGTTTATGAAGTAGTGTACCAGGAAGACCTCGCGGATAACATCAACCGGAACGTTACCAAGATCTACATTGTACTCGCCAGTTTCGCATTGATCATGCTCATTATCATTGTATTGCTGGTTAATAACACGATTAAGCTCGCTATTTACTCACAACGGTTTCTGATCCGGAGTATGCAGCTGGTAGGCGCTACGAATGGTTTTATCCAGCGGCCTTATGTACTCCGCGGCGCAATTCAGGGCCTGGTCGGTGGCGTTCTTGCGGGTCTGTTGCTGATCGGTTTGCAGCAGGTGGCAGTGCGGAATGTGGAGGGACTGGCGATGTTGCAGGAGTACGACAAGATTGCGATACTCGTCGGAACAGTGCTCGTGCTGGGTATCCTCATTGGCATTTCGAGTACATACCAGTCGCTGGCGCGTTACCTGCGCATGACGCTGGATGATCTGTATTGATACGAACAAGCATTCAACAAGAACAAGATATGAACAGCAAAAAGAATGAACTACCGTTCTCAGCATCCAACTACACAACGATGCTGATAGGTATCGCAGTAATCCTGGCAGGTTTTCTGATCATGAGCTTCGATTCAGAAGAATTTGGTTTCGGCTTTCTCGGACTAACCCTCGGCCCCATTGTGACTGTTGTGGGTTTTGTCATCGAGTTCTGGGCGATCTTACGTAAACCGGCAAATTCATGAGTATTTGGCAGGCCATTATCCTGGCAATCGTTGAAGGAATAACAGAATTTCTACCCGTTTCTTCTACCGGGCACATGATCATCGCTTCCTCGTTCATGGGGATCAGCCACCTGGAATTCACGAAAATGTTCACAGTGAATATCCAATTCGGAGCGATTTTGTCGGTACTGGTTTTGTACTGGAAACGCTTTTTCCAGACGACCGACTTCTATATCAAGCTTTTCGTTGCATTCCTTCCAGCCGCAGTAATCGGCTTCCTTTTGAATGATTTTATAGATGCACTGCTGGAAAATGTGGTTGTAGTGGCAGTGTCCCTGCTTGTAGGAGGAATCATCCTGATTTTCATCGACAGGATCGCAAACGATACAAACAGCCAAAAGGAAATTACCCTTCCGACTGCATTAAAAATCGGCTTTTTCCAATGTATTGCCATGATACCGGGCGTGTCGCGCTCAGCTTCTACCATTATCGGCGGAATGTTGCAGGGGTTATCCAGAAAGCAGGCCGCAGAGTTTTCTTTCTTCCTCGCTGTGCCCACGATGGCCGCGGCGGGTGGCTACAAGCTGTTAAAAACTTACGACACGATCAAAGCAGAGGATATTCAGACGTTACTGATCGGAAATGTGGTAGCATTCGTGGTTGCAATGCTCGCGATCAAGTTCTTCATCAGCTTTCTGACCAAATACGGTTTCAAGGTTTTTGGCTATTACCGCATTATCCTCGGACTGATCCTGCTGGGCTTACTTGCTTCGGGTTACAAGCTCGACATCGTTTAAGTCTGCCCCCTTCTCTCATTAAATTATTTTCACATTGAATAGCGATACCAATATACCAGACGAAGGAGAAGTCATTTTGATCGACAAACCTTTAACCTGGACTTCATTTGATGTTGCTAACAAACTCAAAAGAGCCTGTAAATTCAAAAAGATCGGGCACGCCGGCACATTGGATCCGCTGGCGACAGGTTTATTGATCTTGTGTACCGGAAAAAAAACCAAGCAGATCGATACCTATCAGGCGCAGGAAAAAGAGTACACAGGCACATTTGTGCTGGGGAAAACGACTCCTTCCGTCGATATCGAAACCGAATTCGACGCCGAATATCCCATTGAACATATCAATGCAGAAGTACTCGAAGCCGCACGTAAAAGGCTGACTGGTCTGATTGAACAGGTACCGCCCATTTACTCGGCTGTGCGTGTTGATGGCGAGCGCCTTTACAAAAAAGCACGGCGCGGCGAAGTAGCGGAAATCAAAAAACGCAATGTGGAGATATCACTTTTCGAGATTGATGCTGCCCGCTTTCCGGAGATTGATTTTAGGATCATTTGTACAAAAGGTACTTATATTCGCAGTATTGTTCGTGATTTCGGTGAGTTCGCCGGAAGCGGCGCGTACCTGAGTGCATTATGCAGGACCAGAATAGGCGCCTTCGAACTAAAAGATGCCTGGAATCTGACCGATTTCATTCATCAGAAACGAGTAGCTCTGAAGTTAGATGTTGACGAATGAAAATTTATCATAGCCTCGATTCCTTCTCCAAACTGGAATACGGCGTAGTTACAAGTGGCACTTTCGACGGTGTTCACCTGGGACATCAAAAAATACTCTCGCGCCTGCTGGAAATCTGCCGGCAAACCGGAGGAGAATCCGTGGTGCTCACTTTCTGGCCCCACCCGCGGACAGTAGTTTCCGAAGACAGCCAATCCTTACAGCTTTTATCGACCATAGAGGAAAAAACCGAGCTCTTTGCACAACTCGGGATCCATCACCTCGCCATAGTTCCATTCACCCGCGCATTCTCGGAGCTATCTTCGGACGAATTCATTCAGCAGATACTGGTTGATAAAATCGGGACTAAAAAGCTGGTGATCGGCTACGATCATCGGTTTGGAAGGAACCGGGAGGGCAGCTTTGAATTCCTGCAGGAGAACTGTTCAAAGTATGGATTTGAGGTAGAAGAGATACTGCGCGCCGACATTGAGAATATGGCGATCAGCTCTTCACGAATCCGCAAAGCATTGATTACCGGCCACATTGACGAAGCCAATGAACTGCTCGGCAGGGCTTATACGCTTTCAGGAACTGTGGTAAAAGGCAAACAGCTGGGCCGCACGATCGGCTTTCCAACCGCGAATGTACATCTTCACGAATCGTACAAACTGGTACCGATGAATGGTGTGTACGTGATCCGCGCGACTTACCAGGATATCAGTTATAATGGAATGCTCAACATTGGCGTGCGCCCGACAGTAGACGGGACCGTACGCACGATTGAAGCCCATCTCTTTGATTTTGATAAAGAAATTTACGGTGAGGACCTGAAACTGGAATTGCTGCATTACCTGCGCCCCGAGCAGAAATTCGGGGGACTGGATATGCTCGTCAAACAGATCCAGATTGACAAAACGAGCACCCTCGCCTACTTCTCCTGAAAAACTGATTTTACTTAGCTTACCAAAAGCGTGTCTTAACGGCACGCTTTTATTATTTTAAGAGAAAATAAACACGCAATTCTAAACATGAAACACTACGACGCGATTGTAATTGGCTCGGGCCAGGCAGGAACTCCCCTATCCAGAAAGTTGGCACAGTCAGGAATGAAAACAGCGCTGATTGAAAGACGCTATGCCGGAGGAACTTGTGTGAACGACGGCTGCTCCCCAACAAAAGCGATGATCGCGTCGGCCAAAGCTGCCTGGGTTGCGAAGAACAGCGCGGAACTTGGCGTGCATGTACAGCAGGTGAATGTAGACTTTGGCAAAGTCAGAAAGCGTAAAGACGAGATTGTAAAAAGAATGCGCGGCAACCTTGAAAAAGGTTTTGCTGATACCAAAAACCTCGATGTGATTTACGGAAATGCTGCATTCAGTGGAAATAAGGAAGTAAGTATCCAGTTAAATGACGGAGGAGAAGAAGTACTTACAGCTGATCTGATCTTTATCAATACGGGTTTGAGCCCGGTGGTACCGGATGTGGCGGGGATCAGCGACATTGATTATCTCACTTCCACGACCATACTCGACATTAATGAAGTTCCGGAGCATTTGCTGATCCTCGGCAGCGGCTACATCGGACTTGAATTTGGGCAGATGTTCAGTCGTTTTGGTTCGAAAGTTACCATTCTCGAACCTTCTGAAAGGATCCTGAAACATGAGGATGAAGATATAGCCGAGGCGATCACAGAAATATTGAAAAAAGAGGATATCGAAATTTTCACACATACCAAGGCAGTGGAATTTGCCAAAAGCAAAAAGGATATTGTTGTAACGGTTGACAATAATGGTAAAAACCGGACGGTAGCATGCACACACGTACTTGTTGCAACCGGAAGAAAACCGAACACTGATCAACTCAAACCTGAAAAGGCCAGCATTGAGGTAGATGAGAAGGGGTTTATCCGTGTAAATGATGAGCTGCAAACCAATGTGAAAGGCATTTACGCAATTGGTGATGTAAAAGGCGGACCTGCATTCACGCACATTTCTTATGATGATTACCGCGTAGTATCCAATATCGTAATCGATAAAAAGAAGGATTCGATTGCTGGCAGACAGCAGCCTTACTGTATGTTTATTGATCCGCAGCTTGGGCGCATCGGCATTACAGAACAGGAAGCTCTGGAAAAAGGACTTGACATTCAGGTATATGCAATGAAAAACGACAGCGTGGCACGTGCGATTGAAACAGGCGACACGCGCGGGATGATGAAAGCTGTGGTAGATACCCAATCTGGGAAAATTCTCGGTGCAGCTGTGCTGGCGGAAGAAGGCGGCGAGATCGTGACCGCGATCGAGCTGGCGATCATGGGCGGACTTACGTTTGACCAGCTGCGTGACGGTATTTTCGCACACCCCACCTATTCGGAGTCGCTGAATAACCTGTTTACGGAACCTGTTCGCTAAATTGCCTGTATAGGTACATATTGCCGCCCATCGCGGAAACAACTCAGCTACCTCAGCAGCGCAATCACATTTATGATCCTGGCCAAAAACATCAGTAAAAATTACGGAGAAATCCAGGCGGTCAGGAACATTTCGTTTGAGGTAAAGCAAGGTGAAACAATGGTTTTGCTGGGTACGAGCGGCTGCGGGAAGACTACAACGCTTAAAATGATCAATCGGCTCATTGAGGCAAGCTCAGGGCAGATTGAAATCAATGGCGAAAGTATTTTTGATAAAAGTCCTGAATTGCTCCGACGTACAATCGGCTACGTTTCCCAGAACAATGGGTTGTTCCCGCATTTTACGGTGCGCGAGAACATTGGTATCGTACCAAAACTGCTGAAATGGGATCAGCAAAAAACCAGTCATAGAACAGAGCAGCTACTGAATCAGCTGCAACTTCCGGCCGGAGAGTTTGCCGGTAAGTATCCGGATGAACTCAGCGGAGGGCAGAAACAGCGTGTGGCAGTGGCCCGCGCGCTGATTACCGAGCCGACTGTACTGTTAATGGACGAACCTTTCGGTGCACTTGATCCTGTTACCCGTGCCGGTATCCGCCAGGAATTCCTCAGCCTGCCTGAATTAAAACAAACAACAATCGTGATGGTAACGCATGATGTTCAGGAAGCATTTGAACTTGGCGACCGGGTTGCGATGATGGATAAGGGAAAGATTGTGCAATCGGGCACCCCGTCGGACTTACTTTTTCGGCCTGCCAATGCATTTACCAGTTCATTCTTTGATCACCAGCGACTATTCTTTGAACTAAGTGCCATTAAGTTCAGCCAGATCTGGGATTTGCTGCCTGTTTTAAATGGAGACAAACAACCACAGTTTGCGCCCAACCAAAGTCTCTGGGAAGGATTGGGTTATCTGTCAAATCACAACTTGCAGGAGTTATTTATAGCTGATTCAGCAGGAATTCAAAAGCGGGCTGACGAGGCTGCTATTTTCCGGGCATTCCATCAATTTAAAAGCGTGCATTAATGGAGCAGCAACAAGGTCTTTGGGATTTTATGGCCCAGCAGTCCGACAAGTTGCTGGACCAAACCGTCGCGCACATTGGTCTCACCTGCATTTCACTGCTGCTTTCAGCAGCAGTAGCACTCCCCCTCGGCATCTGGATAGCCCGGAAGAACAAAGCGGCCTGGCTTGTGCTGGGGATAGCCGGAGTGTTACAAACAATCCCAAGTATTGCGCTACTCGGATTTCTGATCCCGCTACTCGGCATAGGCGCAATGCCGGCGATTGTTGCGCTCTTCCTTTATGCATTACTACCGATGATCAGGAACACCTATACCGGCATCAGGAACGTGGATCCGGCAGTTACGGAAGCAGCCCGCGCGATGGGAATGCGCGCTTCCGAGATCTTGTTGAGTGTAGAACTTCCGCTTGCATTGCCTGTCATCCTGGCCGGCGTTCGTACAGCGGCGGTCATCAATGTTGGCGTCGCTACGCTGGCGGCGTACATTGCAGCGGGTGGATTGGGCGAATTTATCTTCGGCGGCATTGCATTGAACAACAGCAACATGATCCTCGCCGGTGCGATACCAGCCGCATTGCTGGCGATCATTTTCGATTTCCTGCTCTCGCTTTTACAGAAAGCCAATTTCCGGAAAATGAGATTGTTCCTTTTTGCCTTTCCAGTTCTACTGGTTACCCTATCCTCTTTTTACCTGCTTCCTGTTGCACAAACGAAGCTACTGGCTGGATTTACACCCGAATTCATGGGGCGGGAAGATGGTTATCTTGGGTTAAAATCAAAATATGGACTGGATATCTCCACTGTCGTGATCAGCGACGCAGTGATGTACAAAGCGGCATTTGAAAAGAAGCTCGACGTGATCAGCGGGTATAGTACCGACGGTCGCCTGAAAGCTTTTGACCTGATTACCCTGAAAGATGACCGCCATATTTTCCCTCCATATTATGCCTCGCCCCTGATCCGCAAAGATGCATTGGAGCGCTATCCTGAGCTTGAAAACGCATTAAACCTGCTTGCCGGCAAGATCACCGATTCGATCATGACAGAGCTCAATTACCGGGTCGACTACCTGAAACAAGCTCCCGAGCAGGTTGCTGCTGACTTCCTGAAATCGGTTGGCTTGTACAAAAATTCGTTGAATGGGAATAAAGGTATCGTGCGGCTCGGCTCGAAGATCTTCGCAGAGCAGTACATTCTGATCAATATGTACAAAATACTGATCGAGGGAAATACAATGCTGAAAACGGTAACCCGCACCGGCCTAGGCGGGACGAAAATCTGCTTTGATGCACTTGCGAACAACGAAATAGATATGTACCCAGAATACACCGGCACCGGTTTGCTGGTGATCCTCAAACCCGACCCGCAAACTATAAAGCGGGTAAGCGGCAACCGGGACGAAACGTTTAAGTATGTAAGTGAAGAATTCGCAAGACTTTACAACATGCAGTGGCTCACACCAATCGGATTCAACAATGCCTACGCATTGATGATGCGCAAACAACAGGCACAATCATTGCATATCAATTCCATCACCGCATTAAAACAGTACCTGTCTGATGACCAACCACAGCATTAGGGACGATTACAACACTGTCAGAAAATATAGTGAGCAAATTTGCGCTCCTCTTGCAAATGAAGACTATGTTCCGCAGCCAGTCCCTTTCGTAAGTCCGCCCAAGTGGCACCTGGCGCATTCCACCTGGTTTTTTGAAACATTTATTTTGAAACAGTTCCAGCCGGGCTACAAAGAATACGATCCTGATTTCAATTTCCTGTTCAACAGCTACTACAACAACATCGGGGAACGTACCATGCGCACCGACCGCGGTAACATGACGCGACCGACTACGGAAGCTGTGTACGCCTATCGCCGCCATGTGGATGCATGTATGCACGAACTGCTGGAACGCGACCTTGATCAGGATACCCTTTCGCTGGTCAGACTGGGACTTCATCATGAGCAGCAGCATCAGGAACTGCTCGTAACAGATATTAAGTACATCCTCGGCCACAATCCGATTTTTCCGGTTTACAAAGCTGGGCACAACTTGGTTAGCTCTCCGAACCCGGAAACTGGTTTTCTCACGGTCGCTGAGGGAGTTTACGACATTGGCTTCTCCGGTGACGGATTCTGTTTTGATAATGAATTAGGAAAACATAAAGTGTACCTGCACGAATTCGAAATCAGCAAGGGATTGGTCACCAATGCAGAATACCTGGAATTCATGAATGCAGGCGGTTATGCGGATTTCAACCTGTGGCTTGATGAAGGCTGGTCGTGGGTAAACGAGCAGTCAGTCAATTCGCCGATGTACTGGCATAAAGTGGGCGGGGAATGGCACTACTTTACATTGGACGGTTTGCAAAAGGTGGATCCAAATGCAATTTTAAGTCACGTAAGCTTTTATGAAGCTTCGGCTTTCGCGCAATGGAAACAAATGAGGTTACCTACTGAATTTGAATGGGAAATTGCTTCCGTGAACCTTGACTGGGGCCAGCGCTGGGAATGGACCAACAGTGCCTACCTGCCCTACCCTGGTTTTACCAAGGCGCCCGGCGCGGTGGGCGAGTACAATGGTAAGTTTATGATCAATCAAATGGTATTGCGCGGTGCTTCCGTGGCTACTTCGCCGGCGCATAGCCGACGTACTTACCGCAATTTTTTTCACGCCCCTGAACGCTGGCAGTATACCGGGATCAGGTTGGTTAAATAATCGTTTCACACCAGATATGTCAGAGAATTCATTTGCAACAGATATACACATTGGCCTGACAGCCCCTTTAAAGCACATTTCATCCAAATATTTTTACGACGACATAGGCAGCGGCATTTTTCAGGATATCATGAAAATGCCTGAATACTATCCCACACCCTGCGAGTTTGAAATCCTGTCGCTGCAAAGTGACCAGATTTTTAATAAGCTGGGATTTGACAAGACTTTCAGTGTGGTGGAGTTTGGTGCCGGCGACGGGGTAAAAACAAGGCAGCTGCTGAAAAAGCTGATAGAAAATGGTGCCGATTTCTCCTATGTTCCCATTGATATCTCCAAAAAAGCGATCGACGAGCTGGTGGGGAATATGCGCACGCATTTACCTGAGCTGAAAATTGCGCCGAAAGTGGGTAACTATTTTTCAATGATGGAAGAGTTGTCCGGCTCAGATACACCAAGCTTGTTTTTGTTTTTAGGGGGAAATATCGGGAACTACGAACAGGAACAGGTTAACGGACTCCTCTCAGACTTCCGGCGCAATATGAAAGCAGGCGACAAGCTGCTGACCGGCTTTGACCTGCAAAAAAATCCGGCCACGATCCGCTGCGCCTACGACGATCCCCAGGGAATCACAAAAGCATTTAACATCAACCTCCTGCACCGCATTAACCGGGAGCTTGGCGGGAATTTCAATACTACCCAGTTTGATTTTTATTCCCATTACAACCCATTGAACGGCGAAGTAAGAAGCTACCTGGTCAGCTTGTCGCCGCAAAAGGTCTTTGTACAGGAAACGAACTACACTTACTCTTTCGAGCAAAACGAGCTGATCTGGACGGAGCTTTCCAAGAAATACAAAATCGCAGAAATCGAACAGGTAGCTTCCGAAAACGGGTTCACCGTGATAGAACATTTCCTGGACTGCAAACATTACTTCAACGACAGCCTCTGGACATTATCCTGATCAAAAAAAAGCAGGCTCTTTGCGGAGCCTGCCTTTGCATTACGATAGCAAATGTTTGTTTAACGGGAAACAAATTTGTTGAACCTGCTTTCCTTTCCATCAGCTGTTTTATCCTGATACAGAAATTGCAGATTGCTTTCGTCAAACTTTTCGAAAAACTCTTCCCAGGTAATTTCTTCCAGTTTTCCCTCGCCGCTGTATCCCGGAAAGTCTATCCGAAGAATACCGGTATGCTCGTCCTTATCGCCTGTACCTTTGACAGTTGCAGGCTTTCCGCCGCGTTTTTCAACCCAGGCTTTGATTTCTTTGTGATCTGTTGTGCTCGATGAAGTGCTTTTAGTAGACATGATCTTGGTTTTTGGTTTGTTCCGGAAATATCTAAAAAACTGTGCCCCAGCCGGTGGCGCGAATGGACTATCAGGCACAGCTTCCTTGTGCGTCCTGGCAGGCGAGCGGACGATCTTTCATAGATAAATCTGACAATATTTTATTTGCTCCAAATGCTGCTGACATACTGCTGTCACTGCGCTGCATTTAGTTTGTACTGTAACAAAAAACAAAACAAAAACTGCCTTAAACATGGAAACCAACAGCATTCAGACCGGCGAAGTCAACACACAGATTCCCATTATGACACCGGAAGACCTACTCGCACATTGGCAGGGGCACCGCAGGATCACGAGGCGAGCTATTGAGGCTTTCCCTGAGGAAGAGTTCTACAATTTCTCAATCGGCGGAATGCGTACGTTCGCGCAGCTGACCATGGAAATGATCGTGCTGACCGCACCGGGTATCCGCGGCATTGCAACTGGCGACTGGACTTTTGGTGAGCCAAAAATGGATTTCTCTACGCCGCCGCCCGCTACAAAACAGGAAGTACTTGCATTGTGGGACCATATCACAGAGTATATCGACCTACTGTGGCCGCAGATCCCAACTTCGCGCTTCCGGGAAACTGATAATGCATATGGCATGTATGAAGGCACGGTGCATTCGCTGTTTATGTACATCATCGATAATGAAATCCATCACCGCGGGCAGGGTTTTGTTTACCTGCGCGCGCTGGGTATTGAACCGCCTGCTTTCTGGGACAGATCATAGTCTATTAGCCACTTCATCTTTTCCAACCGGAGAACAGGGTTTGCCATTCACAAACCCTGTCCTGCCGGTTGAAAAATGAACATAAGAGATCGCATATTTTTCTGGAATAATTTTAGTACTTACCTTCGTACCAGTAAGTTCTACACCATTATTTAAAATCCGGAACAATGAAAAACACACACCTGGTTGTGGCCATTTCCATTGCATTGCTTGCCACTGCCAACGAATCTTTTTCGCAAAACCGCCCGGCTCCAACCGGTCAGGTGCCTAAGGCTTATTCTGGGCAGCAACAGGGGACTTCCTCCTACTCAGGATACCAGCCGAGGCCAACCGGCCAGATTGCCCCTGCCGCCGCAGGCCAGTCGCCGGCCAACTTACCGCGCCCCGCAAGCCAGACTCAGGTACAAAGCCTGGGATTTGAACCCGCAAAGGCAGATATCACTGCGGAGGGACAGGTACCAAAAGTAAATTCAAATCAGGATCCGCGGACTTTCCCGGAAAGATATCAGTCGACCACCACTACTCCGGTTGAACAAACCGTAACAGTACAGGGAACGCAGGTAGTGCCGGTACAAGGCGGCACGCAGGTTATTCCGGGGCAAACTACCCAGACAAGCGTAACCACGCAGACGACTACCGAGCCTGGAACACAGCCGGTAAATACGCAACAGACTACTCAGCCGGGACAAGTTGTGCAGCCGACACCTGCTGCAAACGCCCAGCCTGTGCAGAGATCGCCAAGTCAGATTCAGCCGCAATCGCAGGCACCGGCCGCAGGTGCTCCCAAAAGAATGGAACCCTGAGATTTCAACGAGTGGGACCGGCTCCTAGTTCACGGAGCTTGTTTCGCAATGCATCGCCACGAAGATCTTTTTCCACAATCCGGCCATCAGGACCGATGAGCAAGGTTGTCGGGTAGGCGGTAATATGATAGGTTTCAACCAGCTTGTTGACGCTGTCGGATAGTATCTGCGGCCATTCAAGTTGGTTTTTTGTCAAGAAGCGATCTATTCGCTCGCCGCTGTCTTTACCCACAATCCCAATAAACTGCACCTTACTCTTATCGGCTTCTTTGTAAATTTTGCGGAGACCGGGCAGATCCTCCACGCAGGGGCCGCACCAGGTTCCCCAAAAATCTATGAAAATATATTTCCCATTAAAATCGCTTGATGCCAGCGGCTTTCCTGTACGGAAATCTGTTGCTTCAAATGGTTTGAAGCGATAGCCGCGCTGCGTGGAATATCCGTCCAGTGCAGCATCTTCCCATTGCAGCCGGATTGCGCCGGTGCGCCAGTTTACCCCGGCGAACCTGTATTTGGCCTTATCCAGCCAGCTGCCTACCTGAATAACTTCCCCTATTCCTACGCCCCTGCCCGAGAGCCGCTTGCCATTCTCCCGGTCTGCCTCAGTAAAAAGCTCCGATTCATAGAATGTAGTGCGGCCGAAGTCATTACTTACCAAAATCTCGTATTCTTTACCCTCGCGGTTCAAAGTTGCCTTTCCGTGGCGCGGAATGGAGTACCAGAATCGAGCCCGCTCGTCGTGATCTACTGCATGTTTGACGAGCATGGGTAATGTATCCTCTACAACTTCTCCATTCTCCACGCGTTCGAATGCGACGCGCCAGAGCTTCTTGTAAGTTCGCATGGAATCCCAGTTCATTGTTTTTCCTACTCCAAAAAGCTTCTCCGGCTGAAAAGCAGTCTCATCACTGAAATCAAGATTATTATTGGTATCGATCATCACCACAAGATTTCCCTGCTTATCGATGCCGCGGATGGTATATACAAAGCATTTAATTGGTCTTTTGGAAAGAGCCAGCTCGTCGGGCGTCCATTCCCACGATTTCTGCAAGTCTTCATACATTTCCCGGCTGATCTTGCCTTCGTGGAAATTCTGGTAAACCAGCTGGTAACCGTCCAGCCAGATCATGGATTTAACAACATTTCGCCAATCTTTTGGGATACCCATAACCGGTCTGTAAGTAGGCACCCAGGCTGCGCCGCCGGGAGTTTTCGTGGTATGCTCTTCAAACAGAACCGAATATCTTGCTTCAAAAGGTCCGTAACCTTCCTGTATCTCAACAGGCAGCTCTACCTCAGCTTCTTCGGTATCGGTATCAGACTGGCAGGAAGCAAGAAAGAACAGCGGAATACCGCAGAGAAGTAAAATGCGGAGCATAGCAACGGTTTTTAATTTTTTAAGAACAATTTGAATAAATTTATGAAAAACACGCATATAGGTGACATAACCCGAACTGATATTGTTCAGAATCTGTCACGAATTCACCCGCTCATTGTCCTGTACTGCCTTCTAGAAAAGCACCTGGCAGCGGTATCTTTGCCTTGGGAACGAACGTAATTGCAATAATGAAAACGTTTTATGCTGTTTTAGCCAATTCACTCGCTGCTTCCCTGACCAATAACTTTGTCTGGTTTGCAGTTACGTTCTGGGTTTACCTGGAAACCAAGTCGGTGATGGCGACGTCGATTATGGCGGGAGTATACCTGGGTACGGTCGCAGTTTCAGGCTTTTTCCTCGGTTCGCTGGTGGATCGGTATAAGAAGAAAACCTCCATGATGCTGTCTGGCATTGTTACGCTGGGCTTGTACGTGGTTGCATTGCTTATCTACATCAATACACCCGAGTCTACCTTCAAAAACGACCAAAGCTTGCAGCTATGGGCATTTGTTACGCTTACATTGTTCGGCGCGATAACTGGTAATATTCGCACCATCGCATTATCTACCGTAGTGACGATCCTGATCAAAGAAGATGAACGTGACAAGGCAAACGGAATGGTGGGTACCGCAAATGGCGTTTCCTTCCTCATAGCATCCATTTTCAGCGGACTTGTTATCGGTTTTTTGGGCATTACGTGGATGCTCATTCTCGCAATCGGTCTCACAACACTCGTGATCCTGCATTTACTGACCATTCATATCCACGAACCGGGCATTGTTCAAGCCGAACCGCATACGCAACAGGTGGATATAAAAGGGACTATCCGCATTGTAGGACTGGTACCCGGACTTTTCGGGCTGATTTTCTTTAATACTTTCAACAACTTTCTGGGCGGCGTATTCATGTCGCTCATGGATGCGTACGGATTATCACTTGTGTCGGTGCAAACCTGGGGTACATTGTGGGGCGTACTGAGCCTGGGTTTTATCGCGGGCGGGTTGGCGGTGGCCAAGGTTGGTTTAGGTAAAAAGCCGCTCCGAACGCTGTTTTTGTGTAATATTTTCATGTGGGTTGTCACGCTCATTTTCCCTATTCAGCCTTCTATCGTGCTCCTGAGCATTGGCATGTTCGCCTATATGTGCCTGATCCCGGTGGTAGAGGCGACTGAGCAGACCATTTTACAAAAAGTAATTCCGCAGGAACGGCAGGGACGTGTATTTGGCTTTGCACAAAGCATTGAGCAGGCCGCTTCCCCGGTTACCGCATTCCTCATCGGGCCCATTGCCAAATTCATTTTCATTCCTTTTATGACAACCGGAGCAGGTGCACGCTTGATTGGTCCGTGGTTTGGTACTGGCACCGCGCGCGGGCTGGCGCTTCTTTTTATCGTCACCGGTATCATCGGACTGATCGTGACTTTGCTGGCAATGCAGTCTTCCGCTTACCATTCGCTTTCCAAAATCTACAAGAAACCTGAGCCGCAAATGGACACTGATCCGGTTGCATTGCCTGGTTCCTGATCTGTTCACAACCAAACATTTTCAACTATGTTCACACCATCAAAAGCATTCAATGGGTTTTCAGTTGACAACCTGGAAAAAGCGAAGACATTTTACGGCGAAGTGCTCGGACTCGAAATAACAACTTCGGAAATGAGAACACTGGACGTAACCGCGCCAGGCGGAAACCATTTTCTGATCTACGAAAAACCAAACCACTCCCCCGCCACTTACACGACGCTTAATTTCCTTGTGGCCGACATTGATCATGCCGTAGCCGATCTCAAAAGCAGGGGCGTGCAATTTGAAAGCTATGATTTCCCCGGGCTCCAAACAGGCGAGGACCACATTGCGAGAGGAAACGGCCCCACGATTGCCTGGTTTACAGATCCAGCGGGTAATATTATTTCGTTAATTCAGGAAGAAGCATGAAGCTATTTCAAAAGGAAATCCGCCTGCGGGAGAAAAGGCGGGGGTTCCATCTGATTACCCACGAAATCATTCATGCTTTCCCGGAAATAGCGCAGCTCAATGCAGGAATGTGCCAGGTGTTTATACAGCATACTTCGGCTTCACTGACGATCAATGAAAATGCAGATCCGACTGTCAGGAAAGACTTCGAAATGTATTTCAATAAATCGGTACCTGAAAATGATCCCGACTATGAGCACGACTACGAAGGCTCTGATGATATGCCGGCGCATTTGAAAGCTTCCTTGCTGGGCAGTTCAGTTATGATTCCGGTGAAAAACGGGCGTTTTGCATTCGGTACCTGGCAGGGCATTTACCTCTGCGAGCACCGCGATGCCGGCGGTCCCCGCAGCCTTATTCTCACTGCCTGGGGCAGCTAGCGGGTTGTCACAATCACCCCCTCTTAATGTCGCAAATCACATCTCTTTTTTAGGGTATTTCGCAGTTAGTTTGTCTTAGGGAAAATGGCTCCAAGCACAGGGACAGCTTCCCGCATTCAGTTTCAGAAAGCCATGGAAAAAACGCCGGAATTATACCTGCTCAACAAACTGGCAGGTAAATGGAAAACAACGGGAAAGCTCGGAAACGAAGCGACTACCAACAACATTGAAGGAACAGATACTTACGAATGGATCCCGGGCGGCTTTTTTCTCCTGCATACCGTGGACGTTATCATGGACGGCAAACGCAAGCAGAGCATTGAAGTAATTGGCTATGACCTGCTTTCGGGCACTTACCCGATGCATTTCTACGACGATATCGGTGAGTCCGGTGGTATGTCGGGCAGCTTTGACGGGGACAAATGGACGATCAGTTCTCCGGAATTGCGGTTCAATGGGACATTCACGCAAAACGATGAGGTACTATCTGGTACCTGGGAACAATATGTGGGTAGTTCGTGGCGGTACCTGATGGATATCAGACTGGAAAAGATGCATTAACTAACGCGTTTTATAATGGTAGAAGTTTTCAAGACGAACGTTTTAAAGCAATCTCAGGCAAACCTGATCACTGCATCCATCGAGCGGACTTTTCCCGATCATCGCGCCACGTTCGACCTGGAAGATTGTGATAAGGTGTTGCGGATCAAATGCGACGGGGCAATCTGCGCTGAAAGGATCCTGAGCCTGGTGAGAAACCTTGGCTACGAAGCAGAAGTACTTCCCGATGAATTGAGCTACTTTCCTTCCATGATCATGCCCGGCGCCTACTCGCATTCGCTTTAACCAACAAATTAATACACACAGCAAGCAGCTGCTCAGGCACTCATTGCGCTTTTGTTGTACTTGTTCCTGTATTCAATGGGGGATAATCCTGTGATTTTTTTGAATGTGCTGCGAAAAGCTTTTGTATCCGTATAACCCACCTCGTACATCAGCTCCGTCACATTTTTGCGCGTAATTTCAAAGCTTTTCTTGGCTGCCTCAATCTTCACACGTTGAATGTACTCGACTACCGAGTTGGAAGTCGCTTTTTTAAACCTTCTTTCAAAACTGCGGCGGCCA
>NZ_JBHYGF010000606.1:31559-40167 GCF_051859145.1 Dyadobacter sp.
TTCCTGAAAACGTTTTTCTATATAATCCTGCGCTTTTCTGATCACATCATCTTCATGCTCCTTTTGTCCGCTGAACATGATAAAAGGCGACTGGGAATTCCGGTCGATTTCGATCATGAAGAATTTGGTTGTATAAATGGCCATCTCCCGGTCGATATACTTTTCAATGAGGTACACGAGCAGGTTCCAGAATGAATTCGCGCCGCCGCTGGTATAAACGCGGTTCTCGTCCGTGATCACGCGGTCGTCCATCAGGTTCACATCGGGAAACATCCTTTTAAAATCAGCTGCGGACATCCAGTGGGTTGTGCAATTGCGCCCCGCGAGTAACCCGGTTGCAGCTAATAAAAATGCGCCTACGCACAAGCTCGCCACTTCTGCCCCATTCCTGTGCTGGGACGCAATCCATGGAAAAAATGCTTTGTTAGCTTCAATCACAGTATCTCTGTCGCCATTCACAGCGGGAATAATCACCAGATCTGTTTGATGAAGTGTATCAATGGTTGCTTGCGGGGATACAGCAAAAACACCACCGTACCGCTGCACTTCCGGCGTAAGGCCGACCAACTGTATTTTGAATGCAGGCGGCCTTCCCATGGCAGCGAGAAAATCATTGACAAACGAGAAAAACTTGAAAGGACCTTCGATCGTACCGAGTGCAACATCACCTCTTGGAACGAGAACAGATATGTGCTTCATGAATCAAAAATAGAAAAATAGTCTGTCGTGTTCAACCCTAAACTTGACGGCTTTGCCCCCTTTATTTCTCTCCCCCACCGGCTAAGTTTGCAATATAACTTATTAAAAACCACATCTATTATGAACACAAAACGGATTGAAGAATCGATACTGATCCAGGCGCCTGACTACCGGATCTGGCAGGTTATCACGGACAAAAGATACAATTGCCATTGGCTGGACGTATTTGGTATGGGAAGTATTGCCGAAAGTGACTGGCAGGAAGGCAGCAAGGCACTGTTTATGGATGAATCAGGAAACGGACTTGCGGGTACTGTTGACGTAAGCCGCCCCTTCGAAGAGATCAGGATTGTTTATAACGGCATTGTAACAAAAGGTGTTGAAGATTATGAGAGTGACATCGCGAAGCAAATGCAAAATTTTGACGAAATCTATCTCCTCAGCCGGGAGGGTGACAGCGTGAGAATGCGCGTTTTCTGCGATATGGACGAAAAATATTTTGACGATCTGACGCAAGCCTGGAAAAAAGCATTGGAGAAAATCAAAGAGCTTTCTGAAAAACCAATGGACGACAGTGATTTGCTTGACAATGAAACACTCGCCAAAACGCTTGAACTAGCAACAGCGGAATACCTGTCGGCACTCACGTTTTTCAGCTCAGATCAGGTCAATATTGTTCCATTTGAAGGAAGCTGGACTGCCGGCCAGGTGACAGATCATTTATTACAATCTGAAACAGGGTTGCCCAAAATGATGATGGGAAAAACCGCACCAACAACCCGCCCGGTGGGACAAACCGTGCCGGTAATTGAAGATATTTTTCTCGACTTCAGTACCAAACTGCAAGCGCCTGATTTCAATATTCCCGGCGACGGACCTTACGACCTTGACACGATTATTGAAGAGTTCAAGGCAGAAAGAGCAGCCATCGCCGAAATCGCGCGCTCACAAGACCTGACACTTTCCTGCGCCGAGTTTCCATTCCCGCAAGTGGGTGAATTGACGCGCTACGAATGGATCTATTTTGTAGTGTGCCATTCCCGCAGACACGCGCACCAGCTACGCAACATTCTTGAAAAAGTAACCGAAAAAGTTGCAGGCTAGAAGATCAAAAGATTAATATCTTGCAGATTCTTACAAAAAGAATCCAGGAAATGATCCAGAAATTCACGCTTAGTTTTTTAATGTTCGCAGCCGTTTCAGCTGCATTTGCACAATCGGTACCTAATAAAATCGCGCCTTTTCAAATGCGGCTGGCCAGCGGGCAGCAGTACTCTTCCGCCCAGCTGGCAAAAGGCCCGGCAGTACTGATCTACTTTTCGCCGGATTGCGAGCACTGCCAGGATTTTACCAAAGACCTGATCAAGAATTACCAGGTGGTAGCTGACAAGCAAGTGATTATGATCACATTCCAGTCAATGGGCATGCTGAAACCTTTTGTAACGCAGCACCGTCTGGCAAGCTATCCCAACTTCAAGGTAGGTACGGAAGGCACATCTTACCTCGTGCAACGCTACTACGGAATCCGCTCTTTCCCTTATATCGCGATCTACGACAAAGCGGGTAACCTCGTGAAAACGTACGAAGGCGAACAGCCGCATGCCGAGATTTTTAAAACTTTAAAGCTGGTCAAATAGTAGAACCAGCTTAGCCAATTGTCTCAAAGAGGCCGTCGTAATGTGCAGAGGGCGCAAGTATACCGCCGCTCTCAGCATAGAATGACGAATCGGTAAGATAAACTCCCTTGTTAGTGCGTGTCCACGTGCTTTCGGCTTTTGGATGGTAGCTCATCAGCCGCTCCCAGTTCTTATAATATTGGTGTCCGTTCGTTTCTTGTAAACCCACCGACATGCCGGGAAAAGGTTGCAGCCGGGCAGCCACATTCTTGTTCCAGTCGACCAGAATCGGGCTCACGGTAAGGTCGGCGCAAAAGCAGGGCACCTTCTTCTCGTAGGCGAGCTGGGTTATTTTCATTGTCATACTGAGCGTTTTGGCAATCGCTTTCACTGCTATGGCGGAATAGCCCAGCTCGATCCTCCGCGCGGCATCTTCTACGGTGTGCGCACTTTCGTCGGCGGCCACTCTTACGCCCAGGTCTCCTACAAATGCTTCATTGGCCTCTTCAAAGGGTTCTTCAATTACCGCTATCTGGTCGAATGCGCCTATCTTTTTGGCATGATCCAGGAACCGCAGCAAGGTTTCCTTTTTCTCATACCTTCCATTTGCATCAAAATAGTAGGGTATCTTTCCGTCTTTTGTATAAGGTGTTTCAAAATGGCCGATCGCCTTGTGCACTGCGGTTAAAAACGCGATATCCTTTTCGATCATCTCCTGCTGGGTACCCGGCGCGCCCGTCTTCAATTTCATGATAAAATAGCCTTCATCCGCCGCCTGCCTGATCCGCTCCGCAGTGGTACCCACACTGAATGAAGGGATGCTTGCCACTTTTTCGTGCCGGTACGACAATCCTGGCTTGTAAGCTGCGGGCACGAGTTCGTCAAATTGTTTCAACCCATTTTCCTGCGCATACAGCAGCCACGCGGCATTATCTACGCAAACAAGCGCATTCAATGCAAATGTTTTCCGCAGATCCGGGTTACCTGTAATTTTCTTTCCGTAAGCCAGAACCTCCGGCAGCAGATCTTCGAGCAATGTAACCGGGTCGGTGAATGAGGTACCTTTGAGCATTTGCAGGGCGTGCTCGCTCATTGCGTACATCAATGCATTGCCTGCACTTTCGGAGTGGGCAGCAAACACTTTTGAGTCTGACCAGAGTACACCCTGGGTACCCAGTCCCACTTTCCTGATCCCCGACTCCGATTCCAGCATGGCCACAGCCTGCCAGCTATCGGTAATTGCGCTGCCTTTAAACCGGTAAGGATTAAGCGGCTCGCGCTCAAAATTTGAACTTACCTTACTGATCTTGATCTTTTTCATGGTTGCAGGTTTAGTATACAAGTTTGGCGCCCCTACCCCGGCGGCAGCCAGCGTAATCGCGGATTGGGTAAACTCCCGTCGGTTCATCTTGTGCAGGTTTAGCTGGGTTCAGTGCTGTGCAGATTGTGCTATCTGCCGGTACTAAGACTGCCTGTTGCGGGTTTCTACCCTTACCGTATGCTTGAATGACACAGGTAATTTTGGTAAAAGACTGGCACAACTGCCAAGGTTAGATCACGGAACAACAAGACTTTGTTAAGATAAATACTTACGGGCATTACAGACATGAAAAATACATTTTACACAA
Source organism: Dyadobacter sp. (assembly GCF_051859145.1). Lineage (GTDB taxonomy): Bacteria > Bacteroidota > Bacteroidia > Cytophagales > Spirosomataceae > Dyadobacter. The sequence continues at coordinate 35,503 of NZ_JBHYGF010000606.1, forward strand.
TCCTGCTTTTACTTGTTTCCATTGCGGGCATTGCGCAGCAAAGCAATGCGCCGCGGCTTATTGTTCGCGGTGACGATATGGGTTATTCGCATTCGGGGAACGTGGCTTTACTAAAATGTTCCAAAGAAGGTATTCAAACCTCCATTGAAGTGATCGTACCTTCCCCCTGGTTTCCCGAAGCGGTGAAAATGTTGCAGGCTAATCCGGGGATAGACGTCGGTATCCACATTGCGCTCACCAGCGAGTGGGACAATGTGAAATGGCGGCCACTTTCCGACTGTCCGAGCATCCGGGACGAAGACGGTTACTTTTTCCCGATGGTACGAGAAAACAAGAACTATCCCAAACGGTCCATACTTGAAAACAACTGGAAACTGGCCGATATAGAAAAGGAAATGCGCGCGCAGATCGAAACAGCTATGCGCAAGCTGCCGCATATCAGCCACATATCTTCACACATGGGATGTACTAGCCTCAGTCCGGAGGTACGGGAGCTTACAAAGCGCCTGGCGAAAGAATACAAAATCCCGGTAGATGCAGAACCGGCCAACCTCAGTTATGCTACTTACGATGGTCCCAAAAAGACTTCGGCGGAAAAGATCAAGAGTTTTATCAGTATGCTCGGGAAACTGGAAGCCGGTAAAACTTACCTGTTTGTAGACCATCCCGGATTGGACGATGCCGAGTTGCAGGCGATCAGTCACATCGGGTACGAAGATGTGGCCCTTGACAGACAGGGCGTGACCGATCTTTTTACAAGTGAGAAGGTGAAAGCAGCTATTAAGGAGAAAGGCATTCGTCTCATTGCCTATAAAGACCTGTTGAATCCGTAGGTATCACCCATCGGCGGCAACGCTGCATTTATCCTGCATATTTCGGCCTTCGTCATATTTTATTTTCCGGCAGTAAGTTTCTGTCGCATTTTTATGCTGTTAATAATAAAACCATGAAAATGTCAAAACTTCTGCTCGCTATTACCATCATTCTGGCTTCACTTCAAACTCCTGCATTGGCCCAATTTCCGATGGGCGGAAGTACACAGCCCAAAGCGCTACCGGGTACTGCCGGCGACCAGGCCCCGAAAGGTTCAGCCCGGATCAGCGGATCTGTTATTGATTCAACATCATCACAAGGAATTGAATTCGTGAGCATTGCTCTTTACAATAAGAAGAGCGGGCAGGCTATCGACGGGACCGTAGCTGACGAGAAAGGGAAATTTGCATTGACCAAAATTGTCGAAGGCGACTACAAGGTCCTGCTTTCATTTATTGGTTATGGTGATAAAACCATTGACAATATCAAACTTGCAAAAGGCCAGGAACTGGATTTGGGTACCATTAAAATGAGCTCCAATACCAAAACCCTGAACGAAGTTACCGTAACAGGCCAGGCTGCATTGATCGAAGAAAAGGTAGACAGGCTCGTTTACAATGCGGAGAAAGATATTACTGCCAAAGGCGGCGACGCCACAGATATTTTGCGCAAGGTACCGCTGCTCACTGTTGACCTCGACGGAAATGTGTCCCTGCGCGGCAGCCAGAACATCCGCGTACTGATCAACAACAAACCGAGTACCATTATCGCCAACAGTGTGGCCGACGCATTGAAACAAATCCCTGCCGACCAGATCAAGAGCGTGGAAGTAATCACCAGTCCTTCCGCCAAATACGATGCGGAAGGTTCGGGTGGTATTATCAATATCATTACCAAAAAGAACAGCTTGCAGGGATTGAACCTGAATGTGGATGCCGGCGTGGGTAACAGAGGTTCAATGCTGTCACTGAATGGCGGTTATCGTAAAGGAAAAGCAGGCTTTACGATTGGCGGTTTCGGTCGCGGAATGTACAATACCGTTACCAAAACATCTTTGGAACAAACCAGCGTGGTTGAGAATGTAACTTCAGTAACGCGCCAGACCGGCGATGGAAGCAGCCGGGGCTTGTTTGGGAACTACAACCTGGGATTTGACTACGATATCGCAAAAAATCAGAGCCTTACTGCTGGTGTGAAATATGGTGTGCGCAATTTGAGCAACCGCCAGGACCTGATAACGCGCATTACCAGGACCGGTGAAACGGATTTCAATTCGAGCCGCGATGTGGATGCGAGGAATCTCTCGGGTACTGTGGATGTCAACGTGGATTACCTGCATACTTTCAAGCCGCAGCAGGAATGGAGCATTTCTACCTTGTACAGCCGCAATGACCTGACCAATGATTTTGACGCAAATATCCTGAATGGAAACAATGAGCTTACTTCCCGGCAGCGTAACCTGAACAAAAACCTCAACCAGGAATTTACATTCCAGTCGGACTACCAGACGCCCATTAAAAAGAACCAGCTCCTGGAATTTGGTGGAAAAGGTATTTTCCGTCAGGTAAACAGTGATTACAACTTCCTGATCGCAGACGCCACGGGCGACTTCCGCCCTGAAACAGACCAACCCTCTGGCGCACTGCTCTACCACCAGAACATTGCGGCGGGTTATACTTCCTATACTTACACGACCAAGTCGCGTTATACATTCAAAGGTGGCGTGCGTTACGAGCATACATTTATTGATGCGAGTACCAATGAAGGCTCCGTGGGCGTAGGCAACTATGGCGTGCTGGTACCGAGCTTCAATGCATCCAAAACCATCAAGGGAACTACGGTGAAGCTGGCTTATAACAGAAGGATCCAGCGCCCGGGCTTACAGCAGCTGAACCCGAACTTTAACTCCGCTAACCCGCAAAATATCACGATCGGTAACCCAGAGTTGCGCCCCGAGCTGACGAACAACTTTGAGGTAGGTCTTTCCAAAAACATCAAGAAAACATTCGTGAATGCCACTTTCTTCGGCCGGGTTACCAACAATGCGATCTCGCAGGTACGTCAGCCTTCCGATACCCTCGCAGGCGCTATTGTGACTACTTACCAGAACATCGGAAAGCAGCACGCATACGGTACCAACATTTTCGCGAATGTGGCAGCTACTTCCAAAATCAACTTCGGTGTGTTTGCTAATGTTTTTTACACAAAACTGACCGGACAAACCATCGGACAAAATGGAGATTCCCAGGAGCTTACCAACACCGGCTTCAACGTGAGCGGCGGTATCTTTTCACAGGCTACATTTAAAAACGGCTGGGGCGCGCAGGCATTCGGGTTTATGCAGGGTAACCAGGTGCAGTTGCAAGGTATGCAGGGCGGATTCGGCTTTTACACGCTGGGCGTGAAGAAAGAATTTGGCAACAAAAAAGGAAGCGTAGGTATCGCGGCTGAAAACTTCCTGAGCAAGCGTTATAAAATCCATACGGAGCTGAACTCGATCCAGTTCAATCAGGTAAATGATGTTTATCTTTATAACCGCGGGATCCGGCTTACTTTCACTTATAAAATCGGCAAAATGACGATGGATGCGCCGAAACGCAAAGCGAAGTCTGTCAACAACGACGACGTGAAAAGCGACGGCGCACAAGGCGGAGGCGGCGGTGCTCCTGCGGGTGGCGGGGGGCCTAAATAGGAATTAGGCGTCGTTTTTAATTATTAATCGTCAACTATTGATATTGATTGTTGTCGTAAAATTTTAGCAAAACCAATAAAACTTCAAATATGAAAACGAACAAACTTTTCCTGGCCATTGCAGCGACATTGATTTCGGCAGGCTCCTTTGCCCAGACTGTCGACGAGATCGTGGACAAGCACGTAGCTGCATTAGGTGGAATGGATAAGATCAAGGCTATTAATACATTGGTGACAGACCGCTCACTGGCAGTTCAGGGAATGGAAATCCCGAACAAAACGACGCTTGTTGTTGGCAAAGCCGTGAGAAACGAATCAACTGTGATGGGTAATTCGATGGTGCAGGTTGTGGCCGATTCAAAAGGCTGGATGATCAGGCCGACGATGATGGGCGGAACGGGCGAACCCGAAGATATGCCCGCAGATCAGCTGAAACAGCAAATGAGCTCGCTTGATCCTTTTGGCGGACTGGTTGGCTACAAGGAAAAAGGCAACAAAGTTGAGCTGGTCGGCAAAGAGCAGGTGGACAAAAAAGACGTTTTCCACCTGAAACTGACTACGCCGGAGGGACAAGTAGTTGACGAATACGTGGATGCAAATACATACCTGATCACCAAAGTGAAGGCAACTATGAACGGACAGGAAGGTGAAATCGACTTTTCGGACTACAAAGAGGTACAAGGTGTGAAGTTTCCGAATACAATGGACATTTCAAACCCGCAAATGGGAACAATGTCGTTCATAACGAACAAAATAGCGGTGAACACTCCTGTTGACGAAGCAATCTTCAAAAAACCGGTGAAATAGCTCGCTCAGATCCATTAAAAAAAGCGTTGCCGCGGCGACGCTTTTTTTATGCGTGAACCATAAATAGTTGTATAATTGCAAAAACTAATAAAGAAGCTATTACGTAAGTATTGAAGAAATACTACGCAATCCTCCCCCCTTCCACAAGCATTTACATTTACACAGCCCTGAAAAACATAGACTTGTCCGTTCGTACAAATGAAGCAGATTTTACTGGTTGAAGATCACGCAATAGTAAGACTGGCTACCAAGTTCCTGATACAGGATCTTGTCAATCCAATTACAGTGCATGAAGCAGCTTCTTTTGGCGAAACCTTGTTACAAGTTGGCGCTCACCCGCTTGACCTCATTATG
>NZ_JBHYGF010000607.1:0-17596 GCF_051859145.1 Dyadobacter sp.
CCGGCTGGATTTCTGCTTCTTCCCGAAGCTTTAAAATCGCCCGGGCCCCAGCCTTTCCCCGTAAACCCAACTGCATAACCAGCCTTTTCGAGCAGGTCCGGAAAAACCTCGAATTCTATGGGGAAGCTGCTGGCGTGGGTACCAGCCTCTTTGATCTGCCAGCAGTTAAGCCCGGTCAGTAAAGCTGCACGCGACGGACTGCAACCCGGTGATGCCGCAAATGCATTGTTAAACAATATACCTTCGCGGGCTATCCGGTCGAAATGGGGCGTGCGCGCAGCTTTGTCGCCGTAAGCGCCCGCGTGCGGGTAGGATTGGTCGTCTGAAATTACAAACAGGATATTGGGTCGCTTTTCAGTGGCCGACTTGCTTCTGTTCGATGCAAGACCGACCGCCAAAATGATCAGCAGCCCGGCAAAGACATTGATCTTTTGCATATTGCCTTATCTATTAAGCTGTTCCAAAATCTGTTTCGCCGCGCGAACATCGTAATCCGAGTCTTTCTGATTTTCCTTCAATAGCGATTTTACATTCGCGACAGCCGGCTGCGCTTTGGCGCCGATTGTTTCCAGTACATTCAAGGCCTGCACCCGCGCCATTTGGTTGCTGTCGTTCAAGGCTTCACTCAGCGTTTGCACCGGTTTTTCAGTCTCGCCCAAAGCCAGCAGCGACTCGGCTGCGGCAACGCGAACGGAAATTTCGGGATCACCCAGCAAAGTAAGCAGCTTGCTTTTAGCCGAAGCCGCGTCATTTTTTAGTACAATGGTGCCAATCACCGCCCAGTAACGCACCACCGGATCTCTGTCGCCAAGCCTCTTTATAACTTCACTCAACTTCGATCTGTCACGTGAAGAAGCGATTTCTGCGGTTTCCACAATCCTTTTTACATCGTACTTTCCACTTCTCGCATAATCAAAAAGAGGCGTGGTTTCCGATATTTTGCTTAAAAGTGCCTCCGGAATAAAGCCTGCGTCTTTTGAGTCGATCAGCCAATTTTGGTTGACTTCGCGCAGTTTCGCCAATGTACTTTTGTGCTTCGGATCTGCGGCCAGATTGTGGATGTTATGTGGATCACTTTCAGTATCAAACAGCTCCTCAGCCGGTTTTTCCTGCCAGAACCTGGACTGGTCTGCATTGAGCCGGCCCGCTTTAAACTCTGCTTCCCACGAGGGCATCGAGGGTGCTTTCCACAGGTACTCCAGATGCTGCGCGTAAATTTTGTGAGGAAGATAGTTGCGGATATACCTGTATTTCTTGTCGCGTACAGTCCTGGAAAGATCGGTCCGCTCGTCCATTCTGCCGCGGAATCCGAATGCGTAATCGCGTTCTTTCGCCTGTTGTTTTCCCAAAAACGCCTTGCCCTGCATATAGGCAGGTATATCCAGTCCCGCCAGACTTAAAATGCTCGGGGCGAAATCGAGGAATGTCACAATGCGGTCTGTTTGTGATCCGGCTGTTCCGGGCGCCAATGCGGAATATTTTGCAGGAACACGAATGATCAGCGGCACGCGCAGCCCCGATTCATACACAAACCGCTTGCTGCGACCCAGCACACCGCCATTATCAGCATAATAAAAAACAATGGTATTCTCCGTCAGGCCCTGTTCGTCGAGCTCTTTCAGCAATGCGCCAAACTGCCGATCCATTTCCTCCAATTTATCGTAATACTGCGCCCAGTCGTGCTTCATTGCATTCGTTTTGGGATGGTAAGGCGGTAATGGGGCTTTTTCAGGATCGTGTTTCAGCTTTTCAGCTGGTACCGGCGTATGAATGCTGCTTTCGTGCGAAACATTCAGGTTGAAAACGGCGAAAAATGGCTGGCTGGGCTTGCGGTTTTTATAGGTAGCCTTGCCGCTCGATTCGTCCCAGGCCTCCGTCTGATCAATCGTGTTGTAGTCTTTTTTGGCATTGTTGGTCGTGTAGTAGCCTGCTTCGCGTAAATAGCGCGGGAAGAATTTTACAAAATCCGGAACAGGGTAAGTACTCCGCATATGTTCCGTGCCCATTGAAGGCGGGTACATGCCGGTTATCAGCGTCGACCGCGAAGGTGCGCAGACAGGCGCGGTGGCGAATGCATTTTTATACAAAACCCCTTGGGTGGCAAACCGGTCCAGGTTGGGCGTGGTGACATATTGATCACCATAAGCTCCTAAAAACGGACTGTTATCCTCACTTACGATCCAGAGGATATTAGGTCGGTCTTGCTGCTGGGCGTTTGCATTTACAAACACAAACAATAGCAGGAATATGGATTTATAAAATGGGATTTTCATTAAAATGGGCCTTTAAAATGGATGTGATCTGCTTTTTTGGCGCTTCCCGGCATTTCGCCGCGTTTGTCTTTATTGGCTGTGGGCTCGCCGGTTTCGCGGTCGTACCAGTCGGGGGTGAGGTTCGAAGGTTCTGTGTCGCCGGTTTGGTCCTGCCATTGTTTGAGTATGCGCCGGAGTTCGCTGACCTGGGCTGAATAGGCTTTGTTACCTGCTTCATTCTTCATTTGCAGCGGATCTTTTTGGTTATCGAAAAACTCCTCTGCCGGACGCGGTTTGAGCAATGCATCATTTTGCAAAATGGTCAGCTTCCCGTTGCTCTTGGCCGCTTGCAATGCTTTTGCCGACGGACTCTGGTTTGCGTCTATTGGCCCGCCATTGTCCCATTCAGATCTTTTATTGATGATATACAAGAAATCCTTTGTACGCACCGAGCGCTCGTAAGCTGCGTAATCGTGCCAGTTATGTTCGGCAAAAACGTACTTGCGAAATGCATTTTCAGGCGATTTAAACAATGCTGCAAAACTGGTACCCTGAATTGTTTCCGCCGTTTTTGCGCCAGCTACTTCCAGCAAAGTAGGCGCGATGTCAATGCTGCTGATCAGACTTTCGCAAACCTGTCCCGCTTTGATCCGGGCTGGCCAGCTCACGATAAATGGCGTTTTTACACCGGCGTCATAAAGTCGGGTTTTGCTGCCGGGAAATGGCCTTCCATTGTCTGCCGTGAAGATGATCAACGTGTTATCCGCGATTCCCTGCCTTTCCAGCTCCTGCCGCAATTTACCAACATACCTGTCCAGCTGCGCTATTTCATTGTAATAAAAGGCGAGGTCCTGCCGCGTTTCCTTCGTATCGACCAGCGTGTGCGGAATCACAATATCCGTTTCAGGATCGTGCTGCGGTCCGTCCGTCTTCACCGACCACGGCCTGTGCGCGTCAAAAGGTGCGAGCCAGAAAAAGAATGGTTTGTCTTTCGGTCGCGCTTTCAGCAGGTTGTTCCATTGCAACTCGCCGCCTTCTCCATTGGCTTTGCGGTCTACCAGCAGCGTATCGTAAGCGCGGCGCGTGTTCGGGCCTTCGTGCCATTTCCCAATCAGGGCAGAAAAGTACCCTTGCTGCTTGAGCAGCTCCGGGAAATACTTCAAATGCGCCGGCAAAGGCGAATGCAACTCGGCGGCTCCGGTATTATGCGGATAGCGCCCGGTAAGAATGCTGCTCCGGCTCGGACTGCATGAGCTCGCCGTGAGGTACATATTGGTAAACCGCAGCCCGTCTTTCGCCAGCTTGTCCAGATTCGGCGTCTTGATCTTTGTATTTCCATAAGCCCCGATATCGTCCCAGCTGATATCGTCGCCGATAATGAAAATGATATTCGGCGCCTGCGCGACAGCTGGTTGAATGCAGCTGCCGGCAAGTACCAAAACCATCCACAGAATTGTTTTAAGTTGTTTTTTCAATGTGATCAGGCTTAATAGTTGTTTTGCGTCAAACCCGGATTGACGTCAATAGCGCTTTGCGGGATCGGGAACAGCAACTTGCTTTCAGAAATATTAAATCCTTTCGGCTTCAAAACTTCCACCGCGCGGCCCGTTCGCACGAGATCGAAAAACCGGTGAAATTCAAAGCATAATTCCGTCCTTCTCTCATGTTCAATGGCGAGTGAAAGTGTGGAATATTTGGTAGGATAACCCGTTTTTCCATAACCCGGCAAGCCCACGCGCTCACGTACCTGGTTGAGGTAAGAGGCGTCGCCAGTAGCTTCGGAGTAGGAGAGGAGAATGTCCGCGTACCGCACGATCTCTACATTCTGGCCGGGATAGCGCCAGTTGGGATCGTAATATTTTTGGGTAAAAGGATATTTCACAAATGCGCCGGTTTCGAGGTTCACATACCCGGGGTATACCGACACATTCCTGCGAATGGAATCTGCTGTTTCAAATTCATTCGTCAGGTCTGGTGTGGGACTGTTCAGCCCGTTGCCGCGGAATGTTTCGTTGCTCCCCGGCAGGTGAAAAGCCCAGTGGTAAGGCGTGTAGGTTTGCTGGTAATTGCTGTTCACTGCATTCTGTCCCGCCAGAAACTGTAATTCCAGGATAGATTCCTTCGAATTTTTGGTACCCGGCGCAAAGTTGAATGCATAGTCGGCACTGTTTACCTTCCCATCCTGATTGGCATCGAGCGAGTATGCATTGCTGTCGATGATCTCTTTCAGTTCTTTCGCTGCATTGGTTTTGTCGCCAATGGTCAGGTATACCTTCGCCAGAATAGCGGCAGCTGCATATCTGGTGACCCTGCCCACGTCTGTACCCGTGTATTTTTCAGGTAACGCAACTTTACTGGCTTTCAGGTCGGTGATGATCTGCTGGTAAATGGTTTCCTTTTTCTCACGCAGGTAGGTGTAGCTCTCGTCCGCGCTCACCACTTTCAACGGCATCGAAATATCTCCCCAAACGCGCACCATATTGAAATAGATCAGCGCGCGAATGAATGTAGCCTCCGCTTTCAGCCGGTCTTTCAATGCAGCATTGGCAAATTGCACCGTCGTTTTTTCAAGCTGCCCGATCGCATTGTTGCAGATGTAAATCGAGTTATAGCTGTTGTTCCAGGCAGTCTGGATTAATCCGTTATTAGGCTGGATCCTGAATGCTTTGATATCGTCCTCGAAAGTCGTCGCGCCGCCCGAAAACTCGATGTAGGTATTGTCCGAGTAAAGCTCGCCGTACAAATCCACCAGTCCGCTGGCGGCATAAGTGCGGTTCAGCTGCCGGTACACATCGTTCACAGCCTGCACGATCTGCGTCTCGGTCGTGTAAAAGCTCCCTTCCGAAAGCCGCGTTTCAGGGTATTGGTCCAGCTCGCTTTCGCTGCACGAAACGACAGAGAATGCAGCCAGGAGGTAATATATAGGTTGTTTAAAAAGCTTCATGTTGTTTGTGGATTTGGGTTAAAAACCGATGTTGACACCGAATGTGTAAACCTTTGCCGACGGATACGGAGAATGCGTTACGCCGCGCGCAGTAGCACTGGTCGCGCTGCCATTGAAGTTTTCGGGATCAAAAATCGGGGCGTTTTTATGCGTGAAAAGGTTTTGTCCATTCACATAAATCCGAAGCGATTCCAGGTTCAGTTTAGAGAGAAGCGAAGACGGGAATGTGTAACCCGCCGTCAGGCTTTTTACCCGGAAATAAGAACCATCCACGATCCAGTAACTTGAAGCCGTTTTCTCGTAACCGTCAAGATCAACAGTCAATTTGTAGTGGTACCCGTCACCCGGCTCCTGTTCGGACCGCCAGCGGTTTGTCATTTCTTTATAGTAATTGCGGCCTTCATGGTACAGCATCGAGCGGTGGATATTGTTGTCATAAACATCGCTGCCCTGCACACCCTGGATCAGCACGCTGAGATCAAAGCCCTTGTAGGTCAGGTTATTGGTAAAACCCCAGATGAAGTCCGGCGCATAATTGCCGATGATCGTGCGGTCTTTTGCATTCAGCACACCGTCACCATTGATATCCACGTACCGTCCATCGCCCGGTTTGGCAGAAGCGTAATGCGAGGGATCGGCGTCTATCTGACCCTGGTTCATGTACACGCCGTCATATTGATAACCGTAAAAGCTGAAAATCGGCTGTCCCACCTGGTTGATCGACTCCATTCCAAAACCCGGCTGGTAAATCATAGGTGCATTATCTTTGCCAAGGGCAAGTACCTTGTTGCGGTTGCGCGAGAAGTTCAGCTGCGTAGTCCAGCCGAGCGCGCCTTTGAGGTTATGGGTTGTCAAATTGAGTTCCAAACCTTTGTTTTGAAGCTTGCCTATGTTTTTAAAAACACTGTTAAAACCGGACACAATGGGAACCGGCACATCCAGCAGCAGCCCGTCCGACTTGGAGATGTAATAATCCGCTTCCAGAACAATCCGGTTGCTGAACAGGCCAAGATCCAATCCCGCATTAAATTGCTGCGTGCGTTCCCATTCCAGGTCGGGGTTGGTAATGCTGCCAGGGTAGTAAGTAGTACCCAGGTTATTGCCAAAAGCCACTCGTCCCTGCGACATAGAGCCGATCCATTTATAGTCTGCAAACCGGTCGTTACCGGTAAATCCGTAGCTCGCGCGGAGTTTCAGGTTGTTCAATGCTTTTACAGAGCTCAAAAAACTTTCATCCGATACGATCCAGCCGCCGGATACTGACGGGAACACGCCCCATTTATTGTTCGGGCCAAAGCGCGAAGAACCGTCGCGCCGAATGCTCGCGGACAGCAGGTACCGGCCTTTGAAAGTATAGTTGAGGCGCGAGAAGTAGGAGATCAGGATACTCCTGTTTTTATCATCTTCTGCCTGAAAAACGGTCTTTCCTGCACTCAGTGCCTTGATCAGATCATTATCATAACCCCGCCGCTCCTGGTTGGTGTAATAGTATTCATTGTTATTATACTCCATCCCGAGCAGTGCGGAAAACGAATGTTCCTTGAAGGTTTTATCGTAGGTAAGCAGGTTTTGAGAGGTATAGTTGATGGTGCGCGATAGATTTACTGTCATCACACCCTCGGTATAATAGGTAGGTCCGAGGTTATGGTCCACAGCCTGATAATTGTTGTTATCGATCCTGTTATAGAAGAAATTGAGCGAGGATCTGAAACGCAAACCGGGAAGAAAATCAATTTGCGCAAATACATTTCCGAGATTATTAAACTGCCTGTGCTGAATATCGTCCGTGATCTGGTAAAGCGGGTGGCCGTTTTTGGGCCGGAACAGAATCGCATCATACTTCTCAAAACCGGGTGTATTGGCTGGCGCGCCGAGGTAACCGTTGTTTCCGTAAACCGGGTAAATGGTCGGGTATTGTACTGCCCATTCCACGGTGCGGTTAAAAGGCTCATTCTCATGATCGTAAGCCACATTCAGCATACCGCCCACTTGCAGCCACTTTTTGATCTGTGAATTGGCTTTGATGTTGAAAGTGTACTTTTTGTAATCGGAAGTGATCACAATCCCCTTTTGTTTCACATAACCTGCGGAAACGATGAAGTTCGTTTTTGCATTGCCACCACTCGCATTCAGCTCGATCTTCTGCATGGGTGCAGTCCTGAAAACAACATCCTGCCAGTCGGTATTTTCCAGGTTTTCAGGGTGATCAAATGCAGTCGGCCAGGTATACTTATATTGCTTCCGCGCTTCGATCGTGTTAGGGGCACTTGGGTCTCCGCCGCTTTCGATCCAGCCATTTTGCGCCGCATCAATGGAAGCCTGCGCGTATTCCCGCGAGTTCATGACAGCAATGCGGTCAATCACTCTCTGGATACCATACGAATAATTTACATTGAACTTTGTCCTACCTTCTTTGCCGCTTTTGGTCGATATCAAAATCACTCCATTTGCACCGCGCGAACCGTAAATGGCAGCGGAAGAAGCGTCTTTCAATACTTCCATCGATTCAATATCTCCCGCGCTGAGCAGGTTCAGATCATAGTTCGGGATCGGCATTCCGTCGATCACGATCAGCGGCGAACTGCTGGCCGAGACAGAGTTAATTCCCCGGATCTGGATCGTGGAAGAGGTACCCGGCCGACCGTTGCTGGACAAAACCTGAACACCCGGGATTTTCCCGTACAAAGCCTGTCCAAGTTCCACAATGGGCCTGCTGGTAATCTCCCGGTCCATTTTGACCGAACCAACCGCGCCGGTCACGTCGCTCTTTTTCTGGGTACCGTAGCCTACAACTACAATTTCATTGAGCTGCTTCGTATCCACTTCCAGCGATACATCGATGGTGGAGCGACTATTAACGGGGATCTCGCTCGACCGGTAACCAATGCCCGAGAATACCAGTATACCGTTTTCGGGTGCCTGGATCTCGTACAGACCACTTGCGTTTGTAGTAGTACCGTTGGTTGAATTTTTTAGAATCACATTGATCCCCGGCGCGCCGGACTGGTCAGTGGGGGAGGTGACTTTGCCTTTAATGGTAAATGTTTGGGCGGTTGCGCCGAGAGAGGACATGATTGCCACCAGCAATACTGCCCAACGGGACCTGCCGATCCCGGGTGATGGTAGTTTTGTAACCATTTGTTTGGGTGAGTAAAAAATAGTCAGAATAGCTGTGCACTGGTGGCTAATGCAAGTACTCTATAAAGTTGATAGGCAAAGTAAAGAACTTTGATGCAAAATCACAAATGTGGCTCAGTATAGCCCAGGGTAAGTTTTTTGTGGGAGGCTTGAGCCGACTTTTTCACACTCATTTCAACCATAAAACAATTTTTATAAAAAGTTGAAAAATAGTAAGGGTGCAATTTTGGGATTGACGTCACTGTGGGGTACATAGTGTTTCTCTAAACCAAAACAACCCTTATGAAAAAATCCTCTACGTGCATTCGCTGGGGAAGTCTTGCGGTTCTGTCAGGTATCTGGCTGTTTCCCGGCTTTCAGATCGAGGCAAGAAGTGGCACCCTGACCAGGGTCAGGCATGAAGTGAAGGCAGCTGTCACAATTACCGGCAAGGTGACAGACGAAAAAGGCGCAGGTTTGCCGGGCGTGAATGTGATTGAAAAAGGAACTTCCAATGGTACCACCACCAATCCCGACGGTGACTACACGATTACAGTTGCAGGTGCATCCTCCGTTCTTACTTTCAGCTTTATCGGGTACGTATCTCAGGAAGCTACGGTAGACAACCGAACTGCGATCAGCATTCAGCTCGCGCCGGAAGACAAGTCGCTTGATGAAGTAGTCGTAGTGGGTTACGGTACACAGAAAAAGGTGAATGTGACAGGCGCGGTATCAGCGATCCAGATCGACGACAAAATCACTAACCGATCGCTCAGCAACGTTTCTTCCGGTTTACAGGGTTTGGTACCAGGTCTTGCAGTAAACCAGAATTCAGGTATGGCAGGGCGCAACAACGCTTCTCTGGTGATCCGTGGCTTGGGTACTGTGAATAATGCAAGTCCGCTCGTGGTAGTGGACGGAATGCCCGATGTGGATATCAACCGCTTGAATTTGAATGATATCGAATCGTTATCAATTCTTAAAGACGCTACTTCCTCTTCGGTTTATGGTTCGCGTGCGGCAAACGGCGTTATCCTGATCACCACAAAGTCGGGTAAAGGACAGGAAAAAGCGACGATCAACTTTTCAGGTAACTACGGATTTCAGTCGCCCACACGCGCCTACAATTTCCTTGCTGATTATCCGCGTACACTCACGCTTCACCAGCGTGCAGCGGCTGTAAATACGTTGCGCCAGAACTTCAACTTCAAGGACGGTACCATTGATCAATGGATGGCGCTGGGGATGATCGATCCCGTGGCGTATCCGAACACCGACTGGTGGGATGTGATCATGCGCACAGGTTCCGTGCAGAACTACAACCTGTCTGCCTCCGGCGGCGGCGACAAGTCCAACTTCTTTATTTCGGTGGGTTTGATGAACGAAAAGGGTTTGCAGATCAATAACGATTTCAAACGCTACAATGCACGCTTCAACTACGATTACAAGATCCGCAAGAACATCAATACAGGTGTGAAATTCACGGGTAACTGGTCCAATATGACCTACGCGCTGGAAGACGGATTCACAGACGATGACGCTTCAAACACAGCCGGTTTTGACATGCAGTTTGCCATTCCGGGTATCCTGCCTTACGATCCGACGACCGGCTACTTTGGTGGTGTAATGGCGTACAATGAAGATCCTCAGGCATATAACCCTTACACGCTGTACGTAAACCAGCTTAACAGGCAAAACCGCCAGGAGGCTAATGCGAACATGTACATCGACTGGACTCCGATCAAAGGATTAACTGCGCGCCTGGATTACGCGCTCAATTACTTCAACCAGTTCAGGTGGAATGCGAATATGCCTAATCAATCGTACAATTTCCAGACGAACACATTTGGCAGCCGCGTGTATGTTGGGCCAAATGCGGGCGTGGGCAATTTTACCAATACAGGCTACAAAACGCTGCTTAACGGTCGATTGAACTACAGCACGACCATTGCCAAAAACCATGAAATCGGGGCAATGTTTGTGTACAGCGAAGAATACTGGTACGATCGCTACCAGGCTACCTCGCGTAACGACAGGCTGCACCCTTCTTTGCATGAAGTGGATGCTGCTTTGACAGATATCCAGTCAACAGGCGGTAATTCGTCTACGGAAGGTTTGCGGTCTTACATTGGCCGGGTTAACTATGCTGCATTCGACAAATACCTGCTTGAAGTAAACTTCCGTTCAGACGGTTCTTCCAGGTTCCTTCCGGGCAGTCAGTTCGGCTTTTTTCCATCGGCTGCATTGGGCTGGCGGTTTAGCGAAGAGGCTTTTATCAACCAGTATACCAGCAGTTTTCTGACAAACGGAAAGATCCGCGCTTCTTACGGAAGTTTGGGTAACAACAGCGGGGTAGGTCGTTTTGAGCAGCAATCGACTTTGGGAGCGAGCAACTATATGGTCAATGGACAAATTGTAAAAGGTTTTGTTAACAGAAAATTGGTTAACAAAGATTTGTCCTGGGAAACTACCAAGGTGTTCAACCTGGGTCTTGATCTGGGCTTCCTGAACAACCGCCTTACTGCTGAAATCGATTACTACGATCGTTTGACGACAGGTATGAACCGCCCGTCTGAAATGTCTATACTGCTTACAGGTGCGTACGATGCGCCGCGTAAGAACATTGGTAACCTGCGTAACAGGGGTATTGAAGGAAACTTTACCTGGCGTGACCGCAAAGGTGCTGTCAACTATACAGTGGCTGTGAATGCATCTTACAACCGTACCAACCTGGAATCCTGGAATGAGTTCCTGGCAAGAGGTTACACCTTCCTGAACATGCCTTACCATTATTTGTACACTTACCAGGACCAGGGCATTGCACAAACCTGGCAGGACGTGTACAATGCAACGCCGCAGGGCGCTTCGCCGGGAGATATTCTCCGGAAAGATACCAATGGCGACGGCAGGATCTCGGATGAAGACAAGGTAGCATTCCCGAAAGTTCAGCGTGACCGCCCGACTACCAACTTCGCATTGAATGGAAATGTATCATGGCGCGGATTTGACCTGACTTTCCTTTTGCAGGGTGCAGCAGGCAGAAAAGATTACTGGATCAACATTTACAACAACGTCAACTTCGGTGCGCAGCGATACGCTTCTACACCGGGACACTGGGACAACCCATGGTCTGTGGAGAACCGCGATGGTGCCTGGCCAAGGCTCAATGGAAATGCGAACCGGGAGGAAACTACTTTCTGGCTTGATAACCTGTCTTACCTGCGTGTGAAAAACATCCAGCTGGGCTATAACCTGCCGATCACGCTGACCAAGAAATTAGGTATCAATAACTTCCGCGTCTTCGCTTCGACTGAAAACCTGGCTACAATCACGAAATTCCGTGGTCTTGATCCGGAGAAAGCAGGGAACAGAAGCGACGCCTATCCTTTGAACAAATCCTATTCAGTTGGTATCAACATAGGAATATAAAAGCCTTTACAAATGAAAAGTATCAAACATATAATATCAGCAATAACCCTCACGGGGCTCATATTCGGTACGGGCTCCTGTGTTCAGGACCTGCTTGAACAGGATCCTACCACTGAGCTGGCCGCGAATGCATTCTGGAAAACGGAAGACGACGCTACTTTCGCCCTCAATGGCGCCTATGCGTCTGTTCGCCCGCTGTTTGACAGGGATTACTACCTGGACGGTCACGGTGAGTACGTGCGTACACGCGGTACCAGCGCCACAAGCGGCAACCTGCGCCTCGGCGATGCTTACCATGACGGAGATTATAACCCAAGCGGGTACGGCGACAATTTTGACAAAATGTACCGGTATCTGTACGGAGGTGTAAACCGCACCAACTATGTGATTGCCAATGTTGAAACGATGCTGAAAACTGCGAAGCCGGAGTCGGTTGGCAAGTTGGAAGCGATTGTGGGAGAAGCCAAGCTCCTTCGCGGAATGGTTTATTTCCGGTTGATCTCCATGTGGGGTGATGTTCCGTATTTCACCAAAATCGCGGAGTCGAATGCAGATGTATCTAAATTGACCCGCACGCCGATCGCTCAGGTGAAGGATTCGATTATGGCTGACTTCACTTATGCTTACGAAAAGCTTCCTGCAAAACCAGCAGGCGCAGGGCGGGCTGGAAAACCTGCGGCACTTGCATTTCGTGGAAAATTGCAGTTGTACTGGGCTTGCTGGAACCGTTTCGGCTGGCCGGAGCTTGACACTTTCAAATCGGACGCAAGTCTGGCACCGGCCGCTTATGCTGCCGCCGCTGCGGATTTCAATTCCGTGATCAACGACTATGGTCTGGCGCTTTTCCGCAACGGGGAGCCGGGGGATATTGATTCACTGGGTAAAGCCGACAAGCTGCCCAATTACTATTACCTGTTTACACCCGCTGCCAACAACGATCCCGAGATCATCATGGGTTTTACGCACGGTGGAACCGGAACAGCGCAGGGGGAAGAACTGATGCGCGACTTTGCCGGTCGTTCACACGAAGGCTCGCAGCTGTGGGTAGCACCGAGGTATGAAATCGCCGATCGCTATCAATCCACCATTACAGGTGATTTTGCTCCGAAACTGGTTCCCATGAACCCGACCGATCCGACCGCACGAACTACGCCGAACTCGGCAGTAAACCCGCAAAGCTATAAGAACCGCGACTACCGGATGAAAGCTTCCATTATGTGGGATTATGAGCTGAGTGTAGGTATGAACTCATTGAAATCAACCGGGTGGATACCTTTTGTTTACAAAACCTGGAACCAGCCAATCACGATCAACGGTGCCAAGTACACGACCTACAATACCGACGGCAGCAACTCCGGCTACGTATTCCGTAAGTTCCTGCGCAATTATGCAGGACAGGGACGCAGCGACGGTGATTACAACTTCCCCGTCATGCGTCTGGCAGATGTATATCTGATGTATGCAGAAGCAACCAATGCAACGAAAGGACCGACTGCTGAGGCAATCGCGCTGGTGAACAAAATCCGTCGCCGCGGTAACCTGCCTGCACTTACTGCTGCCAAAACGGCAAGTGCGGATGCATTCTTCTCGGCCATTGAGCAGGAGCGTATTATCGAGTTGCTGGGCGAAGGCCACCGCGGCTTTGATATCCGCAGATGGCGGGCGCAAGAGCGTGTTTGGGGAGCGCCTTATACCGAAGGTGTATGGCGGATCGATACCCACGGAGCGAATCAGCAAAGGTATTTCCAGAATACCCCGGAACGTACCTACCAGCAGAACTACATCTTCCGGATCCCGCCGGGCGAGCGCGACCGCAACCCGAACCTGACCCAGAATACACCCTGGTTATAGGAATTACAGGACGATTTGTTAAAACATTAATATTTATTCCAATGCTAAAAAATATAAAATGGATCGCGGCAATGATGCTGACAGTCAGTATGCTCGGTTCCTGTAAAGAAGATTTTCCGGTGGACGAAGACGGTTTGCTGATCACTACCCGCAGCCAGTGCTATGTCAGTAACTTTGAGCTGCTCGGACCTGATTTTCAAACGGTAAGGGTAGAGAATGCGGTGATTGACACGACTGCGCAGACGATCAATGTGAAAGTGTTTTACGGAACTGACCTTAAAAACCTTTATCCGCAGTTCTCCCTTGTCACCGACGCAAAGCTGGATCCGAAGATCACCGGGAAAGTAGATTTCTCTGATCTCTCGAAACCAAAGCAGTATGCCGTCGTGTCGGGCAACCGCAAAGTCAGGAAAACCTATACCATCAACCTGACCGTGCAAACTCCCTAATCCTTAAACAGCAAGATCATGAAACATACCTATTTGTATTACTTTCTTGTTTTGATCGGGTTGGTTTCCCTTTCTTCCTGTGAAGAGGAGGAATATGCGATACCGACGCTCAGACAGGAACTTCAAAACGATGTGATCAAAAGATCGATCGGCCCGAACCTCGTCGGGATGAATATCGAATTTGCCTATGCAATGGCGCTTCCCAAGTCTATGGGCAAGCTGGTTTCTGCCGAAGTAGAAGCTACGATCGGCGGTGGTGAGGCTACTTACCTTGAAAACCGCTCCTTTTACACCAATGGCAGCGGGGAAGATGTGGGGATTGAGGTAGGGAGCAAGTCGGTGAACAGCGGCGGTAAAACGACAGTCACGTTTACCAAAGACACCTCCGCAGCGACCCTCAGGTACTTTTACCGCATTCCGACAACCGCACGCGGCAAGGAAGTTTCTTTCAAATTTTCGGCCCAGGCGAGTAATGGACAAACTGTTAACTATTCCATGGGACCTTACAAGATCGCCGAAATGGATATGGTACTCGATCTGGACGTGACGGACAGTACCAAAGCATACATTTCGATTGAAGATATGGCGGTTTACAGTCTCGCTGATGCCGCTGCCAATGCATCGAAAATCGACCTGGTATACCTGTACCGTTCCATTCCGAACATTACTTTTTCACACGGGTTAGTTTCACCTTCTGCCAAAACCTACCTGCCAGGCGTAAACCTGCCGGCTGGCGCAAACCGCACTTCCCGTGTGCAGAAAGTATGGAACCTGCGTGATTTCCATTTGGCGAGATTGCAGTACGGCGTGTACATCGACGATCTTGATTTTCAAAAGCTCGATATCGCATCTGCTCCCGACTACGCCATTAACCTCCGTTCCGAGGCTGGTGTGTGGGTGGAGACACAAGACGGAAAGTACCGTGCTTACGTGTACATCAATTCTGTTAACAACACGACCAAAAGCGCCAAGATCAGCATCAAGCGCTACATGATGAAGTAGCATTGCTGAACCCGCTACCGGCATTTCCCGCAGGTTGTAACCTACGCAACCTGCGGGAGTAATGCATCTTTTCTCCATTCCAATCCCATTCATGATGTAGAATACTGCCCGGCTCCTCCGGCGGCCCGGTGCTGCATTTTCAATTTATATGGGTTTGCGTGCGAGAACAGCCAGACAATAACCTTTTACGCTTCCTAAACTCTAACCTTTGATTATGAAAAAATTAATTGTACTGCTCGGCATTGTGCTGAGCTTTTATGCTAATCCCGGACTTGGGCAGTCCAACACGGATGTACTTAAATCGCTCAAAAAGGAACATCCGAGGCTGCTTTTGCTGAAAGGTGAGGAGCAGGCGATTTTGTCACAAATCCGGAAGCACCCGGAATGGAACGGGATCCACAAGGAAATCCTGGCTGAATGCGACAAGATGCTGGAATTGCCACCCGTAGAGCGCATCAAAATAGGAAAGCGGCTACTGGATAAATCGCGCGAATGTTTGCGCCGCGTTTTTCAATTATCGTATGCTTACCGTACCACAAAGGACGAGAAGTACCTTCGCCGCGCCGAAAAGGAAATGCTGGCCGTAGCCGCATTTGAAGACTGGAACCCGACGCACTTTCTGGATGTGGCAGAAATGACAATGGCGGTTGCGATCGGTTACGACTGGCTCTATGACGGACTTTCGGAGGAATCAAGAGGTAAGATCAGGGAAGCGATTGTGAAAAAAGGGATTGAGCCTTCTATGGAAAAGCGGTATAGTAACTTCCTGAACGCGGAGCACAACTGGAACCAGGTATGCAATGCGGGTATTACTTTCGGCGCGTTGGCTGTGGCGGAAAGCGAGCCGGAACTTGCTGCTAAAATGGTTTCGCGCGCAGTTGCTTCCATTCCCAAAGCGATGGTGCCTTCGTACGAGCCTGACGGCGCTTATCCCGAGGGATTTAGCTACTGGGGCTATGGTACGAGCTTTAATGTGCTATTTATCAGTGCACTTGATAAGGCGTTAGGGACTGACTTCGGACTGTCCCAGTCACCCGGCTTTCTGAAAACGGCCGGTTTTTTGCAAAATCTGGTAGGTCCAACGGGCCTGGCGCACAACTGGGGGGATAGCGGCCTGAAAGAAGGTTTAAGTCCTGCGATGTTCTGGTATGCTGAGAAAAATGGCGATCCGTCACTGCTCTGGACACAGAAGAAGCTGCTTACAGACAGAAGTGCGAGCAACGTTCGAAACCGGATCCTGCCTGCATTGCTGGTGTGGGGTGCCAATACCGATCTGAATGCGGTGAAACCGCCTGCAAGAAAGCAATGGGTGGGGCAGGGACCTTCGCCGGTTGCATTGATGCGCACTTCCTGGGAAGATCCGAATGCAATTTTCGTGGGCGTTAAAACGGGCTCGCCTTCGGTCAACCACGCGCACATGGATGTGGGCTCTTTTGTGATAGACGCACAGGGCGAGCGGTGGGCAATGGATTTTGGAATGCAGGATTACAACTCGCTGGAATCAAAAGGAGTGGATCTCTGGAACCGCACGCAGAATTCGCAACGCTGGGAGGTTTTCCGGCTCAACAATTTTGCACATAATACTTTGTCATTTGACGGCCAGCTGCTGAATGCAAAAGGCTACGCGAAAATTGATTCGTGGTCGGATGATAAGTCGGGTATGTGGGCTATTACGGATCTTTCGGATATGTACAAAGGTCAGATAGCTGCTGCCAAACGCGGGATCGCAATCCGCGACGGGCAATCGGTGGTGATCCGTGACGAGGTAAAAACGGGTGATAAGCCAGCCAGCATGCGCTGGAACCTGCTTACTCCCGCTACCGTGAAAATAGTGGATGGTAAAACGGTGGAATTATCCCAGAATGGTAAGAAAATGCTGCTTGTATTTGACACCAAATCCGACATTGAGATCAAAACCTGGTCAACCACGCCGGGCCACGATTATGACGCGCCAAATCCTAATACGCAGTTTGTCGGTTTTGAGGTAAGCCTGCCTGCCAACTCCTCCACCAGTTTCAATGCGGTTTTCGCACCTGCAAACAAACTGCCGAAAATAAAGCCCCTTGCTGACTGGAAGTAAAATGCTGCCGGTCAAATCCTGAACCCTATGAAAAACATCCTGATACTGTTTGTGTTGCTGGCGCAGCTTGCTACGGCGCAGCAATTACGTAAGCCCGGCGAAAATGTCGCCATTCCCGTTGAGGCCGGTACTGGTCAGCCCGACGCGGATCTTGAAAAAATCAGAACGCGCGTGGTAGCTGATCTGCTCAAACCAGAGGTCAATGCGGCGAATGTGGCCGATCTGATTAAATCACAAAAACCGGACGGTACCTGGCCAGGGATTAACTACGCGGATGTATCCCGCACCGGCTTTGAACACAGCGTGCACCTCAACAATATGCTGGAACTGGCACGCGCATTAAAAAAGCCGGGATCTGCTTACCTGGGTAAACCGGAGGTTAAAAAGAGCATTTCACAGGCGCTTGATTACTGGTTTGCCAACGATTTTATTTGTGACAACTGGTGGTGGAATGAAATGGGGACGCCCAACC
>NZ_JBHYGF010000608.1:0-17443 GCF_051859145.1 Dyadobacter sp.
CATTTATGGATGGATGGTCCATGGAGGACATCGCTGTGATGGTGGGACTGAAAAATGCAAAGTCGGCCAAAGCGCAGAAGTATCATTGTTTACAGAAATTAGGAAATTTTATCAATCCGCAGCTATGAAACGCCCTGTTGGACAATTGGAAGAATGGGAATGGATCGAGAAATACTGGACCGGCATGTTATCCCATGAAGAGAAACTTTTTTTTGAAAAAGAAATGAAAGAAGATGAAGATTTTGCCAGGGAGGCCCAAAGTCTTCGTGCAGGCATATCGCTCCTGGAAGAAGTTAGATTTGAAAAAAATGCAAAGGCGACTTTACAGAAGTTAAGGGAAGGAAGCCGATCCAAAAGAAAGACGACGCGTATCATCGCCATGTCAGGGAGCTTTGCAGCCGCAGCATGTGCAGCCTTCATCCTTTTCCTTGCTTACGCCCCGCTCCGGTTGCCTGAGCAGGAAAACGACCTGAGCATTCTGCGCGACTTCCGGACAAAGTTCAAAGCAGACTCCACGAATGATCTTTCGCTTGCCAAAAAGCAGGCTTTCGACCTGTTTTTCGAAGGGCAATCTTACCTGGCGGAAGGCCAGTCACAGTTGGCACAGCAACGGTTTGAGAAGGTGCTGACTTATGACAATCTCCGCCCCTATTTTAAGGAAGCGGCACAATGGCATCTGGTGATCTGTTATCTCAAAAACGACCAGACCAGCAAAGCGAGCGACACCTATCAGCAGCTTCAAAGTTCCAGAGAATACTATGTGCCCGCGATCGAGCGGTGGAAAATCTGGTGGCACCTGAAAAGATCACAATGGACGGACAATAGTTGATCGTCTGAATGCCTGGAACGAGAATGCGGCCAGAAGCAATGCACCCGCGCCGTAAAACCAGGGATCATAGCCCGTTTGAGGCGGATAGATCACCGCTGCATTGCCGATTAATGCAAAGTTTGCCCAGTAATATGGGTGGGCCCATTTCAGCAGCCGGGGATCTTCAAAGAACCGCTGGCGGGTTTTCAGAAGCGCAACGTCCGCGGGATGCCCTTCCCGCAAGAACTGGTGGAATAACTTCGAGAATTCGGAAATACTCTCGCTTTGAGCCTTCCAGGAAGTGGTCAAAATGGTTTTACAGCCTGCAATCCGGAATGCCCTGGCCAGGCTTAGCAATCCTTCTGCTTTATTAAAAGAGCCCTCATGACCCTCACACGCGCTCAACACAACCAGCCGCAACTTTTCCAGCGGCATATTAACAATCTCGGTGGCGTATAGCAAGCTGTCGGGCGCTTCGGGATGAAATGCGATGAATGAATTTTCCGGTGTTTTGACATCCGCAATCGCATGTGTAGCGAGCAGCAGCACATCTGCTTCATTGACATTCCGATATAGCGACGCTTTTGTGGCAGAAGAATCCGTAAAAAACTTTCCCTTCCACGCATTCACTTCTGAAAGTGAACTGATCAGCTTCGATGAATCGGGTACCAAGTCACCTGCGAAAGGCGCGTAGCCCAGGACCTTCGGAGCACCGTCAAACCGATTTTCTCCGTCAAATGTAAGCCTGGCTGAATAGCTGTAACTGATCGCGTAGTGCCTTCCGAGAAACTGATCCGTTTCACTTTTCGGAGCGAGTACTTCAAAAGGTAGATAATGCAATATCCCGTCACGCGCGATAATCAGTCGCGTTGCCGATTTTACTGATTTTACGAATGGACTGACCAGCGTTTCATAAAGTTCAGCCGACTGGCTTTGGCCCGAAAAAGCAAACATCACCGGGTCAGCCACAAGCGCCTGCCGGAGCTCCATGACCAGTCGCGGAAACCGCACAGGTACCGGCACCCGCTTCACTTCGCTGATACCATCGTGGACCAGAATACAGTATATGTACTTTGCGTCAAGAAAAAAGGACAGATAAGCAGTTTCTCTGTCCAGCCTGGCCGTAAGGCTTCCCAGGCTCATTTCCCTGAAATCATATTTGAGCGCGTAATAGGGCTTAAACTCCCTTTCCAGGCTGTCCAGGAAATTAAAGGACTGCACATCCAATGTATTAACAAGTGCAAGCAAGCTGTCCGTGTCCCTTTTTGAATGGCTTGCAGCTAATCGTTTTTTCAGGTCGGAGGTCCGCTGCCTGAGCGAGCGTTCGATCGTGATGACTTGTGATGGCACTTCTTTGACAACACGGTATTTTTCGTGCAGCAGATCGGAAATCACCATGCTGCGGTTTCGTTCTGTGAGGTCGAACAGCAGGCTCTTCCAGCGTTCGGATTTTGTTTTTACAAATAGCTCATAACACAGGCGCACCGCTGCATCCGTGCTTTTGGCGACTTTTTCAATGTGGAAGTGCTTTGATTCCACCGGGACCATATTCCGGCGCAGCCTAGCCGCCGCATGCAGGCTTTCGTTATAAGAGAGCACCGTTGCGACAAGCGCTTCCAGGTCCTGCGACTTTTCCCATTTCGTCCGTTTTGCCTCTGCGGAAACAAGCAGCGCTTCATAATGGGCTTTCTCACTGGCCATTGCAGGAAAAGCGGTTTTCTTACTTCCGTCGGGATATCTGGAAGCATCTATTCCTTCTTTGGCATACCCCAGCGCAGCATCTGCCTGTTGCTTTTCCAACGCTATCCGTGCCAGCCCAACCCAGCTGAATGCAAGAAATTCCCCTTGCTTTTGCCCAGCCTTCCTGTGCAAGTCAATGCAGGTTTTAAATGCTTTCTCTGCCGCATTAAGGTCATGGTTTAGCCGGAAACATTGCGCGAGATAGTTGGCCGATTGTATTTCGAAGTCGAAATCATATTGTAATGGATCTTTTCTTACGATCTGCTCATATAACCTTTGCGCACGCTGGATTTGCAGAATTGCCCTGGACGCATTTCCTTTTGCCCGGAGGTTGTTTGCCAGGATAATTTCACCCCAGCACTTGTCCAGAGAACCAGGCTTGTAGCCCGCCAGCGCTTTTCTGTAATATTGATCAGCCAGAATGAAATTTTCCGCTTTGTAGTAACTGTTTCCCAGATAATTGTAAACAATGGATTCAAGGCGGATACTCTTGGCTTCTTTTGACAACACTAATGCTTCATGAAGATATTTTGCCGATCTGCCAAAATCGCCGGTCCAACTGTGAAAAAGCGCCTGGTTGAGATAATGTCCGCAAACCTCCGCAGGGATGGTTTTCGAAACAATGGGCTGTTGTTTCAGCCAGTCACTGGATCTCGTAAACCAGTAGGTCGCCGAATCATGCATGGGTAACCGGCTGTAAAATGCTGCCAGTAGTGAAAAATGCTTAAACTTCAATGTATCATTTTGTACTCTGAAGCGATCAATGACTCTTAGACCGGCCAGCGCCTGGGCTATCCCCGGCAGGTAGTTACCCCGGTTGTAAAATACCTTACCTAATTCAAGGTAGTAGTTCGCAGCATCCTGGATATTGTTTTGCCTGATCGCTGTTGCGCAAGCTTTGCGGCCAAAAGATACAACTTGTCCCACAGTTTGCTCCGCCATTGCCTTTTTGAATAAGGCCTGATGGGAGACAATGGGATCGGCTTGCAAATTGGCAAAAAGACAAGTAAAGAATCCCAGAAGGAAACTCAAAACACGCTTCGACGAGCAGCTCATATTACCGGCAAACTTGTTAGGCTACAATAGCAAAGTCAATATAACTGCTATTTACCTATTTACGGAATCCACAAAGCAGAAGATGTGGATTGTCGCGACGATTACCAGATTGGCATTACCCATCCTCCACAATCGCCCTAATCTGCAAGACATTCACGGTATCTTCTTCAATTCGGTAACGCTCATCTAATCGTAAACCAATTACCCAGATTATTTCCTGGTTTCCGTTTACCAGGAGAAATGTATTTTGCTTCGTGAACAAGTCCATTTTCAGATCTGTAAAGAAGTCGCTGAGCTTCTTTTTCTTTCCCTGCATACCGAAAGGCTGAAAAATATCGCCTTGCTGCCACCTTCTGACAGTAAGGGGAAGTTTGACCTTATCGGCATTAATGAATGCGGAATGAGCAGTATGAGAGACCGGAAGATCTGAATCTTCCGGGTTGTGTGAAAGGATTAAAGAAATGCTTCCGAAGTTGAATTTGCCTTCCCGTTTATCTATTAAAAAACTGGTATTTGCATTGTCGCCAATTTTCTCCTGGATAATCAGGTACTCCCGATCGATTAATAATTGATGCGTATCTGATAAAAATCTCTTGCCGGAAAGACCGGATAAACCTGCTATGATCTGTGTCGACTGCTGAAAAGAAAAGCCGAACTTGTCCAGCACATGCCAGAGCCGGTATGCTGGTTGATTTTCTAAACTCAGCTCTTGCTTGGAAATCCGGAACTGGCCTCTTTCCTCCACCACAACTCCTTTCGCCCATTCATTCAGCATTGCTTTCAGCAGAAGGTCAGCGCTTTGAAGCTTTGCTGAGGATTGGATGAATGTGGCTTCCAGCGATGGATTAAGCTGTTGCAAGACAGGAACAACCTTATGTCTGAGCAGATTGCGTTTGTAATCATCTGATTCATTGGACCTGTCTTCTCTCCATTGCAGCCCATTTTCCCGTGCATAGGTCAGAATTTGCTCCTTTGTGGCGAGCAGCAATGGTCGGATAAGGTGGTTGTTAATGCCCGAAATGCCGTGTAGACCTGATAACCCAGTTCCACGCACAAGGTTCAGAAGCGTGGTTTCAAGGGAGTCGCTGGCGTGATGGGCGGTAGCAATGTATGTGTAATTGTGGGTGAGTCTGAGTTCTTCAAACCATGCGTAGCGCAAGTCGCGGGCGGCCATTTGCGTGGAGATGTGCTTTTCCCTGGCAAAAGATTTGGTGTTGAAACGTTTGGAATAAAATGGAAGATGATATGCTTCGGCAAGCGCTTTTACAAAGTGCTCATCCCCTTCCGATTCTTCTCCTCTTAATCCGAAGTTACAGTGCGCCACACCGACTGGAAATCCGGCCTTCTGAAACAAATGCAGCATCACAACCGAATCCACTCCCCCACTCACCGTCAGCAAACATGGACTGCTATTTAAATCCAGCCGGTGTTGGTTAATAAAAGTTAAAAAAGAATCCACGTTGAACCTCAAAAACGTATTTGATGTACTTTTGAAACAACCAGATAGATCAACCCTCGCCTGGAATGCCCCGGTATAGCAACTGAGGTGATTTCAAAGGTAAAGGAAAGAACAGTAACATGGAGAAAAAAAATTACGATAGCGGCTGCAACTCTTTTAAACTTTCACGCGTCATCAATATCAAAGGATATATCAATAACCGAACGTTCTTTACCTTACTGTTTTTTTTATCTGGCATTCTGTCTTTCAATGCATTGGCTCAAAATAATGCCGGTTCAAGTGAAGATCTGGTAGAGATCCTCAAATCGGATGAACTTGAAATTATCAATGCAAATGGTGTCGATTCCCGACGCGTGATTAATGGCGTTTTCAAACACAAAGGCGCTCTTTTATACAGCAATCTCGCGATCCAGAATATCAGCACGAACGTCATTGAAGCTTTCGGGAATGTAAAAATTGTGCAGGGGGATACTGTTACGGTGACAGGCGATACGCTCTACTATTACGGAAATACCAGACTGGCAATTGTGAGCGGACGAAAAACCGTTTTGAAAGATAGCAAACGAACCCTGACTACCCGCAAGATTGAATACGAAATGGGCAATGGAATCGCCTATTACAAGCAACCTGGCAGGACAGTTGACGAAGAGAATGTGCTGACAAGTAAAGAAGGGTTTTACAATACTGCCACCAAGGAATTTACCTATTACCGGAATGTGAAGCTGGTCAATAAAAAGTACACGCTCACAACCGATACGTTGCTTTACAACTCACTAACCAAGTGGTCTTACTTCAATGGACCAACTAAAATTGTGAACAAAGACGGTACGGTGGTTGGGACCAGGGGCCAGTATAATACCGAGTCGACACAGTCGTCTTTTCACAAAAGAACAACGGTGGATAATGAAACGTATACACTCACCGCTGACTCGCTTGTGGTTGATGGGAAAACCAACAACGGACAGGGTAAAGGGAATGTGGTTATTGTTGCAAAAAAGGACAAAACGGTCTTAAACGGCGACGAAGGCTACTACTGGAAATCGAAGGGTTATTCTAAGATTTTTGGTCACGCCTACGTCAGGAATGTGGTGTCAGACGACACGCTGTACATCCGGGCAGATACGCTTTATTCTTACGAGAATGCAGCCGACTCGACGCGTAAATTGATAGGAAACAAAAATGTGTTTATATACAAAGCTGATTTTCAGGGCAAATGCGACTCGATCAGTTATAACACGGCCGATTCGGTGATCCGGTTTTTCCGGCAGCCGATTTTGTGGAGCCAGCAACACTACCAAATGGAAGCCGACTCCATTACAGCGTTCCTGGTCAACAATGAAATTAACAGGATGTTGCTTAAAGGGAAATCGTTTGTCATTACAGAAGATACCCTCGTTCGCCAGTTCAATCAGGTCAAAGGTCGCACGATCAATGCATTCTTTGATAAGGGGAATAAGCTTAAACAGGTTCTGGTTGACGGAAATGGCGAAAGTGCCTATTATGCGATCGACGACAAACAAAAAAGTATAGGTCTTAACCGGGTTGAATGCGGGCGGATGAACCTGCTTTTTGAAGACAATCGGGTTCAGAAAATATCATTCATCGGCAAACCGGACGGGAAGCTGATACCTCCGGCGAAGATCAAGCCGGCAGAGCGGCAGCTTGACGGATTCAGCTGGCGGATCAAAGAGAAACCAACCAGGGAAAAGACAATCTGGGCGGAGCTATAAAAAATGGGTGCAAGGAGAAGTTGGTGAGGTGTACGGCACGGTTTTTTACGTTAAAAAAATAAAGTTAGCCGTTCACACAATATATATTGAATATACAATTATTTCTCTATATTTTTGTAGTGTACTTTTTAACTAAATTCTAAAAAATTAGTCAATAAGTATCTGAATACCAGCTATGAGAAAATATATACTTTGCTTACATATGGTCATCGCATTTGCCCTCTGTTTTGAGGGATTAAATGCCCAATCTGTCTCAGGAGGGAGCCGGTTGAATATCGTTGGAAAGAAGAAACCAGTTACCTCCGACAACTTAAAGTTTGCGGTTATGCCCGCAGGACTCAGTTACAAACCACTTTCTTTACAAAATCCAAAAGCACTTAATAACTTCTACACTTCATTCTTATTTTCAAATTCTTCCAATTCTGACAGCAATAATCTGCTTGCCTCGGAGGCAGTAGAAAAGGGGGGCGAAAAAAGAATCAATGCGGTAGAGGCGCAGGCCAAAGTGGAAGAGTTGCTTTACGTAAATGACAAGATTTCAGTATCCAATATTTATCCCAATCCAGCCAGCGAATATGCGGAACTCGACTTTAATATTTCGCCGGCAGTAAGGGAAGCTAAACTGATCTTCTACAACGTTTTAGGATCGCAGATGGATCAGTTTACATTGAACAAGAACGACAGAAAGCTTCGGGTGAACACCAGGGACATGCCAACCGGCCTGTACTTTTACCAACTGTCTGTTGATGGAAAGAAAGTAGCCACTAAAAAAATGCTTGTTCGCCATCAGCAATAGGTTACTAATTAACACTAGATCAGCTACGCTTTCGTTATGAATGGTGTAGCTTTTTTTATTACCTTTGCAGCTAATATGCGAAAAAACAGTCCTGCAAGCTATTTCTTGCTTTTTATTTCAGTTCTGCTTCTCACTACTTCTTGTAGCAAATTCTCCCGATTACAAAAAACAGGGACTGACCAGGAGAAATACGACGCCGCAATGGCATACTACAAAAAGGGTGATTTTTACAGATCCGGCCTTTTGTTTGAAGAACTTATCCCGCTGCTGAAAGGTAGCACAGAATCGGAACTAGCCCAGTTTTACTACGCATACTCACAGTATCAACAGGGCCAGTACAACACCAGTCAGTTCCTATTCAAGAAGTTTTACGACACTTACGCACGCAGCGATTACGCGCAGGAAGCCTATTATATGCACGCGTTTTCGCTTTATAAAGATTCTTCGCCTTACAACCTGGACCAGGCGAGCACGCACACGGCGATTTCAGCTATGCAGGATTTTATCAATACTTATCCTGACAGCGAGTTCCGTGATGAATGTACCAAGTATATCCTTGAACTACGGGCCAAGCTGGAAAGAAAAGCTTACGAACGTGCGAAACTATATTATAAGATCAGCGACTTCAATATTGTTTCACTAAAATCGGCAGTGATCTCCATTGAGAACTTTAAGAGAGATTTTCCTGACTCCCGGTACAATGAAGAACTTGCATTCCTGAAAGTGGAATCGCAGTACAACCTGGCAACAAACAGCTTTATTGATAAACAAAAGGAACGTTATCAGGATGTTGTGAAGTTTTATCAGGAACTGGTTGACAAATATCCGACAGGAAGGTATAACCGGGACGCTGAGAAGATGTTTGATGACAGTCAGAAGCAGATAGAAGTTATTGCAAAAGCAGAACTCGAGAGACAGAAGCTGAAAGAAACCCAGCCTGAACCTGCAAATGCACCAACCAGGGTTACAACTCCTGCTATTGCGGAACCAAAGGGTCAGTAAATTACATTAACAGATTTAGAATTTTTCAAACTATATAAGACAATCATGGCAACTAATCCATCGATCATTACACGGGACACCGATAAAATAGCCGACGTTACCGGTAACCTGTACGAATCTGTATCCGTTATTTCAAAACGCGCGCGCCAGATTTCAAGCAAAATGAAAGAAGAGCTTAACAATAAGCTTGCTGAGTTTGCCTCGGGTGTAGATAATCTCGAAGAGGTATTTGAAAACAGGGAGCAGATCGAGATTTCGAAGTTCTACGAGCGTATGCCGAAAGCAGGCAGCATTGCAATCGATGAATTTATCGAAGGTAAAACTTACAGCAGCTACCGTACCGGAACTGACGAAGAATAACAAGCATTGATAATGAGAAACCAGCCCCGATTTACATTGTGGCTGGTTTCTTATTTTATACCTTGCAGAAAACTTTTGCAGGATACTCAGAAGCCTGTTATTGTTCCGATTTTAACTTCTTAGCCTTTGAACCTCAAAGACAAAAAGATCCTGGTTGGTGTTTCCGGAAGCATCGCCTCCTATAAATCCGCTTTGCTGGTCAGACTTCTGGTGAAAGCCGGAGCGACGGTACAGGTAGTAATGACCAAAGCTGCCACCGAATTTATAACTCCGCTCACGCTCTCGGTACTTTCCAAAAATCCGGTTTACAGCACATTTACAAATGGTGATGGCAGTAAATGGAACAACCACGTTGATCTCGCACTCTGGGCTGATGCAATCGTCATTGCCCCCGCTACCGCACGTACTCTTTCAAAATGCGCAATTGGCAACTGTGACGATCTGCTCACAGCAGTATACCTTTCCGCGCGCTGCCCGGTATTTTTTGCACCTGCAATGGACCTGGATATGTTTCATCATCCGTCCACAAAACAGAATATCAGCTCGCTATCCAATTTTGGAAACAATTTTATCCAACCTGAATATGGTGAACTGGCGAGCGGGCTTACAGGTGACGGAAGAATGGCCGAGCCGGAAACGATCATTTTACAACTGAGCAACTACTTTGCACAAGAGCCGATTGCCAAAAACAAAAGAGTACTTATTACTGCTGGCCCGACTATCGAGCCCCTCGATCCTGTCCGCTTTATCAGTAATCACTCTTCCGGCAAAATGGGCTATGCACTTGCGGCCGCATTTTCAGCTGCCGGCGCGCGGGTTACCCTGGTGAGCGGGCCTACGCAGATGAAGGAAATCCCGGGTGTAAACCGCATTCAGGTAACTACTGCGGGTGAAATGCTGGACGAAACAAAAAAGTATTTTTCGGAACAGGACCTGGTCATTTTTTCAGCCGCAGTCGCTGATTATACGCCCAAATACGTCGCCGATCAGAAGATCAAAAAGCGGGGAAGTGAAATGGTACTTGAACTGACGAAAACACAGGATATAGCCGGAACACTCGGCCTCCATAAAAGTGAAAAACAGCTATTGATCGGTTTTGCACTTGAAACCGAAAATGAAATGCAGAATGCCGCCGAAAAGCTGGCCCGCAAAAATCTTGACTACATTGTTTTAAATTCCCTCAATGATGCAGGTGCAGGTTTTGCGCACGATACAAACAAAATTACCGTTATTGAAAAGAATGGTACAAAGCGCCTCTTTGAACTGAAATCAAAAGAGGAAGTTGCCAGGGATATCCTACAAATTGTGATTGATAAATGGAGCGAAGCATGAAACGTATTTTATCGGTATTTACAGTATTTCTGGCTCTATGCTGCCCCAGGTATGTATCAGCACAGGAATTTCAGTTTACCGTAAACCTGAACTACGAGCAGCTTGTTGCGCAGCAAAAAACAGATCCGCAATCCATGAGCCAGCTGCAAACTTACATGAACGATTTTCTTAATAATACCCGGTGGACAAACGATCAGTTTGCAAAGGAAGAGAAGATCAAATGCAAGCTGAATGTAAACCTGACGCGTTCACTAAGTCAAGGCAATTATGAAGGGAATGCGCAACTGGTGGTTTCGCGGCCGGTTTATAATTCCAATTACGAAACTGTGCTGTTTACCTATATAGACAAGAATTTTACCTTCACTTATCTGCCGAGCACGCAGCTTTATTTCAACGAAAACAGCTATACCGAAGAACTCCCGTACATTCTGGCATTCTACGCAAACGTGGCGCTGATATTTGATTATGACTCTTTCAGCAGAATGGGCGGCGCGCCGTACGTGCAGAAAGCCTTTAACCTGGTAAACCAGGCACGTAATTCCTCACCTAACAAGCGCGGATGGGATTCCGGTGGTGATTCGAGAAACAGGTATTGGCTGATAGAAAATCTGATGAGCCAGCAGTTTACCCCATTCCGCGAAGGGATGTATAAATACTACCGGCAGGGACTGGATGTAGCGACGCAAAATCCCGCCGAGACACGCGCCAAAGTACTTGAATTTTTGGCAACAATAAAGGAAGTGAACCAGTTGAGGCCGGCAAGTGTAGTTGTAAATGCATTTTTTGACGCCAAATCAGATGAACTTTACCGGATCCTGATTGAGGCCCAACCCGAGCAGCGTGCACAGGCGTACAACTTGCTGGTAAGCCTTGATCCTACAAAAACGCAACTTTACCAGCGGCTTTCGTTATAAAATGAGTAAAAGACTTGCCCGCATTTCAGCTCCCCAGCTGCCTGCACAGCTACCATCGCTTTTGAAGCAGGAAATTACAGCAGTATTAAACAATGGAAAAACCTACTACGGGACGCTGACAACCTTTAATGAAAACAGCCTGGTGATAGAAGATACGCGCAGTCACCCGCACACGCTGTCAATTTCTGAACTTTACGAGGTTGTTTACGACGCCAATTCCGCATTGAACATTAAATCATAGCCACTCGCCGGTTATATTTTCGTATTGTGAATATCATAAGTATATTCAGACATGCTTTCTAATTTACTTATCAAGAATTACGCGCTGATCAAGCAACTGGAAATGTCGCCGGATCAGGGTTTAAATATAATAACCGGGGAAACCGGCGCAGGTAAATCCATTATGCTGGGCGCAATAGGCTTGCTGCTTGGTAACCGCGCTGACGTCAAATCGCTTTATGATTCCTCCGAAAAATGCGTGATCGAAGGCAGCTTCAACCTGACGGGCTATGATCTCGGACCGAACTTTGAAGAGGAAAACCTCGACTTTGCAGAGGAATGCATTATCCGCAGAGAGATTGCAGTTTCGGGGAAGTCGCGTGCATTTATCAATGATACGCCCGTCAATCTTGAAACGCTGAAAAAAATCGGCGGACAGTTGCTGGACATCCATTCCCAACACGATTCGATTTTGCTGGGCAGCAATGATTTTCA
Organism: Dyadobacter sp.; assembly: GCF_051859145.1. Taxonomy (GTDB): domain Bacteria; phylum Bacteroidota; class Bacteroidia; order Cytophagales; family Spirosomataceae; genus Dyadobacter. The sequence continues at coordinate 11,912 of NZ_JBHYGF010000608.1, forward strand.
GTTACAGGTCATTGATTCTTTTGCCACCAACTACAATCTTTTAAAAACTTACTCAAAGCATTACACGGTATACCGTGATGCAGCTGCAAAGCTGGATCAGCTTCAAAAGAAAGCCGGGCAGCTCAGGAAAGAGTTTGACTACGATCAATTTTTGTTTCAGGAACTCAATACCGCGAGCTTAAAGTCTGGTGAGCAGGAGAAGCTGGAAGAAGAGCTGACCATTCTTGAAAATGCGGTTGAAATAAAAGAGCGGCTGCAACTTGCATATACTTACCTCGATAATCCCGAAGCTTCGGTACTTGATTTCCTTAAAAATACCATTGGCGCATTGGGGCAGGCTGCCAGGCTGGTGGGCGGTTATGAAACACTTCGCCAGCGCGCACAAAGCGCATTGATCGAACTGCGCGACCTTGCCGATGAAATTGATCAGGTTAACAGTTCGGGTGTCGACAGTGGATGAATTGCTCGCCATTGAAGCGGAGCTCCAAAACAAGCTCACTGTTGTACTGAACCTTGACGATGATCTGCAAGCTGCTGAAACGGCAACCAACCAAGCCAGAGAAGCAATGCTTAAAAGTGCCGCTAACTTGTCAGAAAGCCGGAAAAAGGTAGTGCCTGCAATTGAAAAGCTGATCCTCCAAAGGCTGGCTGAACTGGGAATTCCCAATGCGAACCTGTCAGTACAAATCGCGGAGACGGCGCCCTCTCCTACCGGTACCAATGCAGTCACATTCCTGTTCAGCGGCAACAAGGGAATTACGCCGCAGGAACTCAGGCAGGTAGCCTCGGGCGGCGAATTCTCGCGGCTTATGATGGTAATTAAATACATACTTGCCGACAAACGCAAGCTTCCTACCATTATCTTTGACGAAATTGACACCGGCGTATCGGGCGAAATAGCCAAGCAAATGGGCAAAATGATGCAGAATATGGCCAAAAACCATCAGATCATCGCCATCACCCACTTGCACCAGATTGCCAGCAGCGGCGATGCACATTATTTTGTGTACAAAGACCACTCCTCTGACCGCACAGTAAGTAAAATCAAGAAACTGTCAGTCGATGAGCGGGTGCAGGAAATCGCGCAGATGATCGGCGGGCATAATCCTTCCGAGGCTGTCTTGCTCAATGCACGGGAGTTGATTTTAAAAGGTTAAAAATTCATTTAATTCCACGTAAAAATTACTCTCTTCATGAAAACCGTTTTTGCAATAACAATCATGATCGGCCTGCTGACCGGCTGCGCCAAGAAAGAAGAAGATAAGGTGGCCACACTGGAAAATGAAGTGCTGGCAATTCACGACGAAGTAATGCCGAAGATGGACAGCATTATGCTGCTTAAATCCAAACTATCTAAGAAAATACAGGAGATTGACAGTCTGGGTAATGTGGGCGTGAGCAGCAATACCATGGCAGAGCAGCGCATCAAGGCAGCTGATCTCAACCAGAAACTAAATGAATCGGATAAGCTGATGATGGACTGGATGCACGAGTACAGAGGCGATTCGGCTAAAAAGCTTAAACCTGAACAGGCGGTTTTGTATTTTGAAAGTGAAAGAGACAAAATCCTGCAGGTGAAACAGCTCACGCTGAAATCCATGCAGGAAGCCTCAACATTCTTACAGTAAAGATTTTATGAAGTTTAATAAAAGTTACCCACTCAGCATTTCCCTCACATTACTACTTTCCTTTGCCGCATTATGGTCGTGCAATAACAATGACAAACTGCCCCTTCTCGGTGAGCGCGACTGGACAACGAAGACCGTGAACGGAAAGGAAGTTGTAGATACGATCTACAATGTAATTCCACCTTTTTCTTTTGTAAACCAAAACGGCGAGACTGTCACGGAAAAAGCGGTCGAAAACAAGATTTACGTAGCCGACTTTTTCTTTACTACCTGTCCGACCATCTGCCCAGTAATGAAGCGACAGATGATCAAGGTTTATGATGAATATAAAGGAAATGACGATGTGATGATCCTCTCCCACTCTATTGATCCTGAACACGACACACCGGAGGTACTGAATAAATATGCCAAAGATCTTGGTGTCGAAGGAAAGCAGTGGCAGTTTTTGACAGGCGACAAGGAGAAAATATTCAAGATCGGGCAGACCAATTACATGGTTACGGTCGAGACGGACAGCGGCTCCGCGGGTGGTTTCCTGCATAGCGGCGCATTTATCCTGATAGATAAAGAAAAGCATGTGCGCGGCATGTACGACGGCACAACGGACGAAGGAGCCGAGCGTTTGATCAGGGATATTAAGAAATTGATGAAAGAGTACGAAAGTTGATACTGCTTTGAGAGTTCCTGCCAAGTCCCGAATCGCTTTCCTGCTTTGCTGCATCTCCTTTCTATCGTGCAAAAACGAGGAAGAGCTCAAAACAGAGCAGTATTTTGTAGAAGGAATGCAGTTATATATGACGCATTGCTCAAACTGTCACCAGAGCGCCGGGGAAGGATTGTCCAATCTTTATCCTCCGATTAAAGGCTCCGCTTTGCTCAAAGACAAAGCTTTTCTTTCCTGTATCATCAGAAATGGAATGGAGGGTACTATCCTGGTCAATGGAAAGGAATTCAATCGTCCCATGCCGGGAAACCCGAAGTTGACGGATATTGAAATAGCGGAGATCGTAACTTTCGTGTCCGTGAAGTGGGGAAAAGACAGCGTTTACACGCCGATCACTTTTGTGGAAGAAGCATTGACCGAATGTAAAGCCCGCTAAGGTCCGCTGAACTTGTAGATCCCGGTAGCCTTTCTGAACTTGATGCGGGTAAAATCCTGCTCGGCGTCCATTCCAATCGCATTGGTAACTTCTGAGGTCCTGTTGTTACGCACTGCGAGTGGTTTGTCTGTAAACACTTTCCTGGTACGCGGACTCCAGCTGAGCTCGGAAGTGGTCATAATCTCCTGCGTTTCGGATTTCACGACGCGCACATTTCCTTTTACAATGTAAACATCAGCGGACTTGTCGTACCTTCCTGAATCTGACCGCAGGCGGGTAATAACGCGGCTAAGTGTATCGTAGAAGCTGATATTGATCGTATCCGGGAAGATCTGGTTATCATTTTGAAATCGCTGTGATCGTGGCGTTTTCATCAGCACCTTGATTTTTCCCTGCTCACTGTACTTTACCTGCACATCGCTGATGATTTCAACAGGTCCGGTGTAGAGCGCGCCTACTTTTTTCTTTTTGTCCTCGCAAGAGGAAAGCAAAACGCCCAGCACGATTACGATGTAAAAGGGAGATAATTGCTTGTGTTGCTTTATGAAAGCCTGGAAAGAAGTAAGCGCATCCATGGCATAGTTAGTCTAGTTTTTGTTTAACAAACCACCTTTCCAATAATGTAATTCCAAGTACCGCGCGGCCATAACGTTCTTTGACCTGTCCTGCTCCGGAGTTCCCTCTCTGCCCGCCGATCAAGGCAAATGAAAGGAAATTCTGATAGCCACGGCCCATCGGGAATGTAAACCCAAGACTGATATTCGTATCATTCACATTCCTTCCGGCGACAACATAAGGCGTATTGCCGTAGCTGAAACCAAGTCTGTAACGTACCAGGTTAAAGTAGTTAAGCGAAGTAAAGCGCGGCAGGTACTCTGCACCCAGATGAATGCGGTTCACATCTCTGAGTGACTCACTCAAATTATTGTAATTCCGGTACTGCGACCAAGACTGCCGGCTGTAATCAGCTGAAAGAATCAGCTTGAAAGGCCATTCAAGACTTGCGCCTACCTGGTATTGTTCAGGGATCGTCAAACTACCTGACTGGTTATTATTAAGGGTATCGGGCAATGTAACCGGGAAAGAGTCTTGTGTTAACTCGAAAGTGGTTGTGTTCTCAGCATTCAGGCTGGTACTGAAACTATATGCGCCGCCGAGGTTCAGGTTCAGCTTGTTTTCCTTCTTGATCGGGATCCTTACTGCCGCCCCCGCTCTGAAAGCAATATCAGAATAGGTTGTTCTCTGATTTAAACTAACCAGGTAATTATCATCAGGATTCTCGCCTGGCATCACAAGATTTACATCCGATGATCTTCTGGCATTGCCGAAAAAGTAGCTACTTTCAAGACCGACGCTGATGTATTTGTTGATCTGAACCGAATTAGTGATAGAAGCTTTGTTGATACCACCCTTACCCGACGTAATATAACGTGCCACTGATGCAGTTCCTATCACCGGCTTTATAGCTTCATTCTGATAGTCAACAAAGCTGTAAGGTTTTAAATTAACTCCAATTACCCACCGTGGTTTGACAGGAAATGAAAGAGAAAGGTAGGCAAGATTAGCACCAAAGTTGGTTTGCCTGTCGGAACCTGCAGTAATATCCTTGTACTGTGTAACGAGGCCCACATCAAGCGTCGTAAACCGGTTGCGGACCCAGAGTGCCGGGTTTAAATTGTTGATCTGGAAACCACTTGCAGTACTTACCCCTGATTGTCCCATTCCCGAGTTGTCGGAGTATGCATCTCCGTAAAACTCACCAATTCCGAGTGATGAATAAGGCGAGTTACCAAGACCTTGCGCGTTAAGATTTGCGCAACTCCATCCCAGTCCTAATGTTAATGTAAGTAGTAATACTTTACTGTATTGAGACATTATAAGTTAAAATTCTGTTCAAGCCTATTACAACCAATTCCGGCACCGCAAAGATGGGCGGTTTCAGGCTACTTTCAAAAAAAGTAACATCGCCACCACACATTACTACGCGCAATGCGGGGTATTTGTGTCGGTATCTTTCAATTATTCCTTCAATTTCTGCGAGCACGCCGTTCATCACACCGCTGAGCATTGCATTTCTGGTACTTTTTCCGATGAGTTGCGGGTCTTTTTCCGGATCGATCAGGGGAAGCCTTTTGGTAAACGAATTCATAGCCTTGAATCGCATTTTGACACCAGGCGAAATAATTCCACCCTGAAAAGCAGCGTGGCGATCGACAAGGTCGTAGGTAATGCAGGTTCCCATATCTATTACCAGCAGGTCTTCATCAGGAAACAGAAAGTTAGCGCCCGCAGATGCCGCAATCCGGTCCGCTCCCAAAGTTTCCGGTGTATCATATTCCTTTGTAATAGGCAGCGGCAATTGCGGAGTGAGTGCCATAACCGGCGTGGTCAAGCGAAGAGCAGTTGTGAACGCTTCTTCGGAGTAGCTAACTGAGGAAAAAAGAATGTAATCAGGCCTATCCTCTCGAACCGTGTCAATCAATTCTTCGAAATTCAATCCCGTCGTATAGCGTAACAGTTTTTCCCCCCGGAACCAGCCGACCTTGGAATAAGTATTGCCTGAATCGATAACGATATTCATGTAAGTGGGAAAATCCGGTGCATCATTGAACCGCAACAAATATCCTGATTTTACGAGGTACCATCAAACAAACGCGCAATACTGGACTCTTAATTAAAGTTAAAACGGTCATTTCCTGATCAATGGACGCGCATAAACATTTAAAAGCGGATTTATTTGGAAGTAAGAAAGTTTTTTTGCACCTTCGTCCATCTAAGTCAGTATCGACTTATAAATCCAAAAT
>NZ_JBHYGF010000609.1:0-7163 GCF_051859145.1 Dyadobacter sp.
GGGCACAGTACACTACTGTATATGAAAATGCATTTTCCTGTTCAAGTAACTCGTGCATTCTTTCCCGATAAGGCGCAGGAACATTGGTAAGGTAAACAACATGTATTTTCTTTTCCATTTTGAGGACGTCGTGCGCTTGTGGCAATTTACTGGTTGAGTAGTTCTAAAATTTTAGGGCCGCAATGGTGTGCGCTGCGGGCTTAATGAATTCGGTTGAATTCTTAATGTATCGCTCAAATCAGATGAAATAAAAGCAGTTTCTGATATGAGCCAAGTTAACTATGTGATGATTTCGTAAGCTAAGTTACTGACGGTTATTTGTAATCTTATTCTTTTGTGGTCAAACCCTGATCTTGTGGGGTTATGTTTTAAATCAGAGGGGTTAATTTGTCGGGATATTTACAATAAAAATCATTATCAGTTAGGTCTTGTTTTTAAGTTCTCCCAAATAAATGGAAACAATGTTTTTAGCCATAGCTTGCTAAATGCAAACGGATAGTATACCGGAAAATGATCACGTATAAATCCAAGGTATTCGTAGTATGCTAAACCTTTTGGACTCATTAAATACTTGATTCTTTCTGAAAGAGTTGTATTCTGTCCCCGCCAGTTATTGCCGTGATCATCGGTGCATTCACCTAAAACACCTGGTGCGACAACTACCGGAAATCTGGCTTTTTTCGCCTTCAATGTGTAATCGTAATCCGCAATTCCATGTGTAAAATGATCGGATAATATTCCTATTTTTTGTACAATTTCTGCGGGAACCAACATGATATTTGCATTTCCGAGATCACATTCCACAGCTTCTTTTGCGCTAAAAACCTGTACACTCTTTATTGAGAAATTCGATGTAAGTTTTTTGCCGCCGTAAGATATACGTTGGGAAACAGCGTCCATCGTACTGCCAATGCAAATGCCTGGTTTGGCGGATTTTGTCCGTGTTGTTTCAGCACATTTCAGGAGCGCTTCAAGTGCATCAGGAAACAAAATGGTATCATCATTAACCAGGAGGTAGTGGTCAAAATTTCCCTCCGTCGCGCGCCGCCAGGATTTTCTCATCCCACCTGCCCAGAACAAGGTACCAGTTCCTTTCAATACCTGAACTTGTGGAAAAGCTTGTTTTACGGCTTCCGCAGTCCCATCAGATGAAAGGTCGTCGGTCAGGAACGTAGTTATCTCAACATCTTCGATAATGTTCTGGCTGTAAAGGCTCTTTAAACAATTGAGTGTCTTGTCTTTTCTGTTGTAGGTGGTTAATAATACCGCAATTTTCATAGTTAAGCAGGAAGTTAGAGGGTAGTTATTTTTAATCCTTACTGTACAGTCAGCATTCCGTTTTAGGCTCACGCATCCAAATGCAACATATTCTTGACCCTGTTCATAATGCGGATGCGCATTGGGGGTTTTCTCATGAATCTTTTTCTGGCGTGGTGGCGCTCGTATTGGGTGTTAACCGCCAGCTGCACCTGAGAACCCGTATTTTCCCAGGGCCACGTTTCGCAAAAATGATCTTCCGTTTTTTCACCACTGGAATGAACACCTTCCAAACCTATGTTACTTACCAGGTTAACATTAGGAACTACCGATAATCCGTAATTCAGGAAAAGGGTGTATTGCCATTGATAATCCCAGGTGCTCTTTTTTTCCTGGACATAAACCTCATTAAACCTGTCATACCAATACCGCGCAATTTTATTATCCCCGAACAATGCCTGCACTTTTCTCTGGTTTTTCATTTCGGGAAGTTTTTCCATCCAGAAATCATATTTATTCCATGCTCTTTTCCACGTTGCCCAGCCCCAGATATGTCCTATCAAGCTGAAAAAGTGATCAGATTGTCCCATTGTAAATTCGCCGTTCCACCGCGTGCCTGACACATGCATAACACGATCATTGTTGTGGTATTTATCCAGCATGACTTTACAGAATGAGAAAAAAGAAGGATGTGGCAAACAATCATCTTCCAGTATGATTAATTTTTCATTTGTTTCAAATGCCCAGCTGATTGCCGATGATACACCCATTGCACAACCCATATTGGTATCAGCAAACCATTTCTCAACCTGACAGTCCCAATTGATTTGTGAATCATCAAACAAACTTCTGCACGCTTCCACCAATTCACTTTCTTCTGGCTTATCTATTCTTGCTGCGTCTGAGAATATGTAAAGTTTTGAAGGTTTTAGCTTCCTGATTTGTGCAAAAACATGACAAGTTGTTTCCGGCCTGTTAAATGTGATCAGCAGGACAGGGACATCAAATACTTTTTTACTCATTACGGATTAATCATGAATAGTTAATAATGGGGAATTCATTAATAATGCACAGTTGACTTGATCTTGCATTAGTTTACTTTTTAATCAGACGCAATAGATCTCTGTAATTAATGAATGCACATGCACCCATTAATTGATATTCTATTTGATAATTGGTGTGTATTACGATTATTATTAACGACGTTTAAACCCCAGTTTCTGATCGCATTGAAATGGCATACCAGTGACATTAAGTACCCTTATGTTCGGGTACGCTTATGATTAATGAAAGTTTATAGGTGTCAGTATATCATAAAGCCCTGCGGAATAACCGGCCTCACCTTATGATGGATTGATATTTAAAGAGAGTGTGCTTGATAGATCACCGATCAACTTGCAGATGGTCGGTTGGTTTACTGATTCGAAATTAGTATAAAGAGGAAGCAGATTTTCAATTTTGGGGCGATACCCCGTGTATTATGTGGTCAGTTTGATGAAAAGTGGGGTTTCAAAAATCTGCTTTTTTGAAGCCATAAAGGCTTTTATTCTACATTTAAACTGCCATTTTGAATAAAATAAATAGCGGGCAAAAAGGTATTTAATTCAGTCAGAACTTGTCAGGATTACATATATTATTTAATTGGTTCAAAAACTTTTTACATTTTAGATAGTTAGCTAACGTTATGCGAAATACTTCGCAAAGTTTTATCACTATTTAGTTCTTTCAGGTAGACCTAACTATTTTTTGCATTTGCTACAAGTCACCGGAAGTTGCAGGTGTTCACTGCAATTTGAATCAGGCCTCCGCTAGTCGAGAAAAATGTGGTCTATTTTCTCACCTCCAACTTCATCCCTCATTGTATCTCCTGGCCACGGCGATCCGTGGATTGCGCGCTTTTGCTGCATGGACAAATACGTCGAATGAACAATTCAGGCAAAACGGACTGTCCAGATGCGTCGAAGTCTCCCCTAAAACCCATCATATTCCTCTTAAACAAAGAATTTGAGGTGAAATTGTCGCATAAATAGTTGCATTAACTTGTAGAAATACTTTCTTTGCGATAGAAGAAATTTATACCCGAAAGTATTAAGTCTACTCTACTGCAAACTAACTATGACACAACTATACAAATTCTTTTCAGCTGCTCTGCTCAGCACACTTTTCCTTTTCGCATTTGAAGTATCCGCACAATCCGGAAATGGTATTTCCACGCACAGAGGCACTCAGATCGGACTGGTCACTTTCGGGCCCGACGTGGAGTCCGGCGTATTGGGTGATGACAATTTTGTCGATGGTTATGTCAAGAAGCTAGGTACAAACGAATTTGTATACCCGGTCGGTGGCAATGGTGCTTTTCGCCCGTTTGCCGCGGCTGCGCCAGGAACAGCCGGCGCCTATTTTCCTGAGGATCCGGGCTCAGACAAAACACGTGAGCTCTTCAACGAAGGACCTTTTAATACCCTCGCGACCGATGCCGGCACAAGCGCAGTCAGTAACCGGGAATACTGGGATATTGACGGCTCAGAAAGCACAAAAATTACCCTGACATGGAATGGTACCAGCGACATCAACTCGCTGCTTGCGGGCAAAGATCTTGGCAAGCTGACGATCGTCGGCTGGTCTGCCGGCAAGTGGGTCAAAGTGCCTTCCAGCGTTGATGAAGCGTCGGTTATTGGTGGGGAGAGCTCAATATCAGCGGGTTCAATAACTACAGACGGCCAACTTGTCCCTGATCATTTCAGCGTTTTCACGCTGGGAGTAGTTGCAGAGGGATCTTTGCCGGTTACACTCGCAAGCTTTCATGTGAAAGCGGCTGAGCAGTCGGCGGTTCTGCATTGGGTTACTTCCGCGGAGGTAAACAGCAGTCACTTCGAGATCGAACGGAGTACCAACGGAAAGCAATGGGCGCAGATCGGTACACTGGCTGTTGCGTCTGGCGCAGATACAAATTTGAATACCGACTATGAATTTGTTGATCAGCATCCATTAGCAGGCACGAATCTCTACCGCCTCAAAATGGTCGACCTGGACGCGTCATTTTCATACAGCCAGATCAGAGAGCTTCAATTCAATCTGAACACGACCGCCTACATTTACCCAAATCCTGCATCCGGCAAAATTCACGTTAACGGAATCATGCAGAATACATTGCAGGAAGCCACGCTGATGGATTTGAACGGCAGACCACTAATCAGGACCGGCAATATTGCAGGCGGACTCGGGATTGCGGATGTTCCGCAAGGCAGCTATGTTGTTAATCTGCGGTTCAACAACGGAACAGCAAAGTCACTGTCCGTTGTTGTTGAAAAGTAGTGCCGGCCTGACAATGAGGGTAGTTTGGGTCGCGATTTGGCCTGTTAACTATGCAGCTGAGCCGTTTCTAATTTCAGTTTCAGAGTTTTCAGTTCAATGGCCTGCTGAAACAGCAACTCAGTTCGTTTTTTCTGTAACCTAACCTTGTAACGCTGCATCTGTAAGTGCTGCTTTCTGACTAATAACGCCTTGTTGAGATACCCCATCTGATCGGCCGTCGCTTCCAGTCGCCTGAAGTGGCGGTACGATAACCTTTGTTTTTTCTCTTCTGCATCATGATCGTAGGCAGACACTTGCGATTGGTGCTTCCTTATTAATTCGATTATCTCTCGTTTAATATCTCCCTCGCTTAGCATTAGTTCTACATTAATTTAGTAACTATTTTAATTGCAACTAATTAGTTATCAGTGGGGTAAGTTTTTGAAAATCGTCCGCCAAAAAATTGTGCCCGGAACAGCTCAAACGTTGATATATTAAAAAAGAACAGGAAAAAGGAGATTGTAACGAGATCAAGTAGTTTCTTCCGGTCGTGGTGCTTTTTTGCAAAATCATTTCATCTCACGCATTCAACTTTTTACACGAATTACTTTATGAAAAAAGGTACACAACTGCTTGCATTGGCGCTTCTTTTAAGTCTGGTCACCACCTTGGCTGCACACGCCCAGGATGGCTGGATTTCACTATTTAACGGCAAAGACCTTACGGGCTGGAAGGTTGGGGCTAACGCCGGCTCTTTCACCATTGTCGACGGTACGATCCAAGTCGCCGGCCCACGCGCGCATTTGTTTTACGAAGGCCCCGTAAAAAATCACATGTTCAAGAATTTTGAGTTCAAAGCAACCGTGAAAACAAAACCCGGCTCCAACTCCGGTATTTTCATTCATACGGCTTATCAGGAAGACGGCTGGCCTTCGCAGGGATATGAAGTGCAGGTCAATCAGTCGCATACTGACTGGAAGCGCACAGGAAGCTTGTATAATGTGGTTGATGTAAAAGAGACTTACGTGAAAGATGACGAGTGGTACACAGAGTACATCAAAGTGGAAGGCAAGCACATAACCATTAAGATCAACGACAAAGTGGTGGTGGACTATGAAGAGACCGATGTTGACAAAAGACAGGGTGATATGAAAAACAAATTCCTGAAATCCGGCACCTTTGCTTTGCAGGCCCATGATCCAAAAAGCGTTGTTTTCTACAAGGATATTATGGTAAAACCATTAACAGAGTAATCCTCCAACAGGTTATGCCTGATTTTGTTCATTTCGAATCGGTACTTGATCGCCTTCCTAAAAAGGGAGGCGAATTTTATATGATCGTACCCGATGAAGTTGCATTCCAATTTGTTGAAGGGAGGAAGCCCGCCCGGGTAAGATGCCTGTTAAATGGTCAGGTTGAATTTCAATGTGCGATCAGGCCCAGGGGTGGGGGAGGGTTTTACATTAACATCGGTACGCCGATCCGCCAGGAAGGCAAGCTGCAACTCGGGCAGCAGCTGTCTGCGAAGATTTGGAAAGATGATAGTGAATTTGGCCGCGACATTCCGGAAGAACTTGCTGAACTCCTGGAAATGGACCCGGAAGGTAAAAAAGCCTTTTACGAACAACTCCCAAGTCACCAGCGCGGAATGATCTATTACATATCGGGAGCAAAATCAGTGCAGGTACGCATTGACCGTGCGATAATGATGATCAACCGGCTCAAAAAATTCAAATAACCAGCTATGAAATACACGCTTTTATCTTTTCTGGTTTTGTTGCTTGCATGTACAGACAAAACGGCCCAACCCGGCGAAGTTGCGGGAACAATAACTGGATTTTTAGAAGTAGACGACTTAGGCAAAGGATGTGGCACAAGCGGCCTCGTACTTTCCATTGAAAAAGCAAACTATCTCATCAGCAACGAGGTTGAGCCCCGGTACCAGCAACCGAATGCCTGGCCGGTACAAGTCTGGGTGCGCTTTAAATTAGTGAGCCCGGATAGATGCAGCCAGTCAGGAAACAGCGTTGAGATCGTATCAATTCGAGAACGGAAATGAGCCGGAGCAAGAAATCTTGCGCAATCATAGTCTTATAATCTGACCTTTGTTACTATACTTAACCTGTGCCTGGCTGGTTATTATTTGCTAACCAGCCAGGCACAGGTTGAGGTCAGAAGACGCGGCCTCGTTAAGGTTTTTCCGTAAAACCGTCCGGCTTCTTTGTTTCGTTCTGCACAATATCATTGATCATCGCGTCGCGTTCTTCAACGGTTCTGTTCAGGACCTCCTGGTTTTCAAGATCATTATCAGTTCCCTGGAATTGAGTAGTTGCCGACGTCTCAAATTGGTTTTCACCCGAAGCAGCAGAATAATTGGTTGTACCAATGTGGTTCACCGGCATGGTACCATAATTATCGCGCTGCTCGCGGAGGCGCAGACTTTGTTCCACTTTCCGCTCCACAATGCGGCTTCTTACCCGAGCGCTTGCTTCCCGGCGCTCAATATCGCCTCCCCAGTTGCTTGCAGCAGCAGTTTTGTCCAGGTGCTCCGAAACACTTGGCGGGTTCACGATCGGATCTTCATACTGCTTCCCGGTTTGGTCGCCGGCATG
>NZ_JBHYGF010000609.1:7173-17195 GCF_051859145.1 Dyadobacter sp.
CTGCGCGCCCGATTCATCCAGGATCGCCGCTGCGATTTCTGCCTGCTCCGTACTTGATGTGTGAACGGTTACAATGGTGCCGCGCTTTCCGGCCTGCGTGTACCGCTCCGTTTCATGCTGGTCGCCATTGAAAAGGTCTCTGAAGAAGTGACCAAGGCGGTCAAGCCAATCCGTTTCCGGCTCCGCAGGGTCCGATTCATCCGGAGCAGTTTTGTAAGACGCGGTCTTAATATCAACTTCTGCGTCTGTAAACCCGTTTGCCAGCAAATTGCGCTGTGCATTCCTGGCTTCACTTTCCAGTTCGAATATTCCAACTACTGTTTTTGACATCTCTTTTGTTGTTTGAAGTTAGCATTGCTGATGCTGCATGCTATCAATTTCTATGCCCGGCAGGAGCGGTTTTTTGTAAGTCGCAGCTGATCCATTCACGTATTTGCATTCTCCCCGGATTGGCACAAAACTTGTGAATCTGCCTTTGTGAAACCTACTGCACATTGTTTATCTTGCCAGCCTTATCATAGTACTCTTTTGGAAGATTTATCGAAAACGAACGCGAACGTGCGATTCACCGGCAAGGGTCGCGTGAGTGAATTTATTCAACATTATAATTGGTCGGATTCAGTTCTGGAAACGCCTGACCGCTGGCCGGTAAGTCTGCGCACACTTGTACAAATGACGTTGGGTTCCCGCGTTCCAACTGCATTGTTTTGGGGAAAAGACCTGGTCACATTCTACAACGATGCTTTTGAAAACTGCATTGCGGCTATCGAAAGTTCGCCGGGGATCGGCCAGCCTGCCCCCACCATTTTTGCTGAATCCTGGAATCGCATTGCGCCGGCAGTCAAATCTGTGCTGGAAAGAGGTGATTCACTGTGGTTTGAAGATGATATCTTCCCGCTGCACCTCCATGCACAGCCGGACTCCGGCAGCTGGAATTACAGCATAAGTGCAGTTCACGACGATACCAACACTATCAATGGCGTACTTTTCACCTGCCAGCGAACTGCCAGGTCCGAAGATACGCAGCAAGTACTCGCCCGCCGCCAGCTCGAACAAAGCGAAGAGCGGTTGCGCAGTGTGGTGGAAAGTGCCCCTTTTCCGATCGGCATCTATGTAGGTCCCGAAATGCGCATTCAGCTGCTAAATCAGTCGATCATAGATGTTTGGGGAAAAGGTCCTGACCTGATTGGAAAACGGTATGCTGATGTACTGCCTGAACTAGCTGGAAAGGGTATATATGAGCAGCTGGATGGTGTTTACCGAACCGGCAAGACTTTCCATGCGTCCAATCAGCGGGTGGATCTGGTGATCAAAGGCGAGCTGCGCAGGTTTTATTTCAAATATACTTTTACACCCTTGTTTGACGCCGACAGGAATGTTTATGGCGTCATGAACACAGCTGCCGACGTTACCGACCTGGTACTAGCGCAGGAGCAACTGCTGGAAACCGAAGCAAGCCTGAGAGGCGCCATTGAACTGGCCCAGCTCGGTTCCTGGGAGCTGGATGTCGCCACAGGGAAGGTTAGCTACTCGGATGCGATCAGGTCCTGGTTTGGTTTCAATGGCGACCAGATTATACTGGAAGAGGTGTACAATCCAATTCACCCCGACGATCGCGCAACTGTTGCCACAGCAGTGAATAAAGCACTGGCACCTGGTTCCGGGGGTGTGTACGATGCCGAGTACCGGATCGTAGCTTTCGGATCAGATCAGGAGCGCGTATTGCACGCATTGGGTAAGGTGATTTATGATGAACACGGCCAGCCATATAAGTTGCTGGGTACTGCCCAGGATATTACATTGTCGCGCCAGCGGCAGGAAGCCCTCGAACAGCTTGTTCAGCTCAGGACAGCCGAGCTGGCCGCGCAGAACGAGGAGTACTTTGCTATCAATGAAGAGCTCGAAGAAGCAAACCAGCTGCTTTTACGTACCAATGAGAATTTGCAGCAGTTTGCCTACGTAGCCAGCCATGATTTGCAGGAACCGCTACGCAAAATCCGGCAGTTCAGTGATTTGTTAAAAACACAGAATGCAGCTGCCAGCGGAAACGACTGGCATTATCTCGACAGGATCCAGTCTGCCGCCGGCCGCATGTCGGTGCTGATCAGGGACCTGCTTGATTTTTCCAGCATCAGTACAGAGCTGGAAGCGACCCAGCCGGTACCGCTCGAAACAGTAGTAAATACGGTGCTTTCGGACCTGGAACTGGTTGTAAGCGAAACCGGCGCGCAGGTGGAAGTAGGCCCGCTACCCGTTGTACAGGGGAATGCATTGCAGTTGGGTCAGCTGTTCCAGAACCTGATCAGCAACGCATTGAAGTTCCGCAAGCCCGACTCGGTTCCGATCATCCGCGTGACGAGCTCCCAGGTTTTACAAACTGATTTGCCCATGTCGGTCAAGCCTGTCCGCAATGCAAAAATGTATTACCGCATTGATGTGACCGATAATGGAATCGGGTTTGACGAAAAATACCTTGACCGGATCTTCCAGGTTTTTCAGCGCCTTCATTCCCGGCGCGAGTTCAATGGAACGGGCATTGGTCTGGCTATCTGTGAAAAGGTGGTGGCCAACCATGGCGGGGCGATCACCGCAGCCAGCCAGCCGGGGGAGGGAGCCACATTTATGATCTTTTTTCCAGTTTAATGCATTGAAAAAGGCCTGAAACCGTGTAGTTAACACAAGATAAATCCCGCCAAAGAGTAAGATTTGAGTGAAAACAAGTTTAAATTAACTTACAGTAATGATTGTTCTCCATTCATGCGAAGTTGGTTTGTAGCTTGTTTTCTGATTGTAGCCGGTTTGTTGAGCGGGAGGAGGATGGTAGTGGCCCAGTCGGGCGACTACCAGTTTTCGCGCTACAATGCAGAAAAAGGACTATCCCATAACCAGGTCAATTGCTTTTTAAAGGATAGCCGTGGCTTTGTCTGGGTAGGTACCGCCGACGGGCTCAACCGTTTCGATGGGTATTCTTTCCGGATCTTCAAACACGATCCCGCCGACTCTACCAGCATTTCCGACCATTTTATCAATTCGATTTTTGAAGATCCGGAAGGTTTTATCTGGATCAATACCAGGAAAGGTTTCAACATCTACGATCCTTCCACAGAAAGCATCGACCGTAATGCAGGCAAAGCAGCCAGGCGACTGGGATTGAGCGATGCCGACTTTGGCGCCATAATCAAAACGCATTCGGGTGATTACTGGATCAATCATAATAAGCTGGGGTTGGTCAAATACCTGAGCAAACGCAAGAAGTTAATCAGGATTTCATTCAGGCCACTCGCAGATCCGGGCACTGGATCTCCCCGTATGATTACCGACTTCAATGAAGATAACCAGGGTAATCTGTGGGTTGTTTACAACGACGGACTTCTGGCGCGCATTGACGCACAATCCAACCGTGTCGGTTTTCAAAGCAGCCTGGTTAAAGACAAAAAGCTGGGTGTTTCTCCCAATTTCCGCGTTTTTGCAGATCAGCAGGGGCAGCCCTGGGTGTATGTGGTCAAAGCGGTGCACGGCGCTTTTTATCTTGATACTATAAAAAACCGTCTGCTTGTCGCCAGTACAACCGGCCCTGACTTCCGGCTGAGCAACAATGCGGTCAGCGCGATCGTGCAGGGGCCTGAGGGGAAAATCTGGATCGGGACGGATCATGGAGGAATTAATGTACTTGACAAAACTACCGGCGATGTCACTACGCTGCTGTCCAATGCAAATGATCCGCGTACGCTCAGCCAGAACAGCATTCTGAGTTTGTACAGAGACCCCACGGGAATGATCTGGGCGGGCACTTTCAAGAAAGGATTTTCAAGCTATCACGAGAATATCTTCAAGTTCTCGCTCATTCGTCACCTGCCCGCGGTACCCGGTAGTTTGCCTTTCGAGGATGTCAATGTTTTTACAGAAGACAGGGCGGGGAATATCTGGCTGGGCACCAATGGAGGCGGACTGATTTACTACAACAGGAGCAAGAACACTTTCCGGCAGTACAAGAACATTCCCGGTGATCAAGGTAGTTTGAGCAACAATGTAATTGTCAGTATGTTCCTCGATAAAAGCGGCTTGCTGTGGATAGGCACATACTTCGGCGGGCTGAACAGTTTCGACGGCAAGACTTTTACCCGCTACCTGCATAATCCGGCAGATTCGACAAGTCTGGTTGACGACAGGGTCTGGGAGATTTTTGAAGATTCCCAAAGGCGGCTCTGGGTAGGTACCCTCGCCGACGGGCTGGACCTGTTTATCAGAAACAAAAAAAACTTCAAACATTATCGCAGGCTGGCACCGAATTCCGTGCGCTCGGATTACATTTCTGCACTACTTGAAGACAAAAACGGCGACCTGTGGGTCGGAACTGCGAATGGGATCGATGTCTTGAAGCGCAGTACCGGAAAGTTTGTGCATTATATGTACGAAGCAGGTAACCCGCTCGGTCTGAGCAGCGACGGCGTCACTTCCCTTGCACTCGATAGTCTGGACAACATTTGGGTAGGTACCTCCGAGGGGCTGAACCGGTACGACAGAAAACGCAATGGATTTGTCTCATACAGCACGCGGCACGGTCTGCCAGATAATTCGATACTGACCATTGTGGTCGACAAGAAGCAAAATCTCTGGCTCGGAACACCCAAAGGTTTGGTAAACCTGCGTGTTACGGAGCGGGCGGGTAAAATTCCGGCGCGTTTTGAAGTGAGCACCTATAACGAGATAGATGGATTACAAGGTCGGGGATTTAATGAGAATGCGGCCCTGCAATTGCGCTCGGGTGAGCTGGTATTCGGCGGGGCAAACGGGTTTTCTATTTTCGACCCGGCACGTATCCGCGATGAACCTTTGGGCACACCCGTGACACTCACTGATTTTCAGATCTTCAATCAGAGCATACAGCCCGGCGAGCTGATCTCCGGTAAGCCGATCCTGAACAAATCCATTTCAGAAACAAGCCGGATCGTTCTCAAACACAGCCAGAATGTATTTTCCATTGAATTTGCCGCATTGAATTTTTTACACCCCGAAAAAAACAGGTACCTCTACCAGCTCGCGGGCTTTAACAACCGGTGGTTTGAAGCAGACAATACAAGAAAAGTAACTTACACGAACCTGGACCCGGGTACTTATGTGTTCAAGGTGAGAATGAAGGGTGGCGGCCCATCGTCGGAGCAGCGAATGGAACTGAAAATTTTGCCGCCATTGTGGCGTACGTGGTGGGCTTATGTGATTTACATTTTACTCGTAATCGGCGCATTGCTGATCGCGCGCTGGGTTTTGATTGAAAGGGAAAAGATGAACTTCGAGCTCGAACAGGAGCGGAGGCACGCCCAGCAAATGCACGAGCTCGATCTGATGAAGATCCGGTTTTTTACCAATGTTAGCCACGAATTCAGGACCCCGCTGACGCTGATGCTGACGCCTCTCGAAAATCTGCTGCACAACATCCAGTCAGACCACACTGTTCACAAACAGCTCTCGCTGATCCACCGCAATGCAAGGCGGCTGCTGAACCTTGTAACCCAGATCCTCGATTTTAAAAAACTGGAAGTAGAGGAAACCCACTTCAATCCCGAGCCGGGCGATATTGTGCAGTTTATCCGCGAGATTGCCCATACCTTTTCGGATCTGTCTGAGCACAAGCACATCAGCTACGTTTTTGAAAGTGAAGTAACCTCACGCTATGCCGATTTTGATCAGGACAAACTTTCCAAGATCATGTATAACCTGCTGTCCAATGCATTTAAATTCACGCCAGAAAACGGACAGGTGGCAGTGAGGCTGCGGATTACGCCAGATACAGACTCAAAAGAACAACTGGAAATCAGTGTACAGGATTCGGGGATCGGTATTCCCCAGGAAGTACAGCAGCGCGTTTTTGATCGCTTCTACCAGCACCCGATGCCAGACCACATGATCAATCAGGGGAGCGGGATCGGGCTTTCCATTGCTGCCGAGTTCGTGAAAATGCATGGCGGCAGCATCGACCTGCAAAGCAGCGAAGAGCAGGGGAGTACTTTTACAGTTACCCTGCCGCTGAGCGAAAGTGCGCCAAGAACAATGCCCCTTGAAGAGCCGGAGGAAATTGTGCCGGAGCAGCCGGAAGTGGACGTGGCGCTTACCTCGGGTACACCTGGCCGGAAAAGGCCCGTGGTTTTGCTTGTGGAAGACAATGACGAGTTCCGGAACTACCTGAAAGAAGTACTTGGCCGGGAATACCAGATCCTGGAAGCAGCGAATGGAAAACTCGGGCTCAATGCAACACTTGAACATGTTCCTGACCTCATCGTAAGTGACGTGATGATGCCGGAAATGGACGGGATAGAACTTTGCAAAACCATTAAAACAGACCGCCGTATTTCCCACATCCCCGTCATCCTGCTTACTGCCAAAGCCGAAGAAGAGCAGCAGTTACAGGGTTATCAGACGGGCGCTGATGCGTATGTGACCAAACCTTTCAGGCTTGACATTCTTCAGGTACGCATTCGCAACCTGATCCGTCAGCGGGACCAGTTGCAAAAGCAGTTTCAGCAGCATATTCAGGTACGGCCCAGTGAAGTGCAGGTGCGCTCGCTCGATGAGGAATTTATTAATAAGGCGATTGGAGTGGTGGAAGATAACCTTGCCAATCCGGAGTATACTGTCGAAGAGCTGAGCGATGCCATGTCGATGAGCCGGGTATATCTGTACAAGAAAATTAATTCTCTCACGGGCAAAACGCCTATTGAATTTATCCGCATTATCCGCCTGAGAAGGGCCGCTGAGCTCCTGGAAAAAAGTCAGCTTTCGGTATCGGAGATCGCCTACCAGATCGGCTTCAATAATCCCAAGTACTTTGCCAGATTATTCAAGGAAGAGTATAACGTATTGCCTACCGAGTACCGCCGCCAGGGCAACCAGCTGGAACGGAATAGTTCAATTTAATGCTTTGATGTTTTAAAACGGGTAAGGAATGTGCGCCCTGCATTCTTTACCCGTTTTTTGTTGCTGATCGGAGTTTTAAGTGTAAAAAACGACGAAAAAGTAGCTAAATGTACCTCTCAGTTTACAAATGATCCCCTAACTGTAAACATTAAGATACCTTCAAACATGATTTTATAAGTCACATTTGTCCAACTATTCATTCGATTTATACCAAACCCTTCACTGCGCACAGCTGTCGCGGAAATGTTTAAATCGGGGTAGATAGGCAGGCTTATAAAACCAAACAACATGCAACAAAATTTGTACGAAAAACGGCAGGTGAAGCAAAGCTTCCGGTTCCTGCCAGCATTATTTCAGCCCCTTTTCATGCTAGTGGCCATCGTGTGTGCCGGGAGTGGCGCGTGGGCGCAGGCGGATGCAAAAAGAACAGTAACGGGTGTGGTGCTTTCAGATGATCGCGGCGAGGGAATCCCGGGCGCGAGTGTGGTGATTAAGGGAACATCCAACGGAACTACCACCAATACGCAGGGTGAATTTTCAATAGAAGCGGCAGCGGCCAATACGCTCGTGATCTCATTCATCGGTTACGAAAGCCAGGAGCTACCGGTAGGTAACCGCACCAAAATCGAAGTCCGGCTGAAAGAAAGCATTGCGAGTCTGGATGAAGTAGTGGTAGTAGGGTATGGGGAAATGAAAAAAACGGATGTATCCAGTTCGCAGGTAACTGTTTCGGGAAAAGACCTGAGCAAAACCATTAATACTTCGCTGGAACAAGGCTTGCAAGGCCGGGCGGCTAACGTGATGGTGCAGCAAAACTCGGGACAGCCGGGCGCTGCGCCTTCGGTGTTGATCCGCGGATTAAGCTCGCTGACAGGTACCACGCAGCCGCTTTATGTGATTGACGGGGTGCAGATCAAGCCTGATAACATGCGCGACGATCCGAACAACCGGCCAACTGGTTTCTCTAATATCCTTTCCAGCATTAACCCTGACGATATCGAAACAATCAACGTTCTGCAGGGACCTTCTGCCACTGCAATTTATGGCGCAGTAGGTGCAAACGGTGTGGTAATGATCACGACCAAGCGCGGAAAAGCAGGAGAGGCAAAAGTTACATTCAATTCGTTGGTGACCATCCAGGCTGAGCCTAAACATATCGATGTCATGAACCTGCGTGAGTACGCACAGTTCAGAAATGAAGCGGAAGCAGTGGGAAGTACTGCCTCCGATCCACAGTTCGCAGATCCGTCTGTTTTGGGAGAAGGTACCGACTGGCAAAAGGCACTTTTCCGCCCGACTACATTGCAGAAATATTCGCTTGGACTAAGTGGCGGAACTGAAAAGTCGACTTACTACCTCTCAGGTGAATATTTCAACCAGAAAGGGATTGTGGAAGGATCAGGTTTCAAGCGCTATAATGGCCGTTTGAACCTCGAAAACCAGACGCGCAGCTGGTTGAAAATCGGTGCGAACATGAGCGTTGGTATTACCGAAGAGAAAGTAAATACCAATAATGGGGGTATCATCCAGCTTGCATTGGATCAGAACCCAAGTGTGCCGGTAACCAACCCTGACGGAAGCTGGGGCGGACCTTCCAGCACGCAGTTCCAGTTTACCAACCCGGTGATGATCTCCAAGATCTACAATGATTACAACCGACGGACTTCAATCCTGGGAAGCTTGTTTGCAGATGTAAAACTGGCTAAAAACCTCGTTTGGCACACGGAAGCGAATGGAAGCGCGGAATTCCTCAAATACTATTCATTCCACCCTTCATATACCATCGGCGGCTTTGTAGTATCGCAGGATGCAGCAACTTCAACACGGTCGGTGAACACCAATACCTGGTGGAGCTTGCACAGCCGACTTACTTATGACCTGAAATTGAATAAGCACGCTTTCAATATCATGGCCGGCCACGAGGCGCAGGAGTTTACTTACGAGTCACTGACTGGTACCAGGAAAAAATTCATTACCAACACCATTGAAGAGCTTTCGGGTGGAGATGCTTCTGTGATTTCCAATGTGAGCAATGGCAGTGGCAAGGGCGCTGGCTCGCGGGAATCGTATTTCGCACGTTTGAATTATACCTTCAATGATCGCTACATTTTGCAGGGTACTTACCGGATGGACGGATCGTCGGCATTCCGGCAGGGACGTCGCTGGGGCAACTTTCCTGCATTGTCGGTAGCGTGGCGGGTTTCCGAGGAGCCGTTTTTGAAAAGTGTAAATGAGATCAACGATTTGAAATTAAGATTTGAGATCGGTCGCTCTGGTAACCAGGGAAGTGGCGGCAATGCAGTTTTCTCTACGTTGCAAACTGTGCCGACAGGGTGGGGAACAGGGTTTCTTGCTTCCAACTTCGCCAACGAATTCCTTACCTGGGAAAAAGACGACGTGATCAACGCCGGGCTTGACCTGCATATGTTCAGCAACCGCATTGAGCTGATCGTGGACGCTTACATCAAAAACATCACCAGTCTGATCACCGTGAACTCTTATCCATTTACTTATGGTGGGGATATCGCCTACTCGCCAGGTTATCTGAGCTGGCCGGCTGTGAATGCAGGTTCGATGAAAAACAGGGGTGTGGGTTTCACATTGAATACTGTCAATATCGACAAAGGCGGATTTTACTGGAAAACGGGACTTAACCTTTCTTTCGACCGAAACAAGGTCACCTCGCTCCTGAACCCGATCACACCGGTTTGGAATGCAACTTCGGTAGGTTTCAAAACAGAAGTGGGCCAGCCGGCAAGTATGATCACAGGCTACATTGCGGACGGTCTGTTCCAGGATGCAAACGATATTAAAAACCACGCGATCCAGACTTCCAACAACCAGCTGACGATCAATCCGGCGACTGGCAGCTGGGTAGGGGATACCAAGTTCCACGATTTGAATGAAGATGGCGTAATTGATGCCCAGGACCGTACCGTAATTGGAAATCCCTGGCCGAAGTTTACGCTTGGTTTTAACAATAACATGACTTACAGGAATTTCGAATTGAATGCATTCCTGACCGGAAGCTTTAAAAACGACATTCTGAACTATCCGCGTTACCGTGCTGAAATACCTGGAAACGGCGGTGTATTCGGAAACCAGTGGTC
>NZ_JBHYGF010000610.1:0-9953 GCF_051859145.1 Dyadobacter sp.
AATGTAACTCCCGTCTTCAAAGATCTGAGAGGCAATTTCAGCTTCAAACCACTTTTTACCTTGTCGTCGCCAGATGTTGCTTCCCGGGAAAGAGGGAAACAGTAAACTAACTGAATACAATGCGACTGCCTCGGTAAGTGTATGGTTGTTGTGCAGGACTATCCGCGAATACCTGAAATGCGCAAAAACCCGCCGCATTTGGGCATAAATGCTGGCTAGGATCTTGTTGAAAATAGGTTGGGTTAATGCTGGCGAATGCTGGTAGTAATGCAGCGCAAAGATCCAGTTGAGCACGCGTAATGAAATTTCCTGGCTACAAACCCAGTGCGGGCCGCGATTAACCGGATTATGATCAATCCAATCTTCAATGCAGGTAAAAACCAGTTTTGACTGGCTTACTCCGGAGTGAAAATCAAACCGCATCAGATCATAGAGAAAACAGAATCTCGCTTTTTCCCAAACATATTTAATATCGCCAGCTATGGGAGACAATGTCGCAATTTCCGTCCAATGCTGATTTTTCGGGTACCTGAAAAGAGTTTTCGGATTGGTATGCCAATCATCTACGCTGATCCATTCATTGGAGAAAAATAGCTGCTCACCCTGGCTGATTCTGTTGACTCGTTCTGCTAGGGTTTGATAATGCACTTGCGGCATTTCCGCTATAACTGGTACAAAAAAGCGAACGTTTGATCGCTGCCAGTCTGCAACTGAAATCGATGACCGAAATACATATTTCCTCGGATAGTACAGGCGCGTTATTTTCAACTTACGGCAAATTTCGTAGATAGTACGAAAACCTACGTAGCGCAGCCCCATTTCTCTGATAAAACGCTGATAATGAAGAAATTTGCGGAGCTTTTTCATTGTACTTCAATCCAACAGCCCGCCTTCAGGCTCTCCACAGCTGCGAATGTGGCCCGTGTCGTATTTACAACTTCATTTATGCTGATTTCGGGTATACTTGTATCTTTTCTTGCCTGGCTAAATTGTGAAAATTGTCGTTTGTGGCCTTTGTCTATACCTGAACTCAGCTTATTAAAATTTTCAAAACCATAACCGATCAGGCATTTGAAATCATCGAGTACCAGCGTGCAGCCGCCGGCAAATACTTCTACCCGCTCCTTCGGATACTTGCTGCTGCCGTTTGAAAAATAGTTGACTACTCCCGCAGACCCGTTCAAATACCTGAGAAGGATGCTCACATTTTCATCAGCCCAGCCCGGCTGACTTTGCATTGCATTACTGCATACAGCTGTCACCCGGCTGCCGGTGAGACAAGTGACCAGATCGATAAAATGACACGCTTCACCCAGTATCCTCCCGCCACCTATTGCCGGATCTTTCAACCAGGAGTCAGCTGGCAGGCTCCCTGCATTTACCGTAACAATCACGTTCATCTGCGCTCCGCCAAGAAGCTGCAACATTTTACTTACATAAGGTGAAAACCGGCGGTTAAACCCAACTACCAGGCACTTTTGTGCCTTTTGCTGCGCTTCGACAATTGCATTAAGCTCTTCGGGAATAATCGTCAGCGGCTTTTCCACAAATACATGCTTCTCTGCATTTAGCGACTGGATTGCCAATTTTCCGTGCTGATCGTGCCGGGTAGCAATAATTACCAGACTAACCTCGGCATCCGAAAGGATCTGGCGATAGTCGGTTGTCGGACAGGGTATTTTGTACTGTTTTGCAAGTTGATAAGCATTTAATCCGCCAGCACTTGCAATGTATTTGATCGCAGCGCCTTTCAGGTTGGGTAAAAGTGTCATTCTCGCAAAATTCCCTGCACCTATGATTCCAATGACGGGCGTGGCTGGTTTGTACTTGAAATGCATTAAACTTTCCTGGCGGGGTTCTTCGGCACAATCGGGATAAGTGATAATCGTTGCCAGGTTTTTAGAATCCTTTTTGCTGTAAAAGGCTGCACTTTCCTTGAAGTCAAGTGTTTCGGAAATCAATGATTTTACCTCCAATTTGCCTTGCTGCAAAAGCTGCAGTACTGCCTGAAAATTGCGGTTTTCTGTCCAGCGTACGTATGGTAAAGGATAATCAACCCCATTATCCTCATACAATGCATCATACCGGCCAGGTCCGTAAGAGCAGGAAACCTGGAAGCTGAGCTCTTTCTTGTAAAATACACTCCTGTCCAAATGCAGACCGGCAGTACCTACCAGCACAATTCTGCCTCTTCTCCGAGAGATCCGCGCAGCCTGATCAACAATCGAATTGGAGCTGCTTGCTGTTGCTATGATCACGCCATCGACGCCATTTCCGTTATTAAGTGCCGAAAGCTGCATTTCGGTCGCAGATGAATCCTGATCAAAAACCTGAAAACCACGCTTTGCCGCAAGTTCCCGCCTCTCGCGGTCCGGCTCAATGCAGATTACCTGGCAGCCGTTAACCCGCAGCAGCTCAGCAGTAAGTAAGCCAATAAGTCCCAGTCCCATTACTACAACCACCTCGCCAAGCGAAGGCGCGAGGAGCCGGATCGACTGCAAACCCACAGCGGCCAGCACCGTAAATGCAGCCTCTTCGCAGGATACATTGTCCGGAATTTTAGCAACCAGATTGACAGGAACACAAACGATCTCCGCGTGGCAGCCATTACTTACGACCCTGTCTCCTGCCCTAAACCCGAGAACACCCTCTCCCACCGCAATCACCTCACCCGCCTGCGCGTAGCCAAGTGGCATTAACTGGCTTAGCTGACTTGAAACAAGAGAAAATGTCTTCAAAAAACCTTCGGATCTGATCTTGCTAATCGCTAGTCTGAATTTGTGCGGCTCCCGGATTGCCTTTGAAAGCAGACTGGCTTTGCCGAAGCTGACGAGCATTCTTTCGGTACCGGCCGAAACAAGACTTTTTCGTGTCCTGATCAGCACACATCCTTTGCGGACCAGTGGCGCGGGGACTTCATGCAGCATTACTTTACCCGTGCGCAGGTGAAGCGCAAGTTGTTTCATCGTGTATAGTGTGTTAATTATTACCTAAATTTCAGCTTCACATTTAATTTGTAAACAGACTTTTTAGCAATGACAAGAGCGCTCAATATCGGTATTATTGGTTATAAGTTTATGGGGCGGGCACACAGCAATGCCTGGCTCAAAGCCCCCCAGTTTTTTGACATTTCCGTGAAACCTGTACTCAAAGCTGCTTGCGGAAGAAATCAGGAATCGGTAACTGAGTTTGCAGAAAAATGGGGCTGGGAAGAGACTGAGACGGATTGGAAGAAGCTGATCGAGCGCGACAACATTGATATTATCGACATTGCATTGCCTCAGAACCTGCACTACGAAATTGCACTTGCCGCAGCCAGGGCAGGTAAACACATATTTTGCGAAAAGCCCCTTTCAATGAGCAGCCGGCAAGCCGAAGAAATGCTGAAAGTGTGCGAAGACAACAAAGTGGTGCATTATCTCAACCACAATTACAGACGCGTACCCGCAGTAGCGCAGGCGAAAAAGATGATTGAAGCCGGTAAAATCGGGCGGATTTTTCACTGGCGGTGCTGCTATCAGCAGGATTGGATCGTGGACCCGAACTTTCCATTGACCTGGCAACTGCAAAAGGAGATCGCGCAGGCGGGACCGCAATGGGACCTTAATTCACACGCAGTGGACCTGGCCCATTTTCTTGTTGGCGACATTACTTCAGTTTCCTGCCTTACAGCCAATTTCATCAAAGAACGGCCGCTTGCAAATGAAGGAACAGCAGGCAACCTGTCGGCAGAAGCCAGCGCGACTGAAAAGGGGGAAGTAACAGTAGAAGACGCCGCTTTGATGATGGTCAGGTTCAAAAATGGCGCTGTGGGTTCATTTGAAGCAACAAGGCTGGCAACGGGGAGAAAAAACCGTTTGTCATTCGAGATCTATGGCAGCGAGGGAAGTCTTGTATTTGATTTGGAAAAAATGAATGAACTGCAATACTTTTCGCTCAATGATGATAAAATTGCGCAGGGGTTCCGGAACATACTTGTAACTGAATCCGCACATCCCTACGTGGGTAACTGGTGGCCTGCCGGTCACATTATCGGCTACGAGCATGCATTCGTACACGCAGTAGTCGATTTCCTGAAAGCTGTGGACGAAAAAACGGAGATTAAGCCCGACTTCGCGGACGGTTTAAAAATTATGCGGGTATTGGAAGCGGGAATTCAGTCAGCGGAAACAGGTCAGCAGGTTCATCTATAAAATTTCGGAACATGAATGGGTACAAACAATGCATCTCAATTCTGGGCAAATGCATACTTCTGATTGCATTGCTGACGAGTTCGGCGCAAGCGCAAAAAAGCATTTTCAGGAAAGACAATCTGATTGCCTGGTGCATTGTACCATTTGACAGTAAAAACCGCAGCCCTGTCGAGCGATCCGAAATGCTTAACAAAATTGGCATTACAATGCTCGCTTACGATTGGCGGGAGAAGCATATACCGGAGTTTGACAAAGAAATAGAGTCGCTGAAAAGCCACCATATCAAATTGCAAGCATTCTGGCTGTACTCAGGTCCGGACCCGGAAAACGACAAGACTTTACCGATTATTCTGGAAGTACTGAAAAGGCATCATATCAAAACAGAAATCTGGTGTATGATTGCCGGGATTAAGGATCTGGATAAAATGTCGCAGCAGGAAAAGATCAAGGCACATGCGAAGCCGCTAGCTTATATAGCCGACAAAGCCGCGGAGATTGGCTGCAAAGTGGGTGTTTATAATCATGGAGGCTGGTACGGAGATCCGGAAAACCAGCTGCAACTGATCAGGTATGTCAATAAACCTAATATCGGGATTGTTTACAACTTCCACCACGCAGAGTCCGATCTGGAAACTTTCCCGACATTCTACCCGAAAATACTGCCGCATTTACTGGCCATAAACCTGGCAGGTTTAAAGAAAGGTAACCCGGTGAAAGTAGTGCCGGTTGGCCAGGGAGACGCCGAGCTGGAAATGATGCGGATCATCCAAAAAAGTAGCTACAATGGACCAATCGGCATTATCAACGAAGAATTTGCCCCGGATGCAGAAGACGGATTGAAGATGAATATAGAAGGATTGAAAAAGATACTAGGTGAACTTGGCGATCAGAAAGGTTTGAAAAGCTACCGCAAGTAGAAGTTAGATGAATGTATAAATTACGAACACCTACCATCATTACCTACACCTTTGCAACATATACCTCTGCCGGTTTAGCTGACTCTACCAGCTCCTGCTCCGGGTTTAGAGATTTCCCTTTCTGATACCTAATGCGTTGAGATGCTTCTTTACAAGGCTTTTCAATTACCCTAAAATAAATATAAGCGACAAAGATTGAGATCAGGAGTGCTGCAAGAACTGCGGCACTTCTGAGCATTTCATTTTCCGTAAATCGCTGGGTGAGATTAACGATCCTCAAACCGATTGGAAAATGAAGTAAATAAAGCGAGTAAGAAATTTCCCCGAAAAAAGAGCTGAGTAAGGTTGTACGGAGTGGCGCTAAAATAACAATAGACGTGAATAAAACGACCAGTACTTCGAGATAACTGTATCTGTAAAAACTAAATACAAGCAGTGCTGCAATGCAAATTGCAAAGTTTGTAAATGTTAGCTTATTGACGAGTAAACGGTAGATTACTATACCGGTACTGAAAAAGACGGAAAAGTTGAAAAGATAGTTTCTATCAAAATAAAATGATAAATAGTTGAATAGGATTAATGTAGTGATCCAAACCACTGAAATCCGGCTGCTGATTAATGGAAAGATTAATGCGATGACAATGTAATACTGGAACTCAATTGCCAGGGTCCAGAAAACAGGATTAAGCCAATCTTTGCCAATAAAAGCATTCACATAGCCAAGATGGGCAAATAGTTGTGCATAGTCGATTGAAAATGCTTTCCCAACATAAAAGGAGGTTGTGGTAGTCAGGTAATTCAGAAATATTGCCAGCAGAACACAAATAAGGTACGGCGGCTCAATCCTTACAATGCGCTTTTTCAGGAAAGTCCATGCCTGGCTAAAAGTATAAGAGGCTTTCGCCATGGAATACGGAATTACAAGCCCGGATATGATAAAGAAGATTTCCACGCCATAACGACCGTGTTTGAAAAGTGCCTTGAACACATTAGTGTCAGCCAGAAAATCGGCTTTATCTGTAAAGTGGAAAAGGCATACGGAAAGCGCTGCCAGACCTCTCAGATAGTCTAACGAGTGTAGATATTTATGCATGTATTATTGTTGATGGAGGTTCTTTTTTCAAAGTTATCAAATAAGTTGAATATTGGTTACACAACCTATTACTACATTAAAATCCAGGTGATTGTACAAGTTAAATGTAGGTGGCACCTGAACTGACTTTTGAAGTTGCAGGAATGTGGAGGGAGGTAAGTAATTGGGCGAATTGCCGAAGTGAAGAAGTGGTTTTGATCCTGCAAATGCGAAATCAAAATCCAGGGCACAAAAAAAGGCGCTATTGCCAGCGCCTTGTGTATTCGTGGGAGTTGAGGGGTTCGAACCGCGCGGCGGACCGTGGCAGCGGCCGACCGTCGCGCGGCGGACCGTCCCCGACCCTTTGCTTGTAAGCGGACGCCGCGCGGGCAGATGCTCTGAACCAACTGAGCTAAACTCCCTTTGCTTTGTGTTCACGCCAGTCTTAAAACAAAAAAAGCACCGATTGCTCAGTGCTTTCTAACTGTGGGAGTTGAGGGATTCGAACCCCCGACCCTCTGCTTGTAAGGCAGATGCTCTGAACCAACTGAGCTAAACTCCCTTTTCCCCGTCGTTTGGGAGTGCAAATATGTGCGATTAAATCTAGGTCTGCAAACTTTTTTAGAAAAAAAATTAAAAATTTACAAGCAACTGAAAATCAATATACCTACTCGAAGTTCAAATAAAGCGTAACTGTATGAGTTGACATCTTGCTGATCCCCGACCCCACAGAATTTTTTGACGGCTGTAACATATTCGTCAATCCATGTGAAAAACGGAGCTCAGGAGCGAATTTGAAGAACTCAAAAAACTGCTCATAACCTACTCCGTAATCAATCGAGAAGTCGGTGGACTTAGTATCCAGCTTTGCAGAGCCGCCTCCGCGATTTCTTTTAACGTTGGTTTCAACTCCAAAAGTCACGCCTGCCAGCATATACATGCGTGAGTTTACCCGACGTAGTGATTTGTATTTCAAAAGCAATGGCACTTCTATCCAGGTCGACTCCCGCTTTTCAATCCTGTCAGCTGCATTTGGATAACTGAACTTCACCTGTCGCTCATACAAAGACACCGATGGGGTAGTACGAAGGTCAAAATGATCTGTCAGGAATGCATTCACGGTAAAGCCCATTCGAAAAGAGGCTTGCGTCGGCGACTGGATCACAAAAGCAGAATCCTTGGACAAGAAATCGTTATTGTGCCTGATATTAAAGCGGGTAAATGGAACGGCGAACAATATTCCGTAGTGAATAGGCTTGTCGTCGTAATATTCCAGGTGCTTTCTCCTGTAACCAATACCCTGCGCAACGCAGTCCTGCGCCGCGATGAGCAGCACGAGCATTCCTAATATTACTTTTGCCCGATGTAAATTGAACAAATCCCGAAGGTAAGTGATATGCATTTGGTATTAGTAAAACCTGCTTTTCTATAAATTTCCAGGAAAGCCTCCCCGTCGGGAAATGCCTGGACCGATTCTGGCAGATAAGTGTAAGCCGAACTATCCTTTGAGACGGCCTTTCCTATAATTGGTAATATGTATTTGAAATAAAAATTATAGAACTGCTTAAAAGGAAAGCTGCGCGGCTTTGAAAATTCTACCACCACACAATTTCCCCCCGGCTTCATCACGCGGTTCATTTCTGTCAGCCCGGCGAGCAAATTCTGAAAATTGCGTACTCCAAACGAAACGATAATGGCGTCGAAATAATTGTTTTCAAAAGCCAAACTTTCCGAGTCGCCCTTTTGCAGTGTAATCACATTTTGCTTGCCCATTTTGGCAATTTTTTCGCGCCCCACAGCCAGCATTCCTTCTGAAATATCCACCCCGATAATCCGCTCAGGGTTCAGCGAAAGTGCTTCAATGGCGAAGTCGCCGGTGCCGGTAGCAATGTCCAAAATCACCTTCGGTTGCTGCTTTTTCAGCAGCTTAATCGCCCTTTTCCTCCAATATATGTCTACGCCCGCGCTGAGTACGTGGTTGAGCAAATCGTATTTCGGCGAGATGTTGTCGAACATTTCGGCAACCTGCTCCCGTTTGCTACCCTCTTTGTCTTTATAAGGTACTACACTCATTTCTTTTCTGATAAATGCAACTATAAGCAAAACTAACAGATAAATACGGTTTCGCGTTGACGAACAGGCTGTATTTACGGTAACCGGCTGACGAAAAGCGTAATCCGTCGTCTAAATAGGGAGCGAGATTTTCTAACACAAACCTCCATTCTATGCGCCGTTTATGTCTGATCCTGATTTTCTGCATTCTTCAATGCTTTGTTTACGGTCAAAAACCGCTGCACCGCTACTCTTCCAATGGAGTCAGCGGCAAGAAAAGTTATAACCGAAAGCAGAAACGCGACTTTTCAATCGGAATGCGCGGCGGGCTGACGCAATTTTTTGGCGAGCTGAATGGACAGGATATGCAGACGATGCTGGGTGTAAATTTTGGCAAAGCCTTCACCAAAGAATTTTCTGTTGAAATTGATTTTACAGCTGGAAAAGTTGGCGGGCAACAATTACAATTTTTCAACTCTTATTTCCTGAATGAATATAATTCCATTGAGTTGTTGGTCAGGTGGGATTTGACGGAGCAATTCAGCACGTTCGAACCCGGACCTTTGCATTGGATTGTTTACGGCGGAATTGGGCGGATCCATTTTAGTGCCAATGCATTTGACCTGGATAGTGGCAAACTGCTTCGGTTTACAAACAGTCAGCTAAGTGCCCGCAATCCGCTGTTCCTGCGCTGGGGACCTGCAAGTGGGCCAATCGGGATCAAAAAGACGCGGGAAGGTATGCTGCCGCTGGGCACTTCTTTGGAATTTGCATTGTTGCCTGCATTGAAAATCGGTGCCGATTATCGCTTCTATTTTGTAAGAACAGATAAAATGGACGCGACCTCGGGGCGGAGGCTGATTAATCCGGAGGAAAGCGACTCTTACAGCGACACGCCGGATGACAAATTCAGCTTTCTGGGATTTTCACTTACTTACCACTTCGGCAAACCAAAATAGAACGCAACTCAAATGGCAGTTAATTACAAGTTATATCCCTCCATTCTCAATTGTTTCGACCGGTTTGAAAAGGGCTATTTGACTGAACAGGAATTAATTGACCGAATAAACCGCGTGCCGGTGCCCCAAACGGAGGCGCAACGCAGAGGCGTTTCATTTGAAGAAGCTGTGATTAAAGGAACTGATGAAGAAGCGTTCGATCCGGACATTCTGGACCAGGTTCGCGCCTTGCTTCCGCGACCTATGCTGCGCACGCAATTCTACTGCGAGTACGAGTTGAACAATGTGCTGCTTTACGGTTATGTAGATGTTTTGGGTAAAATGTTCGCCGCTGACATTAAAACAACAAGCAACTATAAACCAGGTCAATACGAACAAAATCACCAGAACTTCTATCTCCCCGCATTGCGCGCCAAAGGAGTACGCAGCCTCCGCTACATTATTACTGATTTCAAGCAGGTTTACCAGGAAGACTACGACCACGCGCTCGATCTTTCATTACAAGAAATGCAGGTAAAATCATTCTGCGACTTTCTGGAAGCGCACCGGGAAGCAGTTACGGACAAGCGGATTTTTGGTGGTTAACCTATCCAGATCCGCTCTTTTGTCAAACAATTCTGCAGGAAGTTCTTTGCCGACATTTCGGAGTAATCCGCCACAAACCGCTGTGCACAACTCGCATTGGCAAATTTCACCTGCGTTTCCAACATTAACTCGATCCCATCAGAATTGGTCACGAATGTTTTTATACAAACAATTT
>NZ_JBHYGF010000610.1:9963-17023 GCF_051859145.1 Dyadobacter sp.
CGCGGTGGAGGCAAACTTCGGTTTGGCTTTCTGGGAGGTGGATGATTTTGAAGTTCATGGCTTTGCAAGTGTATAGTTTAGCTGTCTTACAAAGGTAATAACGTCAGCTAAAATACAACGTATTCGTTGTGTAAATAGTGTAATTTTCCCAAGTCCTTTATCATCTATGGAAAAGGACGCTTTGCTGAAACAACTAGGACTCAGGATACGCGAGCTACGTAAGGCTAAGAATATTACGCAAGCTGAGCTAGCTCACATAATTGCAAAAGATCAGCAGTCAATACAAAGACTTGAAGCTGGAAAGATCAATCCTTCATTCTACTATCTGTATGAAATTGCAACTGGTTTGGGAATATCAATGCAAGAAATTATACAGATCCCTTGAAAGAGTTGAATTATGTCCCTCCTAATCAAGATTCTGTCTCTGAAAGCAAAATAGCATTCTCCTTAGCCAGCTTTGACCTTATAGCTGAACTAGTCTGTTTTCTAGTTTAGTTTTTTGTTATTGTTGTATAGTTATCCAAGCAGTAATCATGTCTTCTGAGCAGTGATAATTGGGGGTAAGTTCGGTATGGACGCAGCGACACAAATCCTCAATAATTTCAGCAAATAGTAAGTATTTCGAGTCAGCTGATAAGTATTTGAGAAACTGTTAACGCTATAACGGTATGTCATCGCCATAATAATGATATGAAGGAAGGCCAATTTATAGAAAAGAAGAAAATAGATGTTGTTGTTGGTTTAACAACAAATTGGAAAGAGCTGGCAAAAGACTGTGTTTGTTTCGCAAACAGTAGAGGCGGTATTATCCGGATAGGTGTTGGCGACAAAGAATCTTTGCCTCCTAATGACCAGAAGATTAATAAGGATCTACCGTTCAAGATCAAAAAGAAAATCTCGGAGAATTCTGTAAATGTTGGATTAAATGTAGCTATACATACTGCAGCCAATGGTGGAGAATACATAGAGTTGGAAATTCTACCAAGCGCATCAACAATTGCATCCACTACTGACGGGAAATATTATTATCGAAGCGATGATACTTGCGTTCCTCTTCTGCCTGACGAACTTTCCCGGCTTTTTACAGACAAACCCTCATTTATCTGGGAAACAAGGAGAACCAATATCTCGTCTATAGAAATTGACCCGATCAAGTTTGACAACTTTCGACGTGACATTTTAGAATCGAGCCGAGTTAGTAACCACGTCAAAGAAATGTCTACTGATGAGCTCCTCGACCATTATATGTTTGTGGATGCAGGTCGACTCACGAATCTTGGCGTGCTCTGGATAGGTAAGAGAAAAGATCGTGCGAGATTGCTATATGCACCCACAATTCATTTTTTAAAATTTGATGATAAAGAACAGAAGATCAATAAAATACTATGGGAAGATCACTCTTTGAACCCCAAAGAATTAATAGAAGAAATTTGGACGAAAATTCCAGATTGGAAAGAGGGCACTGACGTTGCGGATGGGATCTTCCGGAAGTTCGTTCCAAACTACGAAGAAGAAGTAATCCGTGAATTGATGGCTAATGCACTAATTCACCGACCTTACACTACCAGGGGAGATATATTTATTAATTTATATCCAGACAGGCTTGAAGTCGTGAATCCTGGCTTATTCCCAATAGGCGTGACCCCCTCTAATGTGCTACACAAAAATGTGCGGCGTAATCCTTACCTCGCCCAAGTTTGCTATGACCTTCACTTAATGGATAAAGAAGGATCCGGTATCGACAAAATGTATAGAATCCTTCTCTCAAACGCAAAGCACATACCTGTCCCGTACCAAGGCGACGATTACGTTCAATTCACTATTCTGAGACGCATCTCTAAACCGGAGATCATCTCCTTGATTAATCGTGCTAATTCGGAATTTCAATTGACGCAGAGAGAAACTATTTCTCTTGGGCTAATTGCTCAACATACGTCTATATCTGCTATTGATCTTTCGAAAGAGCTCAGTTTACCTGAAACATCCGTTGGTACCATTAACACCTGGCTGGGTCGGCTTACCTCATTAAGCCTAATTATTACTAATGGACGAACGAAAGGAACGCAATACCTTGTGAATCCCGACTTTCTTAAGAAAGCTAATTTCAAAGGAAAAACAAACCTGAGAGGTATTGAAAGCCACAGACTCGAGGAG
The DNA here is from genome assembly GCF_051859145.1 of Dyadobacter sp. Classification (GTDB taxonomy): domain Bacteria; phylum Bacteroidota; class Bacteroidia; order Cytophagales; family Spirosomataceae; genus Dyadobacter. The sequence goes on from NZ_JBHYGF010000610.1 coordinate 12,118, forward strand.
CTTATTTACCAAGACGTTAAAAAGTACCAGCCTACATCTTTGGGAGACATTCACGAGCGTATCGGTAAAGAACTATCTTACAATCTAGTCCGAAGGACAATTTACAAGATGGTGGCTGATGAGAGATTATCAGCAAAGGGCGTTAAAGCAGGAACAAAGTACTCTTTGGACAAAAAGTAGCAAAAAACAAGAGCTTTTGCTTAGATGCTACTTGACTTAGCCGAAAAAATTAATACAATCCTTTGATTATCAGATAAATATACTTAGACGAAAATCTACTAAAAAAACGTTATACGTCTAAGAGTTGTCTTAGTCTATCTAAGTAAAAAAATAATGTTATTGATTGTAAAATGCACAATACACACGATTTTAACCAAATATCTAGTGAATTTTAAGGACTACCCGATCAAATACAGCAAACCATTATAGGCGACAGCACACTAATGTTGATCACCCGTGCTGCCTCAACTAAAAAGTCGTTAATACGAACAAAAAAAGCCGCTGCGATTGCTCGTAGCGGCTTTAAGTTGTGGTGATGGACGGAATCGAACCGCCGACACAAGGATTTTCAGTCCTTTGCTCTACCGACTGAGCTACATCACCAGGCTCAATTGGTTCCCTTTGGGACTGCAAAACTAGAAGTTTGGTTTTGCTTTGCAAATTATTTGAAAGAAAAACTTAGGATTGATTTTGCGAAAATTTCCAATTCGCTCATTATCAATACTCTTTCCTTTCTCGTCTGTTCAAATATTTCAAATAATACTTGGAAGCTGGTGTAAAGGCACAATTTTTCTCATATTTGTTAAGGTATGCTTGCATACTATTTGACAGATTTCACCATGGAAATTGTTCAGCAAATCTTATTTATCCTTTTGGTTGGGCTCACGGGCCGGCTTGTGGCCCGGCGCGCGGGTGTTATCAGCAAAACGATCCGCCTTGGTCGGGATGAAGACAGAACTGACCAGCCTGAGAGGCGGCTGGCTATGATGCTCCGCATTGCATTTGGACAGAAGAAAATGTTCGACAAGCCGCTGATTGGCTTCCTGCACCTGGCCGTTTATCTCGGCTTTATCCTCATTAATGTTGAAGTTCTCGAAATTGTAATCGACGGTATATTCGGAACACATCGGGTTTTTGCCCCGCTATTTGGCAAATTCTACGCTTTATTGATCAGCTTCTTTGAATTTCTGGCAGTGAGTGTGCTGGTGGCCTGCGTGATTTTCCTGATTCGCCGAAGCATTGTTAAGGTACCCCGGTTACAGCCTGCCCGCCACCGTGAAATGAATGGCTGGCCCGCGCTCGACGGAAAGCTGATCCTTATTTTTGAGATTGTATTGATGATCGCCATTCTTTCGATGAATGCGGCCGACAGTGTTTTGCAGGCTCGTGGCCACGCGCATTATCCGCCAACAGGTAACTTTCTTTTTAGCCAATTTTTAAAACCGCTTTTTGTAAATATTAATACCGGATCGCTGGTAGTAATTGAGCGATTTGCCTGGTGGTTTCACATTATAGGTATCTTCATGTTTGCGGTTTACGTCACTTATTCCAAGCACTTGCATATTATTCTTGCTTTCCCAAACACCTATTTTGCGAAGCTGGTACCGAAAGGAAAAATGGATAATATGCCTGTGATCACGAATGAAGTCCGCATTATGCTGGGCCTCGAACAACCACAGGAAGGTGCGGCGGTACCTGATCATTTTGGTGCCAAAGACATTCAGGATCTGAGCTGGAAGAACCTCATGGACGCATATTCCTGCACGGAATGCGGCCGGTGTACTGCGGCTTGCCCGGCTAATATTACGGGTAAAAAGTTATCCCCGCGCAAGATTATGATGGATACGCGCGACCGCCTGGAAGATGTGGGACGAAATATGCTGGCAAATAACGGGCAGTTTGTAGAAGATGGAAAGCAGCTGATCGGAGATTACATATTGGAAGAAGAAATCCTGGCTTGCACAACCTGTAATGCGTGCGTTCAGGAATGCCCGGTTTTGATCAATCCGCTGGATATTATCCTTCAACTGCGGAAATATAAAATTATGGACGAGGCGAAGGCGCCTGCTTCGTGGAATGCGATGTTCCAGAATCTGGATACGAATCAGGCGCCCTGGAAATTTTCACCAGGTGACCGGCTAAATTGGACGCAAAACCTTCAATCCTAAGTTTTTAGACATGGAAATACTGATTGTATTCGGCCTGGTTTGCACGCTTCTTGTTGGAATGGGCACTTATATCTGGGTCAAAGAAGCTACCTGGCTGCTGGCCAATTTTCCAAAAGATCCAATGCAGATACGTGACCGCAAAGGCTTAGCGCGGTCGGCGGGCATATACAGTTACGTAATCGCCGTTACCATGGCGGTCAGCGGCTACGGGTTACACAAGTTTGCAGGCACAAAGTATGAACTGGTGCCGGTTGCAATATCCATCCCCGTTACCAGCATTCTAACAATTATTTTTATTGTAAACGGACAACGATACCTCGTTCAAAATGGCGGAAGAAAGATATAGTGTGCCTACAATGGCCGAAATGGCCGCGAACAATGAAACGCCCGAGGTGCTGTTCTGGGTGGGTTGCGCGGGTTCTTTTGATGATCGTTACAAAAAAGTGACTGTCGCTTTTGCCAAAATCCTGAACAAGACCGGAGTGAAATTTGCAGTACTCGGCACGGAGGAAAGCTGCTCAGGAGATCCTGCGCGACGGGCGGGCAATGAATTTACGTTTCAAATGCTGGCCATGTCCAATATTCAGGTTTTGGATATGTATGGTGTCAAAAAGATAGTTACTGCCTGTCCGCATTGTTTTAACACACTTAAAAATGAGTATCCCGAGCTGGGAGGTAACTATGATGTAATCCATCACTCACAGTTTTTACAGCAACTGATCGACGAAGGAAGGATCCGCCCGGAAGACGGACTTGCATTCAAAGGAAAAAAAATCACTTTTCACGATTCCTGCTACCTGGGACGTGCAAACGACATTTACGAAGCGCCACGGAAAGTGCTTGAATCGCTGGATGCGGACCTTACAGAAATGAAACGCTCACGGGCAAAAGGACTCTGCTGCGGTGCCGGCGGTGCTCAGATGTTTAAAGAGCCCGAAAAAGGCAGTAAGGATATTAATATCGAGCGGATTGAAGAAGCACTGGCCACAGGCGCAGATACGATTGCAGTGGCTTGTCCGTTTTGTATGATTATGATGACCGACGGGCTGAAAAACAAGGAAAAAGAAAATACCGTCAGGATTTACGATCTGGCAGAGTTGGTAGCACAGTCAAACGGACTTTGAGTGCGCATTGTTTGCGAGAACTTAGTCGGTTGAGGTGTTGTTGAAATTTCACGGCAACATTTTTAAGAGTATTAAAATCAATTTTGAGATATGTACATTCCATTCAGTGATATAGATCTTCAATCCAGAATCTGGATTTACCAGGCAAACCGCCAGCTTACTGAAACAGAGACGGGAATTCTGACAGAAACGCTGAAAGCTTCGCTCGACAACTGGGAAGCACATGGAAAACCACTTACTGCTTCGGGCAAAATATTTGAACACCGCTTTGTCGTGATTGCTGTTGACGAGCGTGAAGAGTTGCCAAGCGGTTGCTCCATTGATAAGTCAGTCCATTGGTTGCAGGAAATCGGACAGCGCATGCAGATCGACTTTTTTGACCGCTCACTTGCATATTTGAATGAGAATGGAGAAGTGCAGACTGTTCCGGTTCCGAAGATCAAACAGTCTGTTCAGGATGAACTAATCCAACCTTCCACAACCATTTTCGACAACCAGGTTGCGACCAAAGCGCAATGGATGACACGCTGGAAAATTCCGGCTTCAAATTCCTGGCTCAACCGTTATTTCAGCGAACAGACCAGTTTATAGGAAAAATAGATAGTTTTGAAATCCAATCAAGTCAATTCTTTCATGAAGTTTCCCGGAATAGCTGCTGTCCTGATGCTTTGCCTGACACTCGCCGCCTGCGACGAAAACATCGTGTACAAGGCGCATGAAGATATTGACGACGGTCTTTGGTATATCAAGAACAAGCCGACATTCAAGATTGAAATCACGGATACCACACAGACTTACAACCTGTATTATCTGCTCAGAAACACATTGCAATACCCTTATTACAATCTGTACATGACGAGGAATTTCCTTGGGCCTGATCAGAAGGTGATTTCAAATACATTGGAAGAAGTTTATTTGTCCAATGAAGTGACCGGCAAACCTTACGGCCATGGACTGGGGGATTTGTTTGACCACAAAATTCCTTTTCTCAAAAACTACCGGTTTGCAAGATCAGGAACCTACACGATTACTCTTTCGCAATCCATGCGCCAAAACCCGCTTCCATTTGTAATGAGCGTTGGGGTAAGTGTTGAGAAAGTTCCGGTTAAGTAGGCTGTCAGCTATCGGCTGTTAGCTCTTAGCGGTTAGCTTTTAGCTGTCAGCGGATCCGGGCTGTATGTTGCCTTGCGATCCGTCCGGTCTTTTCCGGGGTTTGTTGCGGTATCTCCGGTAAGGTTTTTTCTTGAATTCTTTTGCAGTAGCAGTTTCCCGCTGCATTTCAGCTTTTTCGGCTGCTACTTCGTGAACCGGCTCGCCTAACAAAAATCCGTAAGGTTCCAGGCTTGGGATTGTATCCAGAATCACTTTCAGAATTGCTGTTACGGGAAGCGCGAGGATCAAACCGGAAAGTCCCCAAAGCTGTCCGCCGAGAAACAATGCAATAATTGCAGCCAGCGGATTCACACTCACTTTTGAGCCTACAATGTTGGGTGTGATGAAATTACCTTCCAGGAACTGAACAAAGCTCATTACGCCAATTACACCCACTGCATACCAGGGCGAGTCCATCGTAACAATACTTAAGAGCGCGGGTAATACGGAGCCAATTAAAAT
>NZ_JBHYGF010000611.1:0-16913 GCF_051859145.1 Dyadobacter sp.
TCAGCCGGAGTATACGGAAGCCGGTTTACCTCTTGGGGCGCTACCCGCGCATTCACATCTAACTTTGGTGCATTCAGGCGGCTTTTCAGGAAGCTGAGCAGCTCGTAGCGTACATTCTGCAGTGCTTCCAGCTGGTGGGTATTCGCAAGGGCAATTTCAATGGAAGAACCTTCCAGTTTAAACTCACTCCTCAGGGTAAGTTCCTCCGTAGTTGAGTTGCCGCCTTCCCGGCGTTTTTCAGCAAATTCATACCAAAGCCGTTGAAGTGTTTCGAAGCTTAATTCTTCTTTTCTGACCCCGTTTGTAAATACGCTACTATCCTGCTGGCGCGTTTCAGCAACCGCTTTTGCAGCTGGCTGATAGCTGACGGGCGGCGTCATAGCCAGCGGAATTGTGTTTTTTAATTTGGAAGATGTAACAGGAGCTGGTGCAGTCGCAGGTGCAATTACCTGCGCGCTCCCATTGCTCTGTGGAACTGCATTATTCTCGGTGACAGCCGGGCTGCTCCTTACTGGTTCGGGCTCAGGCTCAACTTTTTTTTTTGCCGTTTCATCAACGGCGGCCAGTGAGTTTAATTGAAGAATGTTTGGAATGTTGGCGAGCTTCATTAGACAAAGCTCTGCATGCAACCGCTGGTTCTTGGCCGACTTATAATTAATGTCGCACTGACCAGTAATGCTTAAAGCTGAAAGCAAAAAGCTCATATCCGCAGCCGCAGACTGTTCCAGGTACTTGCGCTCTGCAGAAGTAGAGACTTGCAGCAGGGTTACCGTCGCCGGATCTTTACACACCAGAAGGTTTCGGAAATGTTCCAGAAGTCCCACCACGAATAAGTGGCCGTCAAATCCTTTCCTCAAAATCTCATCGAAAAGAACAAGCGATCTGGCAATACTGCCAGAAATGAGCGCATCCGTGATTTTGAAATAATAATCATAATCCAGAATGTGCAGGTTTTCCAGGACAGCCGAGTAGGTGAGCCGGTTATCTGTGGAGAAAGTCACATTTAAATCAAACATGGAAAGCGCGTCGCGTAAACCGCCGTCAGCCTTTTGTCCGATCAGCTCCAGAGCTTCACTTTCAGTTTCAATCCCTTCCTTTTTAGCAATGTCTGCCAAATGGTAAGCGATGTCTTTGGACTGAATGCGGTTAAAGTCGAAGATCTGGCACCGGGACAGGATGGTAGGCAGGATTTTATGCTTTTCTGTGGTGGCGAGAATGAAAATTGCATAGCTGGGCGGCTCCTCCAATGTTTTCAAAAACGCATTGAAAGCAGCCTGCGAAAGCATGTGCACCTCATCTATGATGTAGATTTTGTACTTGCCGGTTTGAGGCGGGTAACGTACCTGGTCGATCAGGTTGCGGATATCTTCAACGGAGTTGTTGGAGGCTGCATCGAGCTCGTGGATATTAAACGACGCATTGTTTTGAAAGCTCACACAGGATTCGCATTCACCACAAGCTTCTACATCGTCACCAAGGTTTTGACAGTTAATGGTTTTCGCCAGGATGCGTGCGCAGGTTGTTTTACCAACTCCCCTTGGTCCGCAAAAAAGGAACGCCTGGGCTAGGTGGTTGGTGCGGATTGCATTCTTTAAAGTAGTAGTAATGTGTGATTGCCCAACCACCGAATCAAAGGTAACAGGGCGGTATTTTCTGGCGGAAACAACAAAATTATCCATGATGCAAGATACCTCCGTGCGGTGGATTTTCAAAGTTCCTATTTGTCCACCAGCGGGTAAACACGTACGTAATCGACCAGCATTTTTTGAGGGAAAACGTTGTCATCCACGCCTTTTTGTCCGCCCCAGTTACCGCCTGCGGCTATGTTCAAAATAAGGTGGAAAGGCTTGTCAAAAGGCCACTCTGCCCATTGATAGCTTGATTCTTTTGGGAAATTGAAGTAAGGTTTCCCGTCCACAAGGATGGTAATGGAAGCCGGGGTCCATTCGCAGGAGTAAATGTGAAAGTCTTCGGATGCATTCTCTACGATCACATTGTTTCCCTTATTGGTTTTAGCTACATGATTGAAAGCTTTGGTATGGATGTTACCGTGAACACGGTCCTGGTCGAAGCCAACATGCTCCATAATGTCGATCTCTCCATTGTCCGGCCAGCTCTTGTTTCCGTAGTTATTTTCGCTGTAAAGCATCCAGATCGCGGGCCAGGTTCCCCTGCCTTTCGGCAATTTCGCCCTGACTTCTATCTTACCGTATAAGAAATCGCCTTTGCCTTTGGATACCAGTCTGGCCGAACTATACTCCGCTTTTCCCGACTTTTCTTTGATTGCAGTAATTACAAGGTTGCCGTCTTCAATCTTGGCATTTTCAATTTTGTCGGTATAATTCTGCAACTCATTATTTCCCCAGCCGTGATCACCCAGCGCATAAGACCATTTTGCCGGATCAGGTTTGCCAGGCTTGTCAAATTCGTCTTGCCAGGAGGGGGTGGAGGCGAAGGTGTATGCTTCGTTTTGCTGTGCATCGGCAGTTGTCAGCGAACATCCCAAACAGCTTAGCAGCAATGTATAAATTGAAAATATCCTTAATGTTGCTTTTGACATTCTTTTTGGGAGTATGCGCGGAGCCTTGTCAGGTCCACATTTTCCAATGCTTTATTTAGTGCCTGCACTTCTTTGTCTATAATCTCCCGCTCAGTAGGCCGGAAATCAGGTTTTCGTTCTCTGTTAGTTTTCATAGTTTCTTCTCGATAATGTAGTAATCACAAGATTGATTCGTTTGAAAAGGGAGAATTCTTTTGTTGTATAGGCCCAATATAGCGTGATCAACGGATAGTTCACGATAGTATTTTCCGATTATGATTCTGTAAAGCCTGTGCCGTCTTACATCGCTTCCCCTGAAAAATACAGAACAAGTGTTGTTTTGTTCCAAAAAGTGGATCACAATTTGATATACCGTAGCGAGCACAGTGATCATATCTCCATTGCGAGTTTCAGTCTGATCACTCATTTTGCCATCTTCTAATGTGTCGAGCAACGCCAAATTGTAAACTTCATGGTGTTCACTTTCTGTAAAAAGAACGACTTTCCTGACTTTTCTACTGCCATTTGTACTGTCAAAATAATACCTGAACTTATTTGGTGCAAGAGAAAATTGGTAGGCTTCCTGATCCATTCACTTAGTGATGTGTACTGTGGGCAAACCTAAACCTTTCCAGAATAAACAGCATAAAGCGATTCTCCAGCGGTTTAAAAGTTACCTTTGCATGTCGCGACTCAATGTTGTTATGAAAGAAATCAAACTCAGTACAGAAGTAGAAATTGCCGCTTCCGAGTGGAAGATGGATCACCAGTCGAAAGTTTTGACGCTAGGCTCCTGCTTTGCGGATGTGCTGGGGCAGCAGCTAGGTAGTTATAAATACCAGGTGCTGAACAATCCGCTGGGCACTATTTTCAACCCGCTGACGATCTGCCGAACGCTCGACTTTGCATTGGAAGAGCGGGCGCCTGCTCAGGAATTGTTCCTGAAAACGCAGGACGATATCTGGCTTCACCACGATTTCCATTCATCGCAATGGGCGCAGAGTTTAGATGAACTGGAAGCAGGTATCAAGGCGCATTTACAGGATGTGCGCGTTTTTTTAAAAGAAGCTGACCTGCTGGTGATTACCCTTGGCACTTCCTACGCTTACCGCCACAAAGCCAGTAATATGATTATCGGGAATTGCCACAAGGTACCAGCTGATCATTTTATAAAAGAACTCCTGCACCCTGATCAGATCATCAAATCAATGGAGCCGCTCGTCCAGAAGCTGCTGATGTTCCGCCGCAGTCTCCGAATTGTCCTGACAGTTAGCCCCGTGCGCCACACGCGCGATACTTTGCCGCTCAACCAGGTTAGTAAGTCAACACTCAGGCTTGTTTGTCACCGGCTTTGCGAGAAGTACAAGCACATCAGCTACTTTCCATCGTACGAGATTATGGTAGACGAGTTACGCGACTACCGTTTCTATGAGCCCGATCTGATCCACCCAAGCAAAATCGCGGAAGATTATATATTTAATGCATTTGCTAAAACCTATATAACCCCAGAATCGCAGGATCTGATGCGTCAATGGGATAAAATCATGTTGACACTCAACCATCGGCCCCTACATGGATTCTCGAAAACACATTTAAAATTCCTGAAAACGCTTTGGAGTAAGCTGAATGAAGTTTCACGGCAAATAGACGTCACAGAAGAGATGAATGAAGTTGAACGCAGAATTGGAGAATTTCCGGTTTCGTAACAAACTCAAAGACTGTTTTCTGTGTTGGATAGAATTAGTTAAGGTCCTCAACCATCGTAATGGGAGAATTTACAATCAATAAAGAAAAAGTATTACAGGCGCTAAGTACTGTTGAAGAGCCAGACCTGAAAAAAGACCTGGTTACGCTTGGTATGATCCAGGATATCGAAGTTGGTATTAACCAGGTTCGTTTTACAGTTGTTCTGACTACCCCCGCTTGCCCGCTTAAAGAACTGATCAGGAGAAATTGCGAGAATGCAATCCACGAGCATCTGAGTCCTGATGTGGAGGTGATTATTAAGCTAACAGCCAATGTAACATCAACTCGCCAAACCGGTCCTTTGCTCCCGGGCGTGAAAAATGTGATCGCTATTTCGTCTGGCAAAGGTGGAGTAGGGAAGTCGACAGTTACGGCTAACCTTGCCATGGCACTTCACAGGTCTGGTGCAAAGGTTGGTATCATTGATGCCGATATTTTCGGTCCGTCAATTCCGGTCATGTTCGGAGCTGAGAATATGCAGCCGACCATTACCCCGAAAGAAGGTAAGAATTACATTAACCCGATCCGCCAGTATGGGATTAAAATGATTTCCATCGGATTTCTGACTCCGCCGGATAGCGCAGTGGTTTGGCGCGGACCCATGGCGAGCCAGGCTTTGAAACAGTTTTTTGCAGATACAGACTGGGGCGATCTCGATTATCTGCTGATCGACCTGCCGCCAGGTACGAGTGATATCCACCTAACATTGGTTCAAACTGTGCCTGTTACAGGCGCAGTAGTAGTTACTACCCCGCAGAAAGTAGCACTTGCGGACGCGATGAAAGGTCTGGCGATGTTCAAACAGCCTCAGATCAATGTTCCGATTTTAGGTATTGTAGAGAATATGGCGTGGTTCACGCCGGAAGAGTTACCCGACTCGCAATACTTCATTTTTGGAGAAGGCGGCGGACAAATGCTTGCAGATAAATTTGACGTTCCTTTACTGGGTCAGATACCGCTTGTGCAGGGAATAAGAGAGGCTGGCGATGAAGGAAGGCCGGCGGTAATGAACACAAATCCGATTGTTAACGATGCATTCAGGGACACTGCAGAGGCACTTGCGCAGCAGGTTGCGATCCGGAATGCGAATAAAGATAAGACCGTTCCTGTCGAGATTCAGGTTTGATTTCAGGCCTGATGAGCATTTGATTTTTTGAATATTATCTTGCATCTTAGCAAATACATAATAGAACCAATGGAGTCCAAAGAAAAAACATTAGAACTTATTGAGCAGGCACTGGAATCAGTGCGGCCCTATTTGCATGCTGACGGTGGTGATGTGAAGCTTGTTGAACTGACTGATGATAACATTGTGAAGCTTGAATTGCAGGGATCTTGCCAGAGCTGCCCAATGAGCGCGATGACATTCCGTGCGGGTCTTGAAGAGTCAATTCGCAAAGCGGTACCTTACATTAATAAAGTTGTTTCCGTAAACGTTCCGGCGCTGGCTTAATCGCCGGATCTATATAAAACCTTTGAAAAAGGCAGTTCTCAGAAATGGGAACTGCCTTTTTGTATTATAAAATCGTCAGATCTTTTGTACCGATTGATTACTCCCGAATAGTAGCTTATCTTGCGCCTGTTGAATAAAAACCGGGATTATACTATGCGTATCGGAATATTTTTTGGAGGCCCTTCACGAGAAAGAGAGATATCGTTTGCCGGCGGGAAAACCGCTTTTGAATACCTTGATAAATCACTTTTTGAACCAATACCTGTATTTGTTGACAGCTTTGGCAGATTTATACTGCTTGAAAAGCAATTGATGTATTCGAGCGAGATACGCGAGTTTTATCCCCCCAAATCCCAACAGAAAGCAGAGTTCAAAACTTACATTGAATCCTTCCCCGAACTGGCGCAGGAAGCTTTGCCAGCTGAAATCGGGACAATCATAACACCCGAAGAATTTAAAAATTATTTCGATTTCGCATTCCTGGCTATGCACGGTCCTGATTGTGAAGATGGGGCGATCCAGGGTTTGCTGGAATGGTACAAAATTCCTTACAGCGGGCCGGGTTTAATGGGCTCGGCAGTGGGTATTGACAAGATTTTACAAAATGAAATGATCGCGCTGGTCAATGGACAGCAGAAGAAAAGCTGGACGCTGACTTACAAAAGATGGATCCCGGAAGAATATCCATTGCTGTTCCAGGTACTTAAAAAGCACCTAGGTCTGCCGCTCGTGATCAAGGCGCCGCACCAGGGATCTTCGATCGGAGTGGCGATTGTAAAAGACGATTCGCTTGAAGAATTCGTATCCGCAGTGAACCAGTGTTTTTTCAGGATTGAGCTGGAAGCAAATACCTGGAATTCGTTCGGAAGTGCCGAAAAACAAGCCTGGGGCCAGAAGATCGCCAATCTCGACGAAGGTATTGGTTTCCCTGTCGTATTCGGAGAAGCGACCATTTACCACCCGGCGGAACTGATAAGTGAACTCGATGCCTACTTTGCAGCAGGTAAGTCGCTGGCAGTATTGAGCAGCTCGAATGCAGAAGACCAGGTTTTGGTGGAAGAATATATCAATGGACAGGAGTTTTCGTGCGGCTGCATTCAGTTTGACGACGGAAAGCCACTCGCATTGCCGCCAAGTGAGGTGATCAAAATGGTCCAGGTTTTTGATTTTAATGCAAAATACAAGCCCGGCGCCAGCCGCAAGCGCATTCCGGTTGATTGTTCACTTGAAAAAAATCAGGAAATACAGCACGTGATCGCGCAGGTTTTTGAACAGTTGGGAATCAACGTGTGTGTTCGCATTGACGGTTTTCTGACGGAAGACGGACGCATTGTACTGCACGATCCGAACACCATCCCCGGCATGTCGCCGACTTCTTTCATATTCAAACAAATGGCGGAAATCGGGTTGAATGTGACGCAGGCACTTACTTACCTGGTTCGCCAGTCTATCCGCGAGCGGATCAGGACAGGGAAAAATACCTGGGCACTTCGTGCTTTGCTTGCAGAGCTGGACAAGAAGATCAATGCAAATAATACTGCTACCAAGCCTGTTGAATACATCGTTTTCGGCGCTACTGACGAGGAGTATATCAATGCGCGTCTGCGCTACGGCGCGGTAAATGCCCAAGGCGATACCCTGGCAGTACCCGTTTTAAAAGCAAGTGACGGGCAGGTTTACAAACTGACCAACCCGCTCATGTTCAAGGAATACGTGGCTGATGTAGAAGCTTTGCTAAAAGTGGAGCGGCACCCGCTGCTTACGGAAACCTCTGTTCGCGCTGAGCAGCTGACGCAATTTTATGCAGGCAAAGTTTCATTCGAGGTATCGTCCTATCCCGACTTGGCAGCGATGCAATTAAATGCCTGATCCGATGTCGGGTTTTCAATTTTCTACCGGTTTTTGCTGGTTTTGGTGACCGGTTTTTTAAATTGGGTAGATTTTACAACGGAATTCATTCCTTTCGATAACATAAATATTAATGGCAAACGGCGCTGAAAAGGTAAGATTAAGCCTTCAAAAGGATAATAAGGGATGGAAGAAATGGGGGCCTTATTTGTCCGAACGCCAGTGGGGAACTGTACGGGAAGATTATAGCGGAAACGGCGATGCCTGGAATTACATTACCCACGAAATGGCTTTGTCAAAAGCTTACCGCTGGGGTGAAGACGGGATCGGCGGTTTTTCAGACAACAAACAGCATATCTGCCTCTCTTTCGGGTTTTGGAACCATAAGGACAAGATCTTAAAAGAGCGGATATTCGGACTGACCAACAGGGAGTCAAATCACGGTGAAGATGTAAAGGAAATGTACTATTACCTCGATAGTACCCCCACGCATTCTTACACCAAAATGCTTTACAAATACCCGCAAAATCCTTTTCCCTATGAAAAGTTGCGCCAGGAAAACGGCCGCAGGGGAAAAGAGGATCCTGAGTATGAAATCATGGATACCGGCGTGTTTGAAAAAGATGAATATTTCGACATTTTCATCGAGCACGCGAAGGCTGACGAAGAGGATATTATGATGAAGGTCACGGTGTTCAACCGCGGCCCTGTCGATGCGCCCATTACCGTTCTTCCCACTATCATGTTCCGGAATACCTGGTCTTGGGGGTACGAAGCCTTCAACTACAAGCCGATCATGAACGGTATTTCAAACCGTTTGGTAGAGGTAACCCACCGGAAACACGGTAAATACAACCTTTACCTGGATAATGCTGACGAGCTGCTGTTTTGTGAAAATGAAACCAACTTCAAAAAGCTTTACGGAACGGCGAATAACACATCTTATCCCAAGGACGGGATCAACGATTTTATTGTATCGGGCGGAAAAACAAGCACGGTTAATCCAAATAATATAGGCACAAAAGCGTCGGCGCGCTTCACGAGAACTGTGAAAGCCGGTTCCAGTGAAACATTCCGGCTGCGGTTTGTAAATCACACCATTTCAGAGCCTTTTGGGGGTTTTGAAGATCTTTTTGCCAAGAGAATTCGCGAGGCTGACGAGTTTTATGATGACTTGCAGCGCGATGTTTCCGATGCTGATTTAAGATCAATCCAGCGGCAGGCTTATGCGGGAATGCTTTGGAGCAAGCAGTTTTATTATTACAATGTATACGAGTGGCTGAAAGGCGACCCAGCCCAGCCGGGACCCAATCAGGGACGAAAGTGGGGGCGTAACTCGGGCTGGAAGCATTTATATGCGGCCAATATCATTTCGATGCCTGATAAATGGGAGTACCCCTGGTTTGCAGCCTGGGATCTTGCATTCCATTGTGTGCCGCTTGCCAGGGTAGATGCGGATTTTGCCAAAAGACAGCTTGAAATCCTGCTGCGTGAATATTACATGCACCCCAATGGGCAGATACCCGCTTATGAATGGAATTTCTCGGACGTTAACCCGCCTGTTCACGGCTGGGCTACGTGGAAAGTGTACGAGATTGACCGTGAGCAAAACAATGGAGTAGGGGATATCCAGTTTTTGGAGAAAATATTTCATAAGCTGCTCCTCAACTTTACCTGGTGGGTTAATCAGAAAGACGATACAGGAAATAACATTTTCAGCGGCGGCTTTTTGGGACTGGATAACATCGGTGTTTTCGACCGCTCGACGCCAATGCCTTTTGGCGGAAAGTTACAGCAGGCGGACGCGACGGGCTGGATGGCGATGTACACGTTGAACATGCTCCGGATTTCCGTCGAAGTGGCGCTTGTTCATCCTGTTTACCAGGATATGGCGTCTAAGTTCTTTGAGCACTTCCTGCATATTGCGGGAGCAATGGAGTCGATTGGTGGTAAAAACTCTTCGATCAGCTTGTGGGATGAGGAAGACCAGTTTTACTATGACGTGATCCACATTCCAAACGGGCAAAGTATCCTTTTGAAAGTAAGATCAATTGTGGGATTAATACCGCTTTTTGCTGTGGAAATCCTTGATCCTCAAAACCTGGATAAATTGCCTGTTTTCAAAAGAAGGGTTGAGTGGGTACTGGCCAACCGGCCTGACCTCGCCAGGCTAATCTCACGTTGGTTTGAATCAGGTAAGGGAGAAAACAGGCTGCTGTCGATCCTGCGTGGACACCGGATGAAAATGATCATGAAAAGAATGCTCGACGAGAGTGAATTCCTTTCTGATTATGGTGTGCGCGCATTGTCCAAATACCACGAACAGAATCCCTATAAGTTTTATATCAATGGTGAGGTTTTACAGGTAGACTATACACCCGCCGAGGCGCTTACCGACATTATGGGAGGTAATTCCAACTGGCGCGGACCGATCTGGTTTCCATTGAACTACCTGATTTTTGACTCGCTGATGAAATTCCATGCTTATTATGGCGAGGATTTCATGGTGGAATATCCGACCAATTCGGGTAACCTGGCTACCATTAAAGAAGCAGCTGTGGCAATTGCCTGCCGCCTGATCGATATTTTCAAAAAAGATACCGAAGGAAACCGGGCAGTGTACGGGCACGATCAGAAGATGCAGAAGGACGATAATTTCAATGATCACGTCCTGTTTTATGAATATTTCCACGGGGACAATGGTCGCGGCTGCGGTGCCAGTCACCAAACGGGCTGGACGGGGCTTGTAGCAGAATTGATCCACAAAACCGCCAAGGAAACAGTTAAAGAAAACGAAACCGAAGAAGCCGGCATCGATAAAAAATCTCTGGTATAAGTTTAAAATTTAATCATACTTCAACTACTTATGACTGCAAATCTAGAACCGAGTGTAATGGCCAAAGTAAACAGCTGGCTAAACGGTGATTACGATATTGATACGAAACAATCCATTCAGCAACTGATAGATGAAGGAAACGATACCGAGCTGACGGACGCATTTTATAAAGACCTCGAATTCGGAACCGGCGGACTTCGCGGGCTGATCGGGATCGGATCAAACAGAATGAACCGCTATACGGTCGGTACTGCCACGCAGGGACTGGCCAACTACCTGAACAAGGCTTTCCCGGGCGAAGAGATCAAGGTGGCGATTGCGCATGACAGCCGCATTAAGTCTGACGAATTTGCGCGCATTATCGCGGATATCTTCTCAGCAAACGGAATCAATGTATATCTGTTTGAAGCATTGCGCCCTACGCCCGAGCTTTCTTTTGCGATCCGCGAGCTGGGTTGTAAAAGCGGCGTTGTAGTAACAGCTTCTCACAACCCGAAGGAATACAACGGATACAAAGCTTATTGGGACGATGGTTCGCAAGTAGTTGCGCCACATGATACGAATATCATCGGAGAGGTGAATGCAATCCAGTCGATTGACGAAGTGAAGTTTGACGGTGACTCTTCCAAAATCACAAAAATTGGTACTGAAATTGACGAAAAGTATATCGACCATATCCTTTCCTTGTCCATTTCAAAAGACGCACTGGCCCGTCAGAAAGACCTGAAAATTGTATACACTCCGTTGCACGGGACGGGTGTTACATTGGTTCCTAATTTGCTGGCAAAAATGGGCTTTGAGGCGGTGACAATGATTGAAGAACAAGCTGAGCCGAAAGGTAACGGACAGTTTCCTACTGTCGTTTACCCGAACCCGGAAGAAACGGAGGCGATGTCCAAGGCAGTTGATAAAGCAAAAGAGATCGACGCTGATCTGGTATTGGGAACTGATCCTGATGCAGACAGGGTTGGTATCGCGGTGAAAAACCACCACGGTGAAATCCAGCTTCTGAATGGAAACCAGACAGCGAGCGTACTGATCTATTATCTTTTGAATGCATGGAAAGATGCGGGTAAGCTGACAGGTACGCAGTTCGTCTGCAAAACTATCGTTACTACCGACCTGATCGACAAAATGGCGGCGGCTTACAATGTTAAATGCTACAATACTTTAACTGGGTTTAAATACATTGCCCAGGTTATCCGCGAGAAAGAAGGTGTAGAGCAATTTATCGGTGGTGGCGAAGAAAGTTACGGTTATCTGATCGGCGACGCGGTTCGTGACAAAGATGCTATCGCTTCTTGCGCGATGATCGCCGAGCTGACTGCTTATGCAAAAGACAAAGGTTTGAGCCTTTTTGATATGTTAATGGAAATCTATAAGCAATTCGGTTTCTATTACGAAGGGCTGATCTCATTGACCAAAAAGGGAAAAACCGGGGCTGACGAAATTCAGCAGATGATGGCGGATTTCAGGGCAAATCCTCCGAAAACAATCGCGGGCTCGCCGGTGATCAGAATGGACGATTACAAAGCGCTTTCTACAACAGACTTTGCAAGCGGCACTACCAGCTCTATTCCTTCCGGGGAAATGGGAATTGAGCCTTCGAACGTATTGCAGTTCTTTACCGAGGACGGTACCAAATTCACTTGTCGCCCCTCAGGTACGGAGCCAAAGATCAAATTCTACGTGGGCGTACGCGCTGCTTTGGAAAGAAATGAGGATTTCGACAGCGTTTATGCTTCCTTGAAAGAGAAGGTGAGGGCGATTGGCGAAGAGCTGAATCTGAAATAGCAGTTATCATTAGGTAAATCAATGCGAAGGCGGCTCAATCGGGCCGCCTTCTTCCATAATCATTGCTTTTAAACACTTCACTTTATCTTTGGCGAAAAGCAGGTTTATTCATGCGGCTCACTCCCCGGTTCAGGTATTTAATTTTTTATAAACATGCTGGAATGCTGCTCTTGCTGCTTCTTTTGGCAGGTCACATTTCTATTGCACAGCAATCAGTTACTTTGGTCGGCAAGGTAACCGATGAGAAAACGGGAAAGCCGCTTCCGTTTGCCAATGTATTTATCAACAACTCGTCTATTGGGACCAATGCGGATGAGAATGGAAACTATAAATTGCCTGATCTGCAAATAGGTAACCTGGAACTGGCAGTATCCTTTCTCGGCTACGAAACGATCAAGCAAACCTTGCGATTCGAGCAGCCTGGTACCAAAACAGTGCTGTTTAAGTTGAAGGAAGGAATGGAGCTGCAAGGTGTTACCGTTTACGCCCGGAAAGATAAGAAGCGTGAAAAACATCTGAAAGTTATTACAAGAGAGCTACTGGGTAATAATCAGTTCAGCAAGCTTTGCAAGATTGTCAACCCCGAAGTACTCCGCATTTCACTGGACGATAATGGTCACCTCAGCGCACAAACGACCAATGCGCTGGTCATTGAGAATCAGGCGCTGGGTTACCGCATTCACCAGGACCTGGATGATTTTGATTACTTCGCCGGCAAAGTTTACTATGGCGGCAGCACGCGCTTCGAACTGCTGGTGCCGAAAGACGAGGCTCAGAAAAAACGTTGGCGCGAAAACCAGAAGGTAGCTTACCGTGGCTCGCTCAAACATCTGATCGCAAGTATGGCGTCAGATAGTCTGCGCGAGGAGGGATTTCAGGTGTACCAGGTAATCCCGGATTCACTGCGTCGCTTCAATACGGTGCGAAGTGCACCGGGATATAATACGATTAAAAATCACTTGAATAACCGCATTGAGCAGGTGAGGGGAATGCGGCTCGTGCGGCCGGGAGAGCTTTCGACCGAGCGACTGATCGTTTCAAAAACGACGCTGGAAGTCTTTAATATGCAAAAACGTGGTCGCTCTCCCTATTCTGATATGCCGTTTTCCTACACCCAGATTTCAATGCCGCAAGGTTATATGGTGGTGACGCCGCAAGGCTGGGTAGTAATGCCAATGGGATTTGAGATTGCGGGTGATCTCGGCAATGATCGCTTTGCCAATCTGCTACCAGCTGACTGGAAGCGGGAAGATTGGCTACCGCGGGCCGTTTACGATACTTTTGTTTTCAAGAATAATAAATGGAAGTCTGGTGTTCCAGTCGGTTTGTACGCGATCCTGGTTCAGGAATCCGCGTGAAAAGTTACCTAGTGCGATATCAATATCGCCGTCACTGTCCCAGTCTCCTGCGTCCATACAAATCCATCTACCCAGCTGATCAATCGGAAGGCGCTTTGGCGTGAATGCACCGCCTTTTTTGTCCTGACTAAAAATCAGAAATTTCTCATAAGGTTTGTTAAGATCTGCAAAGAATGCAATGGTCGCGATTTCCAGCTTTCCATCTCTGTTAAAATCAGCTGCAACTGCTTTTGTACACCCATTAATAGGGTAAAAGAAGGTTTGTTTGAATGTAAAGTTTCCCGTATTCGTGAAAATGTACAGACCGTGATAAGGTTTGAGAATGCGGGAATAATCGCTGTTGTCGCCAGCTGTGTAAATAATGTCTTCCAGTCCATCCTGATTTACATCAGCCAGCTGAAAGCTGCTTGATCCGTACGCCGGTGGAGAGCGCAGGATGTTCTTTTCTGTAAACCCGCCTTTCCGGTCATTTGTAAAAAGCCAGATCCCCTCATCGCCGTGCGCGAAGAGCGCGACTATGTCAGGCCAGCCATCTTTGTTGATATCACGTATATAGGTGCACGTTGCTCCTGGAATTTCCCGGATTGTCTGTTTTGTGAAATTTCCGTCGCTTAATTGTTTAAGCAGATACAATCCTCCCTGGTTATGCCCGAATGCGCAGATCGTATAATCGATAAGTCCGTCCAGATTGCTGTCAACCGGTCGGGTTTCAATGGGGCGGGTCAGTCCTTTTGACAGAAAATTTGGCTTTGGACCGGCTCGTTTGTCGAGTAGAATTACCTGTCCTTTTGTCTCATCCGATGCGCTCATCCCGCCCATGCAAGTGAGCAGATTTGCGGCCCCGTCTTTGCTGGAAAGATGCAGGTCGACTGGTGGGGACGGGAGTTTGCCGAGCAGACTTTTACTAAGTTTTCCGTCGTAAGAAAATAGCTCCGGCTCCATGGCCGTGCCTGAAAAAATGGATTTTGTTACAGTATCGATCCTGATCAGCATCGTGCTCGCCAAAGCGGAATCTTCGGCGGGCTTTCTAACAGAAAAAAGTTCATCTGTGATCATTTCAGGCTGTTTTTGAGCGATTTGCGCGAGCGTATCAGGCGCAAGTGTTTCGTAAAAAGCCAGGATTTTCTGCCAGTCGGGAGAGGAGAGCGCCGACGATTTGCTATGCAGGTACATGTTTCCTTCTAATACTTCGATGCCAAGTTTTTCTGCCATTGCGGGAAGTACTGCATTGCGCCAGGTGGCTTTGTCCAGCAGCCCGGGATCAGGAAGCTGGTGGCAGTTTGCACAGTAAACATTCGCCAGCTCGCCTCCTTCTTCGACGCGCTTTTTTTCACCCGAAGACTGGCACGCGGCAAAGAATATTGTCAACGCAGACAGTCCTAATCCAACTACCCTGATTCTTGAAAATGGTAACTCTGAAATTTTGATCCTTTGAAGTGTAACTATCAGAAACATAGCTAAAATCGTATAACGGTTACTCACAACGCCAACCCCTTAAATAGCTCGTAAAGGCACTTTTTAAGATTGTGTATGACATTATTTTATCTTTTTATAATACTAAAATATATTCGAATGAAAATATTAGCTGTAAACAGACAATTAATTGTCCGAATAATAATAGATTTGATAGCTTAATAAATTATTAACCTAATAGAAAACTATGAAAAGAATTTACAAGAACTCCCGCTGGAGTGTCTTATTCTCCTTCATGCTCAGTTTTGCGGCACTCGTCGCAGTCGCACAGGATCGAAAAATTACAGGAAGGTTACTGATGTGGCAGGAACGGGAATTCCGGGCGCGACAGTAGTAGTCAAAGGAACTCAAAGCGGCACGAACACCAATGCAGATGGTGAGTTCTCACTGAATGTAGGTGCTCCTGACGCTACGCTCATTATCAGTTTTGTGGGTTACAAGACCCAGGAAGTGGTGGTAGGAAACCAATCTTCATTGTCTATCAGAATGGACGATGATGTCTCTGCACTTGAAGAGGTGATTGTTACAGGTTACACCGTCGACAGTCGCCGTGAAACAACAGGCGCGGTATCGACGGTAAAGTCCAAAGACCTGACTGCAACACCGTCTGGTAACGTGGAGCAGCAGCTGCAGGGACGTGTTGCCGGGGTTACGGTTATTACAAATGGCCAGCCGGGAACAACCAGCCAGATCCGCGTACGTGGTTTTGGTGCATTTGGTGGTAACGAACCATTGTATGTAGTGGACGGGGTACCTACCAATTCAACTGACTTCCTTAACCCAGACGACATTGAATCAACTACGGTGTTGAAGGATGCAGCGGCGGCTTCCATTTACGGAGCACGTGCAGCGAACGGTGTAATCGTTTACACAACCAAAAAAGGTACCAAGAAAGCCAAGAAGCTCTCTATCACTTACGATGGTCTGTTTGGTTTTACAACACCAGGAAAAGGCCAGCCGATGCTGAACCCGCAGGAACAGGCTGACTGGACCTGGCAGGCGATCAGAAACGATGCATTTCAGGGTGACTCACTTCCAAAATTCAACAGCGTGGCACAAGGCCAGTATGGAACAGGCGAGACACCGGTTTTACCAGACTATATTAACGTAGGTGGAGCTACCGGCGTGAGAGGTACATTGGACCTGGAAGCAGAGCGTAAGAAATACAACATTAACCCTGCCGCCGGTACAATTTATCAGGTGGTGCGTGCTAACAAGCAAGGTACTGACTGGTATGATGCGATTACAAGAAATGCACCATTGCAGCGCCACACCCTGGGATTCTCAGGCGGCGGCGAAAATAGCCGCGTTTATGCAGGTTTCAGTGCGCAGGACCAAAAAGGTATTTTGCTGAACAACAGCTTCAAGCGCTACGCATTCCGTATTAATACTGAATTTGATGTGTTGAAAAATGTTCGGATTGGGCAGAATGCTCAGTTTACCTATTTGCAGGTTTTAGGTCTTGGCGGAGGAAACGGTGGTCAGGGTGTTGCAGCTGATGAAAATGACATTCTTTCAGCTTTCCGTATGCCTTCCATTATCCCTATTTATGATGAATTTGGCGGATATGCTGGTACAGCGGCGAAAGGATTTAACAACCCTAGAAACCCGGTTGCGGCGCGTGATGGATTAAAAGACAACAATGCATTTGCAGGAAATGGCTTCGGCAACTTCTACGCAGAGGTTGACATCATCCAGGGATTGACATTCAGATCCAGCATTGGTGCTCAGTACAGCAATTATGCCAACCGCGGATTCAACAGGTTGCAGTACGAGAACTCAGAAAACAACTCTGCGTTTGGTTATAATGAAGGATCAGGCCACCGTTTTGCGTGGACATTTACCAATACCCTGAACTTCAAAAAG
>NZ_JBHYGF010000612.1:0-16887 GCF_051859145.1 Dyadobacter sp.
AGGCTATTGTTTCAACTAATGGAACCATTTGGAGCAACTGCTGATTACTGACAGCCGACAGCCGACAGCCGACAGCCGACAGCCGACAGCCGACAGCCGACAGCCGACAGCCGACAGCCGCTAAACCCACTCCTTCGCCCGCTTCTGCTCCCTCATTTCTTCAAACTGTACCGATGGGTCTTTTGTCGGGGTGTTGACGAAGTGGGAGAAGCGTTTGCGGAGTTCGGGGTTTTCTACTACTTCTTTCCATTCGCATTGGTACACGTCGATCAACTGTTGCAACTCGGCTTCCAGGTCTGCGGCGATGCCGAGTACGTCGTCTACGACCACCGCTTTGAGGTACGACATGCCGCCTTCCATTTTGTTGAGCCAGGTTGCAGTGCGGGTAAGCGGGTCGGCGGTTTTGATATAAAACATTAAAAAGCGGTCGATCAGGCGCAGGCAGGTTTCCTTGTCAACATCCGTCGCGAGCAGCTGCGCGTGCTGCGGTTTTGATCCTCCATTGCCGCATACGTACAAATTCCAGCCTTTTTCCGTCGCTATAATCCCGAAATCTTTGCTTTGCGCCTCGGCACATTCGCGAATGCAGCCCGAAACAGCGGATTTAAGTTTATGCGGCGAACGTAACCCTTTATACCTGTTTTCCACTTCAATCGCAAAGCTCACAGAATCCTGCACACCAAACCGGCACCAGGTTGAACCTACGCAGCTTTTGACAGTCCGCAACGATTTCCCGTAAGCGTGACCGCTTTCAAAACCTGCCCCGATCAGTTCTTCCCAGATCAATGGAAGATCGCCTAAATGCGCACCGAACATATCAATGCGCTGGCCGCCCGTAATTTTGGTGTACATACCGTATCGCTGCGCCACTTGTCCGATTACGATGAGTTTTTCAGGGGTTATCTCGCCGCCGGGAATCCGCGGTACCACGGAGTAAGTGCCGCCTTTCTGGATATTGGCCAGGTACCTGTCGTTTGAATCCTGAATAGGCGCGCGGTCTTTTTGAAGGATATTTTCATTCCACAAACTCGCCAGCAGGGAAGCTACCAGCGGCTTGCAGGTTTCGCAGCCGTCGCCTTTTCCGAAAGTATCCAAAACCGTGTTATAGGTTTTCAATCCATTCATTTTTACCAGATCTAATAACTCCTGTCTTGAATACTCAAAATGCTCACAAACCACATTGCGGATGTAAACGCCGTTTTGCTTCAATGTGCCTGCAATAATATCTTTGACCATCGGGATACAGCCGCCGCAGCCGGTACCTGCTTTGCACGATTTTTTGATTGCGTCAATATGCTGATGGCCTTTTTCATTTACTTCCTGGCAAATCATTCCCTTTGTTACTGCCTCGCAGGAACAGATCAATGCGTCGTCGGGAAAGCTCATTACGCCTGCGCCTGTTTCCTCGCCGCCTCTCGACCCAAGTATCAGATCTTCCGCGTCGGGAGGAAGTATCGTTTTGTTTTTACAGGTTTGAAGCAACATATTGTACTGCTCCGCATCACCGACGAGGATGCCTCCGAGCAGCGACTTTCCGTCAAGACTTACATTGATCCGTTTGTAAATGCCTTTTGCCTTGTTTTCGTAACGTACTGTTGTGCAAGCTGGCTCCTCAATAAACGGATCACCGAAGCTGGCGACATCCGTGCCGATCAGTTTTAGCTTCGTCGACATATCAAATGGAAGAAATTCTTTTTCTCCGCCTGTAATCTGCGTAGCAACCACATCCGCCATTTCGTAACCGGGCGCGATGAGCCCGTAAATCATGTGGTGCGCCAGCGCGCATTCGCCTATTGCGAAAATGAATGGATCGGAAGTTTGCAGGTGATTGTTCACGATAATGCCGCCGCGGGGATGCGTTTCAAGCCCGGCAATTTTCGCCAGTTCATCGCGCGGGCGGATACCTGCCGAGATCACGAGCATATCTACTTCCAGGTAAGATTGATCCGCGAATTGCATTCCTTCAATGCAGTCCCCACCCTTGATTTCCTGCGTGTTTTTGGAAAGATGTATTTGAAGTCCCAGTGATTCAAGCTGATTTTGCAGCATTCGCGAGCCGGCTTCGTCAATCTGCCGGGGCATGAGCCGCGAGGCAAATTCTATTACGTGCGCCTCCTGTAAACCGAGATCAAGCAAGGCTTTGGCAGCTTCCAGCCCCAGCAACCCGCCACCAATCACCGCGCCTGTTTTCGCTTTACGCGCATAAGTTTGGATCAGTTCAAGATCTTCAATGGTGCGGTATACAAACACACCGTCTTTTTCCACGCCAGGGATAGTAGGTACAAAAGCGCCGGAACCGGTTGCCATAATCAGGTAGTCATAATGAACTACGTGACCGTGGTGCGATCGTACAGCCTTTTTCTCCCTGTCGATATCCACCACCGGATCTGACAGGAAGAGCTGGATACCGTGCTCTGCATACCATTGTTCCGGAGCCAATGTAAGATCATCAGCAGATTTACCTGCAAAAAACTCACTTAAATGGACACGATCGTAAGCAGCGCGTGGCTCTTCGCCGAAGACTGTCAGGGAGATTTGCCGGGTTGTACCTCGCTTTGCCAACAATTTTTCACAAAACTTGAAACCGACCATTCCATTGCCAATTACTACAATTCTGGTGTTTAATTCTTGTTTCATAGTAAATAATAACTATTAATTTGTAAACCAAAAGGTATTTACTTGTATTTTTTTAATTTAAGTATAATGTTAGTGTGTTTGTGTGCTCTCAAAATTAAACGGCTAATAGTCATTTTCCTAATTTTATATTTGCAATTATAGTTAAATACAAATATAAATTTTGGTAAAAAGCTTGTTTTGTAAAATCATGACGCTAATTTTGATGCAGTAATAGTTATAATTACTAACTACTATATATAGTATATTTTTAATATTCACTCCTGTATTACCAGCAAGATGGAAGCAAAACTCACATTGGTAGGAGCCGGCCCCGGCGACGGAGAACTGATTACCCTGAAAGGGATCAGAGCACTGGAAAAGGCAGATGTAGTACTTTACGACGAGCTCGCCAGCAATGCACTGCTCGACTTTGCGCCTGTCCACGCAATGAAAATTTACGTAGGCAAAAAAGCAGGTGAAACTTCATTCTCTCAGGATGAAATCAACGGTTTGATCGTTCGCCTCGCCCGTAAGAAAGGTCATGTAGTCCGCTTGAAAGGTGGCGATCCGTTTGTATTCGGTCGCGGCCATGAAGAAATGCAGTATGCCCGCGACTACGGAATTGAAGTTGAGGTAGTCCCTGGCGTTTCCAGCTGCATTGCAGTACCTGCTTCCATGGAAATCCCGGTAACCCGCCGCGGTGTGAGTGAGAGCTTTTGGGTAATTACGGGAACTACCCAGGATGGTACGCTGTCCGACGACCTGCGCCTGGCAGTACAATCGAAAGCGACGGTGGTGGTATTAATGGGACTGAGCAAACTCAATGAGATTTGCGAGTTGTACAAACATTTCGGCCGCGGGCATTTACCTATGGCGGTAATCCAGAACGGTACCCGCGCGGATGAAAAAAGTGTGATCGGGCAGGTGTGGGAAATGCCCGAGCTGGTGCGCGAACATGGGATCAGGACCCCCGCTATTATGATCATGGGTGAAGTAGTGGCGCTGCATCCTTCTTACGCATACGAGTACCTGCAACACGCAGGGATTTCCTGTTAGAAACTACCTCCAATCTTTCACCGGGATGAGAAGAACTCTATTCATATTCATTGCAGGCCTGACTGCCTGCGGGTTACTGCTGTGCGCAGAAGCCAATGCACAGTTTACATTATCCGGCCAGCTCCGCACGCGCACCGAGCTGCTGCACGGACAGGGAAGCCCATTGTCTAAAAATGACAAGGCTGCCTTCTTCACGTCCCAGCGCACGCGTATTAATGCAGGTTATACCGGGTACCGGATGCAGTTTTTCACCGCCATTCAGGACGTGCGCGTTTGGGGGCAGGATGCTGCTACCAATAACCGCATTACCAATCAGGCAGCTAACGGATTAATGCTCCACGAAGCCTGGGCGCAGATCAGTCTGCTGGATACCGGTCAGGCGAATGCGGGAAAGGTGCTGGCGATCAAGATCGGGCGGCAGGAATTGCTGTACGACGACAGCCGGGTGCTCGGTAACCTTGACTGGCTGCAACAAGCCAGGCGTCACGATGCGGTTTTGATTAAGTACGAAAACAAGGGGTGGACTGTACATATCGGTGCTGCGTATAATCAAAACCGTGAGAGTAAGACAGGCACTTTGTACGATGGTGTTCCGGTGGGTTACCCGGCTGGTACCAATGTGAT
Source organism: Dyadobacter sp. (assembly GCF_051859145.1). Lineage (GTDB taxonomy): Bacteria > Bacteroidota > Bacteroidia > Cytophagales > Spirosomataceae > Dyadobacter. Next base: position 4,297 of record NZ_JBHYGF010000612.1, read on the forward strand.
CGGGACGATGTACAAAGCAATGCAGTTTGCCTATTTAAGTAAAAAAACAAAAAGCGGGAAAGCCTCTTTTCTGGTTTTTAAAGATGATTTTCAAAGATATCAAAAGGATTCAGCGGGGAAAAAAGAGCTAAGAAACGGTACCTGGAACAGAGTTACGCTCGGTCCTTATTTTGAAACAAAACTGGGTAAATACTGGAATTTTGTAGCCAATGCCTATTACCAGACGGGGAAAGACAAAGACGGACTTTCGCTCGATGCGTGGCTTTATTCGGTGAGTGGCTTGTACAATGCAAACAGCCGCTTTGCAATCGGTCCGGGCTTTGATTATACCTCGGGCAGCAAGTCAGGATCGGCCAAAAACCACACATTTGATCCGCTTTACGGCACGCCTCACAAATTTTGGGGGCAAATGGATTACTTCTATGCGGCAAATGGATTCGGTAGGGGCGGACTGAAAGATTTTTACATTAATACTTTAATCAAACCTGCGCCAAAGTGGCTGATCCAGGCTGATCTGCACCAGTTTTCAAGTGCCGCGCCCATTCGGAATGCGGAAAATCAGAAGCTGTCGGCCAACTTCGGAAGCGAGCTCGACCTGATTGCCAATTACAGCCTTACCAATGCGATCAGCTTTCAGGCGGGTTACTGCACTTTCCTGCCAGGCAGCAGTCTGGCAGTTGTTAAAAACGTCCAAAATCCGCAAAAAATGGCCAATTGGGCTTATCTGATGATCAATATCAAGCCGGAGTTTATCAAGTAAACCTTCCTGCAAAATCTTCAACTTACAACTCTTACTACCATGCAAACAACACAGAAACCGCTCGAAAAGCTGAATGTATTTAGTTTCAAGGGTGTACAAATGCGTACTTTCCACCTGACCTGGATGGCGTTTTTTCTCTGCTTTTTCGGCTGGTTCGGATTGGCACCTTTGATGCCGGTTATCAAAAAAGATCTTGGACTCAGCAAGGAGCAAATCGGTAATATTATCATCGCCTCGGTAGCCGCTACGGTAGTTGCCCGCATCCTGATCGGCAAGCTGTGCGACTCCTGGGGGCCCAGAAAAACCTATGCGGCTTTAATGGGGATTTGCTCCATTCCTGTCATGACGGTCGGGCTGGTGCATTCTTACGAAGCCTTCCTGCTTTTCAGACTGGCGATCGGTGTGATCGGCGCGTCGTTTGTGATTACGCAATACCATACTTCGGTGATGTTTGACAAGAAGATCGTGGGAACTGCCAATGCGGTGGCCGGCGGCTGGGGGAATTTAGGGGGCGGTATCACGAATATGGCAATGCCGCTCGTTTTCGGACTGTTTATAAGTTTAGGTTACCTGCCGGAATCGGCCTGGCGGGTGGCGATGATCATTCCCGGTGCGGCGCTTTTCATCTTCGCATTCGTGTATTATTTTTTCACAAAAGACACGCCGGCGGGAAATTTTGAGGAGTTGAATGTAACCGATACCAAGACTATCAAAGCAAAAGGTACCCTCGCGAAAGCTGCAAAAGATCCGCGTACCTGGGCGCTTTTCCTGGCTTACGGAGCCTGTTTCGGTATTGAAATCACATTCGACAATGTAGCCGCGCTTTACTTTTCTGAAAATTTCGACGCTTCTCTCGCTACCGCCGGGATACTCGCTGGTGCATTTGGTTTCATGAACATTTTTGCCCGGGCGATCGGAGGGATTGTGGCTGATAAGGTGGGGAACAAATATGGAATGCTGGGCAAGGGAAGATTGCTTGCTGCGTTATTGTGCCTCGAAGGAATTGGTATTGCGCTTTTTGCCCAGAGTAATAGTCTGACAGTAGCTGTAATTACCATGCTCGGCTTTGCGATGTTTCTAAAAATGGCGAATGGGGCTACTTATGCAATTGTTCCGTTTATCAACCGGAAAGCCATGGGCGCAGTAAGCGGAATTGTTGGCGCGGGTGGTAATGTCGGTGCTGTGCTGGCTGGTTTTCTTTTCAAATCCAGTTCGATTTCCTATTCGGAAGCATTTATGTACATAGGAGGAGCTATCGCATGCGTCGCCGCACTCGTAGCGCTGGTCAATTTTGAGAAAATCGAATCCATCGCATCAGAAACCCTATCGCCATCCCCCTCCCCCTCTTCCGTTGGCTGAAGCCGACGGAAATGGATTGGGGCGGTTGGCCTAGCGCTCGCTTCGCTGCGTTTGTAGGATGCATTTGCAGGATGCATTTGCAGGATGCTTGTCGCTCGCTGCGCTGCGTTTGCAGGATGCTTGTCGCTCGCTACGCTGCGGGAGGTTTTTTCACTCGTTACCCGTTTCACGGCGGCCCATTCACTCACTAACTCGCTAACTCATTCATTCGCCGTTCCACGGCGGCTCACTCGCTAACTCATTCAGTCATTCACTCATTCAATCATTCAAAATTGAACCTAGCATCCTACAAATCGACCTGCTGTTACTGTGGCGTTGGCTGCGGGGTGGTGGTTACCAAAGAGGCAAATGGACAGCTTTCGCTGGAAGGGGACAAATCGCATCCTTCTAACAAAGGTATGCTCTGCTCCAAGGGAATGAACCTGCATTATACCGTCATGGATCAGTCCGACAGGCTGCTTTACCCGCAAATGCGGATGAACCGGTCGATGCCGATGCAGCGGGTGAGTTGGGATCATGCATTGGAGCGTACTGCGGCTGTTTTCAAGACATTTATCAAAAAGTTCGGCCCGGATTCTGTCGCTTTTTATGTTTCGGGTCAATGCCTGACGGAAGAATATTACCTGGTCAACAAGCTGATCAAAGGGTTTATAGGCTCTAATAATATCGATACCAACTCGCGGCTGTGTATGAGCTCGGCGGTAGTTGGTTACAAAATGGCGCTGGGTGAAGATAGTGTGCCTGTTTGCTATGATGACATCGAAGCGGCCGATGTCATGTACGTAACCGGCGCAAATCCCGCCTGGTGCCACCCAATTATATGGCGGCGCGTGGAGGCGCATAAAGCTGCCAACCCCAATGTAAAAATCATCTGCGTCGATCCCAGAAAGACGGACACAGCCCGCTCTTCGGATCTGCATTTGCAAATCATTCCTGGTACCGATATTGTTTTAAACCACGCAATAGGAAGGTTGTTGATTGAAAAAGGCTTTGCAGATCAAGAATTTATAGCAGACCATACCGATGGTTTTGAGGCTTACCGTGAAAAAGTAATGCAGCGTACACTCACGGAATCTGCTAATTTATGTGGGGTAGCTGCTGAGGATATTGCGCTCGCTGCGGGGTGGATCGGGCAGTCGCGCGGTTTTCTTTCTTTCTGGACAATGGGGTTGAACCAGTCGGTGATTGGGGTAAATAAAAATCTCTCGCTGATCAACCTGCATTTAATTACCGGCCGCATCGGGAAGGCGGGCAACGGACCTTTTTCGCTGACCGGCCAGCCTAATGCAATGGGCGGGCGGGAGACAGGCGGGTTGGCGAACATCTTGCCGGGCCACCGGGAAATAACCAATGCAGCCCACCGGCAAGAGCTGGAAGAATTCTGGCAAACTCCGGTACATATCGCAGCAAAACCCGGGTTAACTGCGACTGAAATGTTTGAAGCACTGGAAAATGACCAGCTGAAAGCGATCTGGATTATCAATACCAATCCGCTGGTGAGTATGCCGGATATGAATGCGGTTGAAAGTGCATTGAAGAAGGCGCGCTTTGTGGTTGTTCAGGATGTTTCAAATCGGGCGGATACGGTTCAGTTTGCGGATGTGGTTTTACCTGCTTCGGCCTGGCTTGAAAAGGAGGGGACGATGACGAATGCGGAAAGGCGGATCACCCATTTTCCCAAGGTTGTCAACTCGCCCGGCGAAGCTTTGCCCGATGCGGAAATCATCTGGCGGTTTGCTGAAAAGATGGGTTTTGGCAGTTCTTTCAACTATAACAGTGTTGCAGAAGTTTATGATGAATATGTAAAAACCACAGCCGGAACGCGCATTGATGTGACCGGGGTAAGTCACGCATTTTTACAAAAAAACAGAAGTGTACAGTGGCCGTTTCCAATGCAAATGCAGGAAAGTACTGGAAACGCAGGGCAGCAGCGACTTTTTACGGATCATCAGTTTTATACATCAAACAAAAGAGCGCAGATCCACGCGGTCGATGACGAAAATACCTCAGAGCCCATTGATGCCGACTTTCCATTGATATTGACCACAGGCAGGATTCGCGACCAGTGGCACACGATGACCAAAACCGGCCGGGTAGCCAGGCTCAACAAGCATATTCCGCAGCCGTTTTTACAAATAAATCCGGAAGATGCGGCACTGAGGCGTATCGAAGAAGGTCAGCTTGTGACTGTGAAAAGCAGGCGGGGAGAAGTGCGCGTAAAGGCGCAGCTGACTAGTGATGTACGGCCGGGACTTTGTTTCCTGCCCATGCATTGGGGTAAAATATTAGGGAATAATGCGGTAAGAGCCAATAACCTGACAAATGCATTAATTGATCCAAAATCAAAAGAGCCGGACTTTAAATTCTCGGCGGTGGAGGTTTTGTTGTATAAAAAGCCGGTTGAGAAGATCATTATCGTAGGTGCGGGTTCGGCCGGGCTGGGTTTTATCAATGCGTACCGCCAGCTTAATAATGAGGACGAAATTCATGTTTTTTCAAAAGAAACCAACCCGTTTTACAACCGGGTTATGCTGCCTGATTATATCAGCGGCGCGCAGCAGTGGGAGCAGCTGGTTAGATTGCGTGAAGATCAGTTTGAAGCACAGCGCATTGTTGTACATAAAGGAACAGGGGTGGTTCACATTGATCGAAAAAACAAGACGATTATCGATGATAAAGGCCAGGAGCATACTTATGATAAATTGATCCTGGGAACCGGCAGCCGCGCTTTTATGCCGAAAAGTGTACCGAGACTGCAGGGCATTTTCAATATGCGCTCGCGGCCGGATGCAGACGCATTGCTGCCGTTTTTAAACCAGCCAAATCCGCACGCAGTGATTGTGGGCGGAGGTATCCTGGGATTGGAACTGGCTGCTTCCTTCCGGGAAATGCATGTGAAAGTGACCGTAATCCAGCGCAGCGGACGGTTTATGGAGCGGCAACTTGATCCGCTGGCAGGTGAGTTGCTATACCAGGAGCTGCTGGACAGGGGAGTGGAGGTGTTTTTTAATGATGAGGTTGCGACATTTTCTGGAACAGGAAAGGTAGAAGGGATCCGGCTGAAATCGGGCCGGAAGCTGGACTGTCAGGTAGTGGTCATGACAATGGGGACTGTGCCGAATACCGAGCTCGCGCAAGAGGCCGGACTTGAATGCAAGCGAGGTGTGCTGGTGAATGATTACATGCAAACGTCAGACGAAAATATATATGCTGCCGGCGAAATTGCGGAATGGACTGGCCGGATGTGGGGAATCACCTTGGCGGCCGAGGAGCAGGCCGGAGTTATCGCCCACTATCTTGCCGGAGATATTACCCAACCTTACAAAGGCAGCATTTCGATGAATATCCTGAAAATGGAAGGCTTGCATTTGTGCAGCATCGGGTTGACGGAAGTACCGGCAAACGATCCCGCTTACGAGCAAATCGTTTTTACGGATCAAGCCAAAAGGTATTACAAAAAGTGCATTGTACTCCGCGACAGGCTGGTGGGGGCGATTATGATCGGGGATAAAAATGAATTTGCTGAATTCCGTGACCTGATTGCAAGCGGAACTGAGCTTTCCGAAAAACGTTTGCAACTGCTGCGCGCAAGCAGGCAGGCCGACCCGCTGGAAGGAAAAGTAGTGTGTTCATGTAACAATGTGGGTGAAGGAAATCTTGAAAAATCGATTGTAAATGGCTGCGACGATTTTCAGGAGCTATGTAAAAAGACCGGCGCTGGTACCGGCTGCGGATCGTGCCGGCCAGAAGTTCGGGCTATTATGGAAAAAGTAATGGAGCGCGCGCTGGTAGGTGTGCAGGAATGATCATGTTTACATTGAACGCAGTGAAAAGATGAGAGATTATTATCATGTAAAGATCAACCTGCCCGGCGGCATTGCCTCGCCTGGGTTTTTGAAGGAGGTTTTACTGGCTGCGCGGGAAGCCAATGTCCATCAAGTGCGTTTTGGCGCACGGCAGCAATTGCTCATAACTGCCCACTATGAGGATATGCGGTTTCTTGAAAAAAGCTTGAAAAATGCGGCGATGCGCTACGAGGTAAATACCGACCGCAATCCGAATATTGTGAGTTCCTATTGCGGGGAAGATGTTTTCAGGACCGGACAGTGGCTGCTTGCCAATGAATACCATTGGGTACTCGACTGTTTTGATTACCAGCCTTCATTGAAAGTCAATATCTCTGATTCAAACCAGAGTTTTACGCCATTTTTTACGGGTAACCTCAATTTCATTTCTTCTCCCGAACCGCATTTTTGGTACTTATATGTACGTCCGAAGCAAAGCAATGTGGTTTTCAGGTGGCGGGAGCTGGTTTATACAAATGAAATCGGAAAGCTGGCAAATGCTGTGGAGACTTGTTTGCTGGAAGACGGGTTTATAGATGAAGAGACTTTGTTCGCGTCTGTCAATGCCCGAATCCAATATATATCCCAGCCAGCGACAACTGAGGTTGAGTTGCCCTCATTTTCACTTCCTTATTACGAAGGATTTAACCGCTACGAATCGCGGACGTGGCTGGGTTTGTACCGACGCGATGAGCTATTCTCTGTCGATTTTTTACTGGATGTTTGTGCACTTTGCATGAAAACCAAAATTGGTGAGATGTGCGTTACGCCGTGGAAATCATTGATTATAAAGGGGATTGAAGACCAGTACAGGGGCGATTGGAGCAGTATACTGGGAAAGCACAATATCAATGTAAGACACGCTGCGAACGAGCTGGCCTGGCAAACGGAAGACCATCATGAAGAAGGTTCAGTATTGAAAAAGGAGCTGATCCAGTATTTCGATAAACACGATACACGCACTTTCGGACTTTGTTTCGGCATCCAAACGCGATCCAAATCCGAAGTGTTTGGGTCAGTTTTGATCAAAAAACGTCCTCTCTTGCGGATTGGTCAACTTGCTTTGTTCAGTTTGTATGACATTTACTATACTGAAAACTTCAATCCAAACAGCCGGCGACTAGTGGCATTTGAAAGAGGTTTATACCGAATGCAGCTCGCTGTGCAGCTGGAGAAGCTCTGCCGGAGGTTCAGCAACCAGCGCTCAAAACCCGGCATGCAGCTCGCATTTACCGCAGAAGAAGAATTGCAGCAACAACCAGCGCCTGGCAAGGTACTTCACCAATGCCCGCACTGCTTTACAGTATACGACCCGGAGTACGGCGACGAACAGCAAAACGTTCCTCCGGACACACCGTTTGAGTCCCTTTCCGAAAGTTACTGCTGCGGGGTTTGCGGAAGTGGGAAGGCTGAGATGGAGGTTGTTTTGGAAGTTGTGTAAAACTAAAAAGCTGCTTTGAACATGTTCAAAGCAGCTTTTTAGTTTTTGGTGCCGGCAATTTTAACAAGATGCCCTGGTAACAATGCAGGCAGGCGATCTCTATCAGGTTTACTAATGCCGGGCGCTCAGCGAAATCTCATATAGTTGTTCGAGCGTATCCTTATTGCGAAGGCAATAAAAGGCGAGTTTGTTGCGGCCCTTTAACTTCAGTTTGTCGGCTATTTTCCGGCGATAATTGTCGACGCTTTTTGGTTCAATGCAAATTTCCGCTGCAATTTCCGAGGTCGCCAGACCTTTTGAAAGTAGTGCTACCACTTCCCATTCCCTTCTTGTGAGGCTCCATAGCTGCGCCAGGTTTTGACGGGAATGTTCATTAATAGAGAACGAGGGTAAAAATGATACAGACATAAGTAGTTGATAAGTGTAATTGTGGGCACAAGTAAATATTTTGTAATTATTGATACAAGCCTTATTGTCTAAATGCTTTGGAAAATTCAGTTGTTTAACTAAGTAAAAAATCAAAAGTAGCTGATTATCAATACTACCCCCTCAAAAAATGAGGTAGAAATACCTCTTAAATACAGGGCGAACTACTACGCAAAGTTGAAGGAATCGAATATAATTTTGTGTTAGAAAAACAATGATACTGTTTGGCTTTTTTACAAATCCATCGACCCATTGTTCATCAAAAACAAACTTTTAAATCTTTTAACTTTTTCAACATGAAAAAACTTTCCTTTTTCTTTTTAGTATTTGCACTGGCGCTGATAGGCCGGTCACATGCCCAGTCAGTAACTATTACCGGATCTTTTAATAACCTTGATCCGGGTACAAGCTATATGTACGAGGCCAATGTTTCCGGTCTCCCGTCCGGGGCGGGGTCTATCAGTGTCTCCTGGACTTATGTTGGGCGCAATGAAGATGTCGCGCCGGCTTTATCAACAGGAGGTGCGGGAACAAACGGTCGAACAACAATCAAATGGGCTAACACCAAGCATACTTCATCAACACAAAAAAGTATCAAGGCAACTGTAAGCTGGAAAGTGGGAAGTACCACAAGCTCCAAAGCAAGTGACCCGGTTCCGGTGTTTGTCAATTATGTAGGGACGCCAGCTTCAATGACAGTAGCCGGAGTAGTACGTTCCAATGGCCAGTCTGTTGACAGAGCTTGCGGAACTTCGGCAGTGACCGTTTCGGTTCCGGCGGTGGAGACGTACATGGCTGGTCTGCCTGTTACCTACACTTATACCTTTCCAGCTGGATGGACGCCAGGTTCTGTGACAACAACATCCACATCGGCAACATCTACTCCATCAGCAGGCGGAGGAGGCACAATCAGAGTTCAGGCAAAAATCACTGGTCAAACCTTTCAGTCACAAATCGAAGTGACGGTTAACAGACCACTTCCTACGATTTCCGCAATTAGTCAATCAACCATCAGACTATGCTCTCCCACCGAAAGCGTAGCAATTACTGCTACCGGAACGAATGCAGATAAGTTTGTGTGGACACCCACAGCAAATGTCAGAGTGAACGGCAGCAGTTCTGCTCAGACTATAACGGGAACATCTGCAAATATCGGAGGCATAGGTGACGGAACTTATACGGTGAGAGCTTTTTCAACTGTCTGCGGGGTGCAAAGTACATCTTCGGTAACAGGCACAGTAGACAAGCTGTCGCCGCCAAACCGCAATGATCTGAGATACGACTTATCGGCAACACCAGTTGATACCTATACGCATCAGGTATCTCCCTACGATAATCATTATATTACATTTTACAATTCCGATTATACAACAATCACCTGGAATCCGGTTTTTAGCTCAGGTCCGGCACAAGGGTCAGCGGGTGTAATGAGATTTGATTTCATCCTGCAACCCTACCAGACTTTAGATTTTAACCCTCTTGTGTTAACCAATCAATGTGGTACGCTATCGACAACAGCATCATTTCAGGGAATTGGACCATGGTTAATGGCAGCTTATCCGAACCCGGCCAGTGATGTACTGAACCTGGATTTGTCGACCAATAATAAATCGGCCAAACTTCCGAAAGAGGCAAAGCTGTATAGCGAGAAAACCGGTAAAGTTGCAAAGTCCGTTTCTTTGTCAAAAGAAGCTGGAAGTGATAATAAGGTGCAGATTAACGTGAGAGATCTACCGCGGGGTACCTATTACCTGCAAGTTGGCGATGATGGTACTGATAAAGCAGGATCAAAGACCAGAGTTGTATTGGATTGAAGAATAAACGTAGCTAACGCAAGAGCTCTTGTAAGTCAGCTATGTTTTATCATAAAGAAAGCAGTTATGAACCTTGGTTCGTAACTGCTTTTTCGTTGGTACCGGGGACGGGAATCGAACCCGTACGAGCGTTTCGGCTCACAGGATTTTAAGTCCTGCGTGTCTACCAGTTCCACCACCCCGGCCAGTGCCATATTTTTGTGATGGTACCTAAGAGAAAAAAAGCACCGTTTCCGGTGCTTTGCTCTCTGAGCGAAAGACGGGGTTCGAACCCGCGACCTCGACCTTGGCAAGGTCGCGCTCTACCAGCTGAGCTACTTTCGCGTAACCGATTCGGTTATCGTGGTGCAAATGTATGTACACGCACTATTTGACGCAAGTTTTTACAACAAATATTTAACAAAAAATCTGAGCAGACTAATTAACAAATTGTAACTCACGTACTATAACTGCTAAACTTTTTTTATCTGTCTGCATCGCTTCCATAAAGCTGGCGCGGTTTTATCAGGAAAAATTTTCAGACTGGCTTCTGGTTTTTGCCGCCCGTCCCATTTCGACCATCCATTTGATATTTTGAGTACCTTTATCCTTCTGAGTAGGCAATGCAGGCTGTGAAGGCCTTTTTCAGCCGGATGTTGTCTCTAAGTCTAAAATATATAACAGCGTTTTTTCATGTTACTTTCTAACGAAGTATTGTTTTTCGCAGGTTTTATACTGGTTATTACCATTATGCTTCTTCTTGACCTGGGTGTTTTTTTCAACAGAAAAGACCATATAGTCAAGTTCAAGGAGGCCGCTTTATGGACGATCGTGTGGATTGCCCTCGCATTGGGCTTTTACATGATCATAAGAACGCATGGTGACCTCATTCATGGCGTGGAGAATTACGCACAGCTGGAACACATTAAAGATAAATATGCCCCGCACCTGACACTGATTCCCGGCAATTTCGAGGCCAGTGTTGAGGTATACCGTAAAAACATGTCGCTGGAATTTATTACCGGCTACCTGCTTGAATATGCTTTGTCTGTCGATAACATATTTGTTATTATCCTGATCTTCGCCTCCTTTGGCGTACGGCCAAAATACTACAAGAAAGTGCTGTTATGGGGCGTACTGGGTGCGATACTCATGCGTTTCGTGTTCATTTTTGTAGGTTCCGCATTGATGCAGCGCTTCGAATGGATCATCCTCGTTTTTGGTGCATTGCTTGTTTACCAGGGTGGTAAGATCTTTTTTGAAGGGGGAGAAGAGGAAAAGATCGATCCGGCCAAGCACCCTGTTGTAAAATTTGCATCCAAATACCTGCCTGTTTTTCCAAGATATGTAAGAGAGCATTTCTTTGTAAAGAAAAGGGGCAAATGGATGCTTACACCACTTTTCGTAGTGGTACTGATCATTGAATTTACCGATCTGATATTTGCTGTCGATTCTGTTCCGGCGGTTTTCTCTGTTACAAAAGATCCATACGTCGTTTTCTTCTCCAACATTTTCGCGATCATGGGATTGCGTTCCATGTTCTTCTTCCTTAGCAATATCATGGGCTTGTTCCGCTTCCTGAAATATGGTCTCGGCGTTCTGCTCGTATTTATTGGAGGGAAAATGCTGGCACACAGCTACCTGGAATCAATTGGCTTTGAAACGATCTACTCACTTTACGTGATCATCGGAATCCTGGCTATCAGTATCCTGGCTTCTGTTATATTTCCGAAAAAGGAAGAAGAAAAAGTACTTTCAAATAGCTAGCACTCAGGATCGTTGGAGTATGTATGAAGCGGATTCTGAAAGCTTATTTAAAAAGACTGACCAATTTAAGTACCCGGAATAAATCACTGCTCCTCACGCATCTCGCGGCGGAGCAGTTTATTGATCTGCACGATACGGACTTCGTTCTGGAAAAACCTTCCATTGATCTGGTCAGGCAGCTTGTGCAACAAAAAGCGCGCATTGCTATCTGCGATGTGGCTGATCCTCGATACGAAAAGGTAAACCAAATCAGCAAAAGGTTACGGAAGATCAGCAGGACCGAGCAGTTTATTGCCGAGGAACGGGGTTCAGAGGATTTATTCGTAGGCTATCCGTTCGTAAAAGGAAAGCTGTCCGATGGTACTTCCATTCATGCTCCGTTATTGTTCTTTCCGGTTACGCTTAAAATGGACCGTGAACAATGGTGTTTGCAGCTGCGGGAAGAAGGTAATGTGGTCTTGAACCAAAGCTTTGCACTCGCTTATGCGCATTTCAACGAAACTTCCTTACCTGACGAAATTCTTGAAAAATCGTTTGAAGACTTTCCTAAAGATTTCCTGGAATTCAGGACACAGCTGTACGAATGGTTGAAAACAACGCCATTCCGGATCAACTTTAATCAGGAATTATTTGAAGAAAAGCTGGTTGCATTCTCGGCAGAGAAAGCTTCGGAGCTGGATAATTCTTGCCGGAACGGGGAGTTAAAGCTATTTCCCGAGGCAGTTTTAGGTATTTTCCCGCAAGCCGGCTCCTATCTCGTACCTGACTACAATGCACTGATTTCCGCTTTTGACGAACAACCATTTTCCGTTCCATTGATTAATGCGGAAGAGGCATGGTATATGGAAGATCAGGAAAACAGCTTGGCTTTGCCTTCACAGTCAGAAGTTCGAAGTGTGCGGGAGGAAGAAATCCTGACACCATTTCCGGTTGACGAGGCGCAGGAGGATATTATTTTACAGGTAAAAGCGGGTAAATCGGTCGTGGTGCAGGGGCCGCCCGGAAGTGGCAAGTCGCAGCTGATATGTAACCTGATGTCGGACTTCGCTTCCAGAGGAAAGCGGGTGTTGCTAGTTTGTCAAAAACGGGCTGCATTGGACGTCGTGCATCAGCGGCTCAAAACGATTGGGATGGACAGGTTTGTTGCATTGATCCATGATTTCAAAAATGACAGACCAGCATTGTACCGTCAGATTGCCG
>NZ_JBHYGF010000613.1:0-16828 GCF_051859145.1 Dyadobacter sp.
ACGCTTCGGGATCGTTATGCAGCATGCCGGTAACCTGGTAAAATGGTACGCGCGCCCGTTTGAAAACATTCGCTAGTTCCGGCACCGGGCACGCTGAACAATAAGCCAGCCACTCCCCCGTCATTCGGGTCCGGTCACCGATTTTTTTGAACGCATTGTAATTGATAGCTGCTTCGGGAACGAGGTTGAGCACGATTACCGGCACATTCGCCCGCCTCACAACCGGCAAAACCGTAGCAGAAAGCGCGTAGGTGGTTACGTATAAAAAAATCAGGTCTACATCTGCTTTTCTGAATACATGACCAGCCTCCATTGCTTCTTCGGGACTGTCGATCAACCCGAGGTTGACGATCTCGGCACCGTAGTCGGTCAGCTTTGCATCGACGATTTCGAGGTAACCGTTAAGTCGCTCTTCCAGTCCTTCAAATTGTTCCCAATAAGCTTCCAGCCCAATACCGAACAGACCGATTTTTAGTTGATGCATGTAAAATTTTGCCATATCAAAAAATACAAATTCTTCTCTTACGCCAGATCTTGCAAAAAGGCGAGGAGAATTATTTTTTCGTTGAGAAGTAGTTAAAACTAGTTTAAATTAAACTTTGTTTTGCAAAAGTAGGACACAATACAGATCACATCCAATGAATAATGTGATTCAATATTTGCACAAATTGATATGGAACTATACCGTAAATATTTCAGTCAGGAACAACTCGAAGCACTGGCAGGCTCAGAACCCAACTGGGGCGTATCTATCCTGAATGTTGGTCACAACCTGCATCCGGCCGGCAAGATTTATCCCGACCAGAACCACCCCGACAGCTACTACTTCGACTGGGAAAAAGGAAGAGTTCTCAACGAGTTTCAGCTGGTGTATATCTCCACCGGCAGCGGCGTGTTTGAGACCGAAACCATTCCACCCACGATCGTTGAGGCCGGCACTGCATTCCTGCTTTTTCCTAATGTCTGGCACCGCTATAAACCTTCGCAGGAATCGGGCTGGGAGGAATTTTGGGTGGGATTTGGCGGCCATTATTCGGAGTACCTGATGCGGCAGGACTGCTTCAATGCAGAGAATCCGCTGATCCGCATTGGTTTCAACTCCGAGCTTCTGAATGTATTTATCCGCCTTGTGCAAACCTTGAAATTCGAGGGAATAGCTTACAAGCAAATTTCCTCCTGCCTGGTTATCCAGCTGCTGGGCCTCATTTATGCATCTGCATTGATGACGGATCACGCGCGATCTTACAAGGAAAAACTCGTGCACCGAATGCGCTACCAGATTCACGAAAGCAGCACAGTGAACCTGGATATGGAAAAACTCGCGCGGCAGCACGGGGTAAGTTACGGCTGGTTCAGGAAAGCATTTAAAGAGGTAATTGGTACCTCGCCTGGACAGTACCACCTGAACCTGAAAATTGAGAAAGCCTGTGAAATGCTACGGGAAACATCGCTGTCCGTTTCCGAGATCGCTTACAAGACAGGTTTTGAGTCGGAATTTTATTTTTCGAGAATATTCAAGAAGAAAATGACGGTACCGCCCACTTCTTATCGGGAGGGATAATGCATTTAAATGCTTCAAAACGCAGGTACGGATTCAATTTTCCTGAGCAGCGATCGTTGATAGAGTTGTTTAAGATATCCTGCTGAATGAAATACATTCCCGCTCTGCTGCTGCTGTTGATCGTTTCCTCCTGTGAATGGATCGGCAACTCACCCAGTCTTGGTGACGATTTTGTTACCTACACAATCCGCAAGGGAAACCACGAGGTTGACAACAATCTCAATACACCATTTACCTCTTCTTCCATGCATTTTCAGGCGATTTTCGACAGCAGCTGCGTGTATCAGAATGCAGTTCCTGAAAATCAGAATGACATTAACAAGCTATACGGATTCTCGGATTGCAGTTCCGGCCACCAGAACAACAGTGCCAGATTCGGGTGGAACTGGCGTGAAGGCGCACTCCGGATTTATGCTTATGTGTATGTAAATGGCGTGCGGCAGGAAAAAGAGCTCGGTACTGCCGAGCTCAACGAACTGACCAGTTTCAGGCTGGCAGCAAAGGACAAATCTTACATTTTCACCTTTCGTGGCGTAGAAACAACAATGCCGCGCCACTGTGATGGTGGCGTCGGCATTGCCTATAAGCTACTCCCCTATTTTGGCGGAGATGAGGTTGCTCCTCAGGACATTAAAATCAAGATCAGAAATTTATAAGCGGCGCGTGTAAACCGATATAGATTCCGGCTGCACCCTAATCACGCCTCCCTCTGCGGTTTCAGGAAGATCCTTTTCGCCTCCCCACTTAGCATCAGAAGAAACGATGAGCTTCTGCCAGTTTGCCTCTCCGGGCAACGAAACTTCCTGCGCATTCTTTGAGAAGTTCAGCACGGCAGTCAAATGCTGTTCCGGCGAAATCCGCTGCAAAATGATAAGCTCCCGGTCTTCAAACCCTTCTACCACAATTCCATCCCGATCGGTTTTGCGCAATGCGGGCTCTTGTTTCCGTAGTGCAATGAAAGTTTTATAGTAGTTCAGCATGGTGCGGTGCGGCTCTTTGTCCAGCAGTTCCCATTGCACTTTCGACTTTTGAAAAGTTTCCTCACTCACTGGATCAGGCGCGTCGCCTTCTATGTGAAATGCCGCAAACTCGCTCTTTCTTCCTTTTCGTACCGCTTCGGCCAGTTCAGGATCAGTGTGGCTGACAAAATACTGAAAGGGATTTGTCTCACTCCATTCTTCGCCCATAAACAACAGCGGCAGATACGGGCTGATCAGCACCGCCCCGGCAAGTAACTTCTGCATTTCGAAACTCACCAGCTGGCTGGTACGCTCTCCAAGCATGCGGTTACCCACGTGATCATGGTTTTGGGAAAATACGATGAACTGCTGGCCAGGTAATCCGTCCGCTTTAACACCAAATTTCCGTTTGCGGTGATCGGAGTAGATTCCGTCGTATACATAAGCATCTTTGTAAGACTTGGCAAGCGAAACAATAGGCTCAAAATCGGAATAGTAGCCGCTTTTTTGCTGACCAGAAGACACCCGTAGCGCATGGTGGAACTCGTCGATCCATTGTGCATCCATTCCATAGCCACCTTCTTCAATGGGCTTGATAAACCGCGTATCGTTCAGGTCCATTTCCACCATCAGGTAATGCTGCTTATTGGTGACCTGCGAAAGCGCATCTACCCGCATCTTCATTTCTTTCAGCAAATGCAATGGACCAAAATCCCGGATCGCATGCACAGCATCCAGCCGCAGTGCATCTATATGGAAGTCGTGGAACCACATCAATGCATTTTCGATAAAATACTGCCGCACTGCATCGCTCCACGCATCATCTACATTGACCGCGTCGCCCCAGGGCGTGTGGTATTTTTCAGTAAAATAATGGCCAAACTTGCCGAACACATTCCCTTCCGGGCCCAGGTGGTTGTAAACCATATCCAGCACCACAGCTATTCCCCTGGCGTGACACGCATTGACAAACTCCTGCATAGCCCGCGGCCCGCCATAAGAATCCTGTACCGAATAGGGGAACACACCATCGTAACCCCAGTTGCGCCCACCGGCAAACTGAGATACCGGCATTATTTCAATCGCATTAACGCCCAGCTCAACCAGGTGATCGAGCTTACTTTCTATTGCCTGCAGGGTTCCTTCCGGCGTGAATGTACCAATGTGGACTTCATAAATGATATAATCGGAAAGCGCCGGATTAGCCCATTGCTGGTCTGTCCATTGAAAACTTTTGATATCAACCGCCTGAGACGGTCCGTGTACGCCTTGGGGCTGGTACACAGACGCAGGATCAGGAAGCGGCTCTTCGTCGCCCAACACGATCTGATACAGATCATCTGGTTTGATATCTTCTGTTTTCAGGGTCCAGTAACCATATTCCGCTTTTTCAAGCGGCAGTTTTTTGTTCTGGTCTACCAGCAGAATACTAGCTTCCTCAGCAAGCGGCGCCCAGATGAGCACTTCCGCTTCTCCAAATTCATTAAATCTTATACCTGGCGCAGCAGGCAATTTCTCACTAAAGCTCATAATTTTTGCTCTTCCAATGCATGTTTAAAAACCACTATCGATCTGCTGTCAACTGTAATGGTGCTATCCGGCGCAATGATCTGTCCGTCCTCGCTTACGCAGCATTCGCTCGTATCAATAACCTTCCTCCACTCGGTACCATATTTTTCAGGTGGCAATTTGTATTCCACAGGCTCATAATGCGCATTGAAGATCATGTAAAAGCTGTCATCGTAGATCGGCTCTCCTTTCGGGTTCATGTGACGGATCCCCTTTCCGTTCAGGAACACGCCCAATGATTTTGCGAAATCATGGTTCCAGTTCTCGTCCGGCATTTCCTCTCCATCTGGCAAAAACCAGGCAATATCCTCCAATCCAATCCCTTTGATCGGCATGCCACGGAACCAGTGTCTGCGGCGGAACGTGGCGTGGGCTTTACAGAATTTGATCAGCTTTTGCGTAAATGCGAGCATTTTCTGGTCTGCCTTGTCCCAGTTCAGCCACGAAATCTCATTATCCTGGCAATAGGCATTGTTGTTCCCGCCTTGCGACCTACCCCATTCGTCCCCCGCAACGAGCATTGGTACGCCCTGGGAAAGAAAAAGGGTTGTCAGAAAATTCCGCTTCTGCTTATCTCTGAGCTCAATCACTTCCGGATTGTCCGTTGGCCCCTCTTCACCGCAGTTCCAGGAGCGGTTATGACTTTCTCCGTCATTGTTATCTTCTCCATTCTCGTCGTTACGCTTGTCATTATACGACACCAGATCATTCAAAGTAAAACCGTCGTGCGCGGTAATGAAGTTGATGCTCGCGGTAGGATGCCGGTCTTCTCCTTTGTATAAATCTGAACTTCCGGTAAATCGCTCTGCAAATTCGGCGAGCATACTGTCTGCCCCGCGCCAGTAGTCGCGCATACAGTCGCGGTACCGCCCGTTCCATTCAGCCCAACCGATCGGAAACTTACCTACCTGGTAGCCGTCGTGGCCAATATCCCATGGTTCGGCAATCAGTTTCACCTGCGAAATAATGGGGTCCTGGTGGATGATATCGAAGAATGCGCTTAGTCTGTCCACTTCGTGCAGCTCCCGTGCCAGGGTTGACGCAAGGTCAAAACGGAAGCCGTCAACATGCATTTCCGTGATCCAGTAGCGCAGACTATCCATGATCAGTCTCAGTACATTGGGCAGCCTTGCATTCAGCGTATTACCTGTACCGGTATAATCCATATAGTAGCGACCGTCTACCAAACGATAATAAGCCATATTATCAATTCCCCGGAAAGAAATAGTCGGGCCCATCTGGTTGCCTTCACCGGTATGGTTGTACACCACATCAAGAATAACCTCAATGCCGGCTTTGTGCATTTCCTTTACCATGTTTTTAAACTCAATCACCTGCTGCCCGTGCGTACCCGAGCTGCTATACCGCACATCCGGAGCAAAAAAGCCGATCGAATTGTATCCCCAGTAATTGGTCAGGCCGCGTTCTTTCAAATGGCGGTCAGATATAAAATGGTGCACGGGCATCAGCTCAATCGCATTAACGCCCAGCTTTTTCAAATAGCTGATCGAAGCGTGATGTGCAAGGCCCGCATAGGTACCCCTGATCTCCTCGGGAATGTCCGGGTGAAGATTGGTAAAACCTTTTACGTGGGCTTCATATATAATAGTGTCGTGATAAGGAATCTCCGGCGCTTTTACATTTTCCCAATCAAATAAATGATCTACTACAACCGACTTAGGCACATAAGGCGCACTATCCGACTCGCTATAACTTAAGTCTTCATCGGGGTGACCGATCTCGTAACCGAACAGGGAATCGTGCCACTGGATCGTGCCGGAAATGGATTTTGCGTACGGATCGATCAATAACTTGTTGGGATTGAAGCGCAGACCTACCGTCGGCTCGTATGGCCCGTGCACGCGGTAACCGTAAAGCTGTCCGGGTTTAAGCCCTGGAACGTATACGTGCCATACGTAATGCGAAACTTCCCGAATCTGGATTTTGACATTCTCGGTAACACTCTCTTCGCTGTCAAAAAGACAAAGCTCTACGCCTGTCGCATGCTCAGAGTAAAGCGCAAAATTCACCCCTTTTCCGTCCCACGTAGCACCAAGCGGATAAGGCTCTCCGGGGTACACTACTATATTGTCTAACTTGGATTGATCTACAACTTTCTTGTTGGCAATTTTTTTCATATATGCTGATTTTTTTTCTGCGATGATCTGAGGACTGGCAACCTGATGTGCCTTTAAGCTGCAAAAAACAGCATTTTGTCGCCCGGCTGAGCTGTTAGTACGCAATTTGCTATAAAATTATGCCACGCGAGAACCGTGGTTCCCGGGAGATTTTTCCCCATACACAAGCTGCCAAACTGAACTACTATGACACAAGAGGAACTTCTGAGACTGGCTGAATTCCTTGAACAAACAGCGGAGACCAATGAAGACACGGAGTTTGATTCATCGCAGGATTACCTGGTGGAAGGACTCATCAGGCTTGTCAGAGAAAAAGGCAAAACCTCTATCATCGAGGATTTTGAAACGCCGTACGTGCATCCGATGATTACAGTTCAAAAGTGGGTAGAGGAGTTGAAATTGCTGGTTGCGCAGTCACTTCGGGAGGAAACCACTTCGTAATGTTGTCAAAAATGGCTTATTTGCGCGGATAGGGCATTTAGGTATGATTTTTGTAAACCAAAAGTCACACGTGCACTCCTGTTTGTTTCTTTACCCTTTACTATGATCCTGATTGTCGACGACAGGCCGGAAAACATTCTACCTCTAAAGAAAATCCTGGAACTACATGATTTTAGAACAGACTCAGCCGAGTCTGGGGAGGAGGCGTTGAAGAAGGTGCTCAACAACAATTACTCCGTGATTATCATGGATGTGCAAATGCCCGGAATGGACGGATTTGAAGTCGCCGAGGCTATTTCCGGTTTTGGCAGGGCCAAAGACACACCCATTCTTTTCCTCTCCGCCGTAAATACCGAAAAGCGTTTTATCACACGAGGTTATGCCTCCGGCGGAATTGATTATCTCACCAAACCCGTTGATCCTGATATTCTGTTGCTGAAAGTAAAAACTTTTGTGCGGCTGTATGAGCAGCAGCAGGAGCTGAAAGCAATTCAGGAGTCACTGAGGCAGGAGATCGATATCCGTAAAAATGCCCAGGATGAGCTCGCCTCCCGCATGCAGGAGTTACGCTTTATACTCGAATCATTACCGCAGATCGCATTCACCGTTAAAACGGACGGAAAGATCGAGTATGTGAATGAACACTGGTTTCAATATTCGGAAGACGCAGCAATATTTCCCGAGACGCACCCGGAAGATGATTTCTGGCAGAAATGGGAAGAAAGTTTCCGAAACGGACAGGAATTTTCGACGGAAGCCCGGCTCAAACAGCTTGGCACTACTGATTACAGATACTTCCTTTTAAAGATCATCCCGGTCTACCAGGGAACCGGCATTGTACGCTGGGTTGGTTCATTTACAGATATACACCAGCAAAAAATGGCCAATGAGCTGCTGGAACATAAGGTTGAGCTGCGGACGAAGGAACTGATGGATAAGAACACAGAGCTGGAAACCACCAACCATGAATTGCAGCAGTTTGCCTGGGTAGTATCCCACGATTTGAAGGAGCCGCTCAGGAAAATCCAGACATTCAGCCATTTGATTAAAGATAAATACCTGAACGACAATGCAGAGGCGACCTCTTACCTCAACCGGTCGATCAACTCTTCTGCAAGAATGTCGCGCCTGATCAGCGACTTGCTTGATTATTCCCGGCTTTCGGTCAAAGCAAATTTCCAGCCTACTGACCTCAATTTGCTCATCAGCGATCTGCTATCGGACTTTGACGAAATCATTTTACAAAAGAATGCAGAGATCTCCATTGGCAAGCTGCCGCTGATCGATACTATCCCCAGCCAGATCAGGCAGGTATTTCAGAATCTGATCAGCAATGCATTGAAATTCTCCAAACCCGACGTGCCGCCACGCATTACCATTACCGCAGAGCTTATCGAGCAGAAAGATGTGCATTCAGCAGCTGCTCCGGACGGTGGTTTTTGCAGGATTGTTATTGCCGACAACGGAATAGGTTTCGACGAGAAATTTCTTGACCGGATATTTGTCATTTTCCAGCGCCTCAACAATCTGAACACCTACGAAGGCACGGGTATCGGTCTGGCTATCGCCAAAAAAATCATGGACAAACATAATGGGCTGATATCTGCCCAAAGCACGCAGAACGAAGGCGCCCGGTTTATCCTGGTGTTGCCGGCTGTTCAGCAAATACCACATGAAGGAACCCTTGAAAACAAGTAAACGCATTTATGAGAAAAACTTCTAACTCCATTATCCAGCAGCTTCAAATCGTATTTTCATTTTCTACCCTGCTGCTGATTTTCAGTTTGCTGGCGTCGTATTATAGTACCCAGAAGCTGATCAACAACTCAGAGCTGGTCAATCACACCAACGAAGTACTGCTGGAAGCGGAGGCGATTATTTCGCACATGAAGGATGCGGAAACGGGACAGCGCGGTTTCCTGGTAACACTTGAACCGGCTTTCCTGGAACCCTATAATGGAGCTTATGAAAAAACCACGCGCAGCTACAACCGCCTCTCTGAGCTGACACTTGACAATCCAGCCCAGCAGAAATACCTGCGGGAAATAAAGGCGCTGTACGAAGCCAAGTTCGGGCAAATGCAGAATATCATTGATATGACGCGCAAAACACCCGGTTTTGCCACGGATACCGAGGCGCGGTTGCGTGAGATGCTGCGCGGAAAAAAAGTAATGGACGATCTGAGATTTGCTACGGAGCATATCAAGGACGAAGAGAAAGCGATCCTCGCCAACCGCCTCGAACAGCAACAGATTTACATTAAATACACTCCTATCCTGCTGATCATAGCCGCGCTCATTTCAATCATGATCACGGTATTTGCCTATTTCCGTATCAAGAATGACATGGACAAGCGCATTGCCCTGCAGGAGCTTGAAAACAGGAAATACGCAGATACTGAGAGACGGATCAGGTACATTGAGGAAGTTACTCAGCAGGTTTCAGACGGCGACTATACAGTGCGCAGCACAGACGAATCGGAAGATGAAATTGGTCGGATTTCAGTGGCGCTCAACAAAATGACAGGTTCCCTGGAACAAACATTCAATGACCTGAACCACAGAAACTGGCTGCAAACCGGATCTGTAAAGATCAGCGACGCAATTAGAGGCGAGCGGATCCTTAAAAAGTTGACGGCCAATTTGCTCAATACCCTGGCAGACTATTCGGGCGCAAGTCTCGGTACCATTTACATTATGGACAATGACTGGAATTACCGGCTGACTGGGACTTATGCGGTGAAAAGCGCGCCGGAAATGATCACTCCAGGTGAAGGATTGGCCGGACAGGTAATTGAAAGTAAAAAGCCGATGTTCGTCAACGACGTTCCCGCTAACTACCTGCGCATCACTTCGTCCCTGGGCGATGTGAGTCCCGCAGCGGTTGTGATCCTGCCACTCTCCTATGCGAATGAATGCATTGGTGTGATCGAGCTTGCCTTCCTGAAAAATCCGGATGAACTGCAAATGCAGTTTTTGGAAAACAACCTGGAAGCTATCGGCACGAGCGTGAACTCTGCTCTGGATTACCTGAAACTCCAGAACTTCCTGGAAGAAACGCAGGCACAGGCGGAAGAACTGCAAACGCAACACAACGAACTGGAAAACCTGAATGCAGAACTGGAAGCACAGTCGCAGAAATTGCAGGCTTCGGAAGAGGAATTACGCGTGCAACAGGAAGAATTGCAGCAGACCAATGAGGAACTCGAAGAGCGAAGTGGTTTGCTGGAAGAGAAGAATGTAGAAATCGTCAAAAAGGCCGAAGAGCTTGAACTGACGACGCGGTATAAATCAGAGTTTTTGGCCAATATGTCGCACGAGCTGCGTACGCCACTTAACTCTATTTTGCTGCTGAGCAGGCTGTTGTCCGAAAATGACGATAAGAATTTGACAGACGAGCAGATCGAGTATGCTACTGTAATCCAGTCTTCGGGCAATGGGTTGCTGGGGCTGATCGATGAAATCCTGGATCTTTCCAAAATCGAGGCCGGCAAGATGGAGCTGGATTATGTGAATGTTTCCATTAAAGAAATCTCCGACGACCTGAAAGGGATGTTTGCGCCGGTTGCCCGTGAAAAAGGACTTGATTTTACTGTTAACATTGGCCAGGGAGTTCCGGCAGTGATAGAAACGGATAAAATGCGTTTGGAACAAATCCTGAAAAACCTGATTTCCAATGCGCTGAAATTTACCGCCAAAGGCTACGTCGAAGTTCAGATAAAACTGCATGAAGGCAATCACAATATGCTTGACTTCAAGGTAAAAGATACGGGTATCGGAGTTGCGCCTGAGAAGCAGAAGCATATTTTTGAAGCATTCCAGCAGGCAGACGGTTCAACCAAACGTAAATATGGCGGTACCGGGCTCGGACTTTCGATCAGCCGCGAGCTGGTGAAGCTGCTTGGTGGTGAAATTGCACTTACCAGCATTGAAAACCAGGGAAGCGAGTTTACGATCATCATCCCGATTGCAGCTATATATGCGGTTCAGGAGAAGGAAGAGGATTTTTTCAAACAGGCCAAAGAAGAAACGGTTCCTGTGAAGGCGGCACCTGAAACGGATTACCGGTTTGTGAGCACGATCATTCCCGAAAGCATTTCGGACGACCGGAATACAGTTCAATCCGGCGACAAAACGATCCTGATTGTTGAAGATGACACCTTTTTTGCCAAATCGCTGCTCGATTACACACGTCGCCACGGCTACAAAGGCATTGTTTCAGTAAGAGGCGATGAAGGTTTGCAGCTTGCCAAAACCTTTAAGCCAATAGGTATCCTGCTGGATATCCAGCTGCCGGTGATCAGCGGCTGGGATGTGATGGACCAACTGAAAACCGATCCCGAGACGCGGCATATCCCGGTGCACATTATGTCGTCGCACAGGATGAAAAACGAAAGTTTGATGAAGGGCGCGATCGATTTTATTGACAAACCGATGGCGATTGACAAGTTGCAGGAGGTTTTTAAAAAGATAGAATATGTGATCAGCAAAAAGTCTAAAAAAGTGCTGATCCTGGAAGATAACTCTATGCACGCCAAGGCACTCGCTTATTTCCTCGGCACCTTTGATATCAACTCAGAGCTAAAAAGCGATTTGTCGGAAGGTATCTCCGCATTGAAGAACAATGAAGCCGACTGTGTGATCCTCGATATGGGTATCCCCGACAAGAAAGCTTACGATGCGCTAGAAGAAGCCAAGAAAAATCCGGGATTTGAAAATGTTCCCATTATCATATTTACCGGAAAGAGCCTGTCTATGTCCGAAGAGCTGCGTATCAAACAGTATGCAGATTCCATTATCGTGAAAACGGCGCATTCTTACCAGCGCATGCTCGATGAAGTTTCATTGTTCCTGCACGTGGTGGAAGAGAATAAGAAGTCGACGCAACGCTCGTCAGACCAGAAAAAGCTGGGTGGATTAGGTGAGATCCTGAGTAATAAGACAGTACTGATCGCCGACGACGATGTGCGTAACATCTTTTCGCTCTCTAAATCGCTTGAAAACTACAAAATGAATGTAGTAACTGCCCTCGACGGCAAGGAAGCGCTGGCCAAGCTGGAAGATAATCCGGAGATCGATGTTGTGCTGCTGGATATGATGATGCCGCAAATGGACGGGTACGAAACAGCACGCCGCATTCGTGAAAATCCTAAATGGCGCAACCTGCCTGTGATCGCCGTAACCGCAAAAGCAATGACCGGCGACCGGGAAAAGTGTATCAATGCAGGCGCGTCCGACTACATTACCAAGCCAGTGGATATCGACCAGCTGATGTCGCTGTTGCGGGTTTGGCTTTATGAGAGGTTTTGAATGATTGAATGATTGAATGACTGAATGACTGAATGATTGAATGAGTTAGCGAGTTAGTGAGTTAGTGATTTACACTCACTAACTCGCTAACTCACTAACTCATCAACTAAACCACTACCCCCACTTCCACTCTTGACGTTTATATGAATAAAAAAAGGATTTTGATAATTGATGATGATGCGCGGAATATTTTTGCTTTGAAGGCTACTTTGAAGGCGAAAGGATTTGACTGTGTGTCGAGTAGCGGTGCGCCGGAGGCTTTGGAACTGCTGAAAACCGATGAGGTGGTGAATGCAGTGCTGATTGATATGATGATGCCCGAAATGGACGGATATGAGGCGATTCCGCTGATCAAGCGCATTGAGCAGCGGAAAGGTACGCCCGTAATTGCGGTGACTGCGCAGGCGATGGTAGGCGACCGGGAGAAATGCCTGGAAGCTGGTGCCGACGCTTATATTTCAAAACCGATTGATGTTGATAAATTGTTGCTGCTGCTGGAAGATATATAAGTGTGGAAAATGATTGATGATGAAAATATCGACCTGCTGCTGACGGACTTATTCGATTTGTACGGATATGATTTTACCAGCTACTCCCGCGCCTCGCTAAAAAGGCGCATTGAGCGGCTTTGCCTGCTCGACAAATTCCCGAGTTTTGCCGAGTTACGCTACCGCGTCAAAAACGATCCCGACTACCTGAAAAGATTTGTAGAAGAGATCACCGTGAATGTAACGGAGATGTTCCGTGATCCTTCCTTTTACAAAGCATTGCGG
The DNA here is from genome assembly GCF_051859145.1 of Dyadobacter sp. Classification (GTDB taxonomy): domain Bacteria; phylum Bacteroidota; class Bacteroidia; order Cytophagales; family Spirosomataceae; genus Dyadobacter. The sequence goes on from NZ_JBHYGF010000613.1 coordinate 12,751, forward strand.
GAGGATATACTGCCTGTGCTGGGCACGAAGCCTTTCATACGGATCTGGCATGCAGGCTGTTCTACCGGCGAGGAGGTTTATTCAATGGCGATCCTGCTGAAAGAAGCGGGGCTGCTCCGCAAGTCATTACTATACGCGACTGACCTGAACCCTACTGTGCTGGAAAAAGTGAGAAAGGGCATTTTCCCGCTTTCCCAAATGAAACAATATTCGGAGAGCTACATTGCGTCGGGTGGTACCAGGGATTTTTCCGGTTACTATACAGCCAATTACGGGCAGGCCAAATTTGATAAGGAACTTGCGGAGAAAATCATTATTTCAACACATAACCTGGTTTCTGACAGCTCTTTCAATGAATTTGACCTGATCCTTTGTCGCAATGTGCTGATCTATTTTGATAAAGAATTGCAGGACCGCGTGCTCAAATTGTTTGATGCCAGTCTTGCTCCGTTGAGCTACCTGGCGCTCGGAACAAAGGAAACGCTGAAATTTTCTGTGGTACAAAACAAGTTTAAACAGCTGAACCGCGAGAAGATATGGAAGAAAATCATGTAGCACGACATTGCGGACTGCTCCTGATCGGCGGTTCTGCGGGTAGTCTGGAAGTGCTTTTCAAGCTGCTTCCGAGGCTCAAAGCCGATCTCCCCTTCCCTATTGTACTTGTACTCCACCGCCGCAACTCGGCCGATTCGTCGCTCACGGAGTTGCTCGCAAGTAAGACTTTGAACAAAACTGTCGAAGTAGAAGACAAAGATCCTATCGTGCCCGGCTGCATTTATCTCGCTCCTGCCGATTACCACTTGCTCATTGAAAAAGACCACACATTCTCGCTGGACTACTCCGAGAAAATTAATTTCAGCCGGCCCAGCATCGATGTTACATTTGAATCAGCAGCTGATGTTTTTGGTGCGTCAACGATTGGCATTATCTTGTCTGGTGCCAATGAAGATGGTACAAACGGTTTGATTTCGATCAAACATGCCGGTGGCCGGACCGTAGCCCAGCAACCTGATACCGCACAAATGCCATTCATGCCGCAACACGCCATCTCAGCAGGTATCGTTGACCACACATTCGACATTGCCGGACTCGCAGGTTTTATCAACACCCTGGAATGAGTTTTATAATCGTTGATTTTTACCATAAAAGGTAACTTCAGTCATTTTTTCAAAGGGGTTTTCTGAGGAAATTTGTAAGGTAAACAATGAATACCCCCTTCAACTGATAAACAGCACGATCATGGCCAGGCATAACAGACTATACAGCGTATTTTTCAATAAATGTCCCCGTTGCGGCGTGGGTGACTTTTTCGTGAGCAAAAGCGCCTACGATCTCAAAAACTTTGAAAAAATGCACAAGCATTGTCCGCATTGCGGCGAAAATCTGGTCCCCGAACCGGGCTTTTACCAGGGCGCATTGTACATGAGCTACGCATTTTACGTCGCATTCATGGTAATCGCATTCCTCATCTGCGTCAACTTCTTCGAACAATACCTGGATTATTTCCTGTTCGCAATCATCCCCATCCTGGTGATCCTAACCCCCTGGTTCTACCGCCTAGCCAGACGCTCCTGGCTAGCACTTTTTATCAAGCCAGCGGCGGAAGTATAATTTTGAATGATTGAATGATTGAATGACTGAATGAGGGAATTTTGAATAACTGAATGAGTGAATTAGTGAATAAAGGCAGTTATCGATGACTTTGTTGCCCCGAGCGCACCGGGCCGCTAAGCGGTCAAAGGGCGGTCGTTGTCGCCTTTGTCACCCTGAGCGCAGTCGAAGGGCCGGGCGATAACGCTCCTCCCTTCGACTGCGCTCAGGGTGACAAAAATAACTGACTCACTCACTCACTCACTCACTCACTCACTCACTCACTAATTCATTCACTCATTCAGTCATTCACTCATTCAGTCATTAATCATTCCCCCTAAACCCCTCCGGCGTCACTCCTGTTTCTTTCTTAAAGAACTTCGTAAAGTAAGAGTTATCGCTGAAATGGAGTTGGTCGGAAACTTGTGAAATGCTCAGGTTGAGGTTGATCAGCAGCCTTTTTGCTTCGAGTACAATGCGCGCGCGGATGATTTCGCCTGCTTGTACGCCCAGGTGTTCTTTGCACAATGCATTCAGGTGGTTGGGTGTGATGTTCAGGAGTTTGGCGTAAGCGCCAGGCTGTTTGATGGTACTGAAGTGCCTGTCGACCAACTTTTGAAAATCGCGGATCACAGGGTTTCGGGGTACCTGTTTTCCGCTGGTCAGCTCTGCCGGCTCATTCCTCGCCACCAGGAAAAATAGCTGCAACAGCAAAACCCGTGTCATATCCTTACGGAACAAAGCCGCTCCCCGCTGCTGTTCCAGCAACTCTTCAAAAACATTTGTCACTTTCCCGAAAACCGAAGCATTAAGCTGTAATACATTGCTCCGGCTGTCGCTGCTGTTCAGGAAATTGAAGAAATCGAGGTAATCAGGTTGCAATAGGAAAGATTGGAAGAACGATTCTGAAAAGTTAACAACGTAACCCTCTGGCGCACCTTCAAACCGCCAGTCGTGCACCTGACCGGGCACCATGAAATAAATCTGTCCTGCCGTAACCTGGAAATGGTTAAAATCAATGATATGCTCACCTGCGCCGCTGGTAAAAAGGACCAGGTGGTAAAAGCTGTGCCGGTGCGGAAACACCAGGTTCTGATGCTCTTCGAGGTATTCTGAAAACCGGCTGATCATAAAATCCTCCGCCCTGTACTCCGAAAGCGGGCCAATGTCGAGGCGGGGGAAAGTGGAGCGTGACAATGCCAAATTGCTGTGGTTTGTAAATGCAGCAATTTAGGGATTATAGGGTTTGCGCAGGTATTTACAATTGCTCTAACCGATAGATTCTTCAAAGCTACCTCAGGATCAATACGCCTTCGTATCAAACAATAGCAATTGCATATTTACTCACAGCATCTATTAGCCAAATCTTATATACAAACTACTATGAACAACCTATCTCTACTTACTTTTTTGCGGAAGCGCCTGGCCTGCCTTCCTTCACAACAGATCTGGAAGATCGGATATCTGAAATTCCTCGTTGCCGCGCTTGTTTTAAGCTCAGGCTACGAACAGGCAAATGCACAGGGTGTTGGTATCAACACCACAACACCCCACCCAAGCGCCGCATTGGATATTCAGAGTACCAATAAAGGTCTTCTTATCCCGCAGGTTGAATTACAGAGTTCGATTGATAATGCGACGGTGCCGAGTCCAGCCACGGGTTTGCTAGTCTACAACAGAAATGGTAATGTTTTAAGCGGGGCGGGATACTATCAGAATACGGGTACAACAGCTTCTCCGAACTGGGAGATATTGTCAAGATTGAAGCTGCCTTATTCACAAGGAGTATCGACAACAACTGCTTTCAACATTCAAAATTTTCAAGGTAGTAGTGGGACAATTGCTATTAAAGGCTACTCCTCAGGTGTTGGAACCGGGATATTTGCGGAAAGTGATAATGGCTACGCGCTACAGGTTAAGGGTTTCATGAAGATATTCGGAACGGGACAAGTGCCCGGAGCTGGTAAAATCTTAACAAGCGACGCAAGTGGTGAAGCCTCTTGGCAGGGGCCGATCGCGTTCTCTGCTTCTGAGGTTAAGGGCGAAGGCGGACAGGTAGTCCCTTCGCAGCAAACGTATCGAATTCCATTTGCAGCCGAGGATTACGATCTGAGCAACTCTTATACACTGTACAACGAATCCCCTGCAAGTACATTTACTGTCCCGATTGAAGGCTTATACCATTTTGATGTATTCATCTCGCCGCAAGACGCCGGCGATTATCAACTTCGGCTTATGCTTTTCCGTAATGGATCAGAAACCATCATTTCAGATGATGAGGCAAGTGGTTCAGATAATGAGGTTCTAATTTCTAGGGATTTAAGGCTGCTGAAAGGTGACCAGTTGTTTGTAGACATTTTCTATTTTGGTCAAGGTTATTTGGATTTATTTACTCAAAACAGGTCTGCTTACTTCAACGCACACTTAATTAAATAGCATATCTATTTACCAACTCTCAAAATGAAAAACATATACCTCACCGTTAGCT
>NZ_JBHYGF010000614.1:0-1368 GCF_051859145.1 Dyadobacter sp.
AAGGAATGCCTTCGGGATAATTCCGAAGCCAGGGATAGGAATTCTTTGTTATGCCGGTCATATGGGTGTGGGTAGGGGTTCTGCAAAACAAACTTTTGACGGATTCAAAGTAGCTAATTAAGCCAAAAGTTTATCAACACAATGCAATAAATTTTAATCGCATTGTCCTGTCATTTAAACGGAAACCAGCCTGTGCCTATTATCTGCGGGCAATCTCCCAGCGCCAGAGAAAACCATCCTCTGGATCGGTAACATCCTCTGTCTGAATAAATCCGATTTTTTCAAGCAAATGTGCAGAAGCATTTTCCTCAGCCAGCGTATGTGCGATTACCTTATGCACGCCAGGTTGTAAAAATGCATGGTCGAGTAGCCCTTTTGCGGTTTCAGTTCCAAGACCTTTGCCACGATGTGAAGGCATAATCTCGTAGCCTATCTCGACCATTCCATTGGAATCAGGCTCGCCTTTGTATCCGCAGGAGCCTATGAGCATATTGTCGGGCTTGTAAATAATAAGATAAACCCACCAGTTACGAAGAGGCGGGTGGGCTTTCCAGCGGTGGTAAGAAGGTGTAAATGTGTCGCGGAATTCTGTCCACTTCTTAGGGACATTCACGCCCATAACGCGGGCAAGTGTGTTATTTCCCATGCGGACTGCGTCAAAAAGCGTGTCGTCGCAAGGGACAATTCGTAAATGGGGGGTCTCAATCATGTTAATCTAATATCGACCCCCAATTTAGGAAACTATGAGTTGTTTTCGTCGAAACGATCTGTAATTGCTTTTCTGATCGCCTGGTGCGGCCGCATTCCGGTGCTCTTCGCCCGTTGTACCGCACGATCGGCCGAGGCATTTGATTTAGCACGTAATGCCAGGTTTGAAACAGTCAGGTGACTGTCTCTCCACGAATCATATTCTTCTTCGCTCATTACATCCCGGCTCACTTTTCCATGTTCGTAACCGTCACCAAAAGATTGAATGCGACTATCGGTCAGCGCTTTTCTGCGCTCATTTTCCAAAGTCTCAATTTCAGCGCGGATCCGTGCTTCTTCTTCACGGAGCTCTTCCAAGGCAGGCAGTACTGAAATGTCATTTTCAAGAATGCTCTTCTGCGTCATGTGCAAGGTCAGTTGTTCCTGCAGTGGCTCCATTGCTTTGATAATCTTTTTACGACGTCTTCTCAGTCTGCCCAGTTTCGGGTCAATTTGCAGCCACCGGTACCAAAAACCCTGCAAAACCGGCAGCGCCATACCGAGCGAAACCGCACCTGCTACTGCAAACAAAACTCCACTTAGTACAAATGAAAGCAATGCCCAGGGACTGTTTACCAGATCCAGGTTGAGCTGGTCGGAGTTACGGAGCGCATTCTCAAT
>NZ_JBHYGF010000614.1:1378-2218 GCF_051859145.1 Dyadobacter sp.
GTTAATAGGCGCGCCTGTCATCGGGTCCACTGCATTCGGTTGGAGGTTTTTAACAGACTTGTTGATCGCTTCTTTCAGCTTATCAGTACGGTAGGCCTCATACCTGAACCAGCCAAGAATAATCAGTGTGACAATCGCGAAAATCGAAAGTACCAGCTTAAATCCTGCGTATCTGGATCTCGCCTTTGGCGTTTCATTTTTATGATAAGGTTCTTCCACCAGCCTGTCGTAAGCAGGTTTCAGGAGGATTGACAGCATCGCCAAACCAATTGCAAATGCCCAGGCTTCATTGGAATTCCGGATATTCAATGCATAGGCAACAATTTCGTGCGAAATGATCAGGTCACCTGCAATGAAAGATATACCTGCTGCCAGGAAGATAAGTCCGGCTACCAGCGAGTACGAAGGCGCTTTTTCCGTTCTCTTTTCACGTAACTGTTCGGTTTGCAGATCGATGTCTGCAACGCTTTTTTCCAGGTCCTGCATTTGCCGCGCGGTGCGGTTCAGCTCCATTACTTCGTTTTGAAGTTTATCGTAAGCTACCTTGTGCAGCTGCCGGGTTTCCTGGTGTGTCGTTTTAACGGAGGAAAGCTCTTCCTTTTTAGAAGTGAGCCGCTCCTGGATCCAGTCGTGGTTGACATCGCTGGACAAATATGCTTCATAAACCTGACGGTCAATTCCCTCAATACCACGTGTGTAGCCGCGTTGGTAATCGCCGTGTTCGTTTGGATTTTGCTCGTTCATGACCTGTTATTTTTGATTGATCAGATGAGAATGGGATAAAAAATCAGGCCGCAGCCCGGTATGACATGCTACTTGGAGCTCTTCTGAATGAGATTA
>NZ_JBHYGF010000614.1:2241-16763 GCF_051859145.1 Dyadobacter sp.
GGTTGTAAGCTCATTTTTCATGCGGCGGGCCAGATAGAACTCACTTTCGAAGAGTTTGATCAGCATATCGCGTTTGGCATACAGCTTGTCCCGCTCGGTTTCAGCTGTACTTTGTTCCCTCAAAACCTGCCACTTTTTGACCCTTAATTCATCAATTTCTCCCTGTAAAGTCTGGCATTCAGCCTCCCAGCTATACTGGTTGTCACTCGAATCCTGGCGGTTCTTGCGGATATTCAGCCAGGCTTGCAGATCATTGCGAAGTAAGGTGATATTGCTCAGCAGCAGTTTTCCGGCAAAAAGGAACAGGAAGAAAACAAAGATGAAAAGCGCAAATGCCTGCCACCAGGTCTGGTGTGTGACCACATTGGCAAACACAAACAGCGCAGAGGCAAACGGAAGACCGACTTCTTCCAGCAGCGATTTCCAGGTTACTTTCGAATCTGTATCGTGAAACAATGAAATCCTGCCGAAGAGACTGAACATACCGGCCAGGAAAACACCCAGCGCAATCCATGAATTATCATTGAAAACGGGTTTGAGCGACTCGCGGATCAGGAAGAAGTTACCAATGCACATTGCAATGCATAAGGTTATACCAATCAGCGTTCTTGGTAAATGGTGCTCCGCTGCCTGCTGTGCGGCCGGAAGTTTCAGGCGCTCCTGTAACTCATCGATCCGGTTATTTTTTTGGCCGATAAAAAGGTTCAGCTCCTGAATACGCTCATTTTGCTGCTCTATGTTGGCAATGTGACCGGCAGCAAGGTTTGAAAAGTATTTTTGGATAATGTCGGTTTTTTCGTTCGGGTCCGATTCTGACAATCCGAACAAGACACCTTCGTCACGGAGCATATCTTCGTCTTCCAGCCAGTAGGGGATTGTCACCTCTACTTTCGGCAATTCCTGTACATCGAATGCAGGCTGTTGCAAAACAGGTGCTGCCTGAACCGGCTGGTTTTCCGATAAAGTAGTTTGTTGAATTGCAGTAACTGAGGAGGTTGGAGTGGGATTTACATTTACCTCGACAGGTTCATCATCGTAATATTGGTTCTCGTCAGCCTCCTTCGCGCGGAACCAGTTTGCAATGTATTCAGTGAATTTTGCCATAGCTTTTCATGGGTTAACCTGCGATTATCCATGAAAACACAGAATTTCACTACATTATTGTGATGATCGGCTATTAAAAAAGGTAACTCACTCACATCTAGGACACTTCAAACATTTTCTGTAAAGCTTGCCAGAGTTTTTTCTTCAGATTACGATCAGCTTCAATCACCACGAGCGGGTCAGTTAAAAGGAACCAGACACCCTCGATGTTTTTGGGGGTATAAGGCGGCAGCAGCAGGTCCAGATGCAGCTTGATCAGCGGCACGCCGAATGTGATAAAATAGTTGGTTTTCTTGTCTTTAAACACCTTTGTCGCATCGGTACCTGGCAGAAAACTGAAATTGAGAATGTCAGAATGGTCCGTGGAATGGCCGACAGCTTTCAGGATATTGTTCAAAAAAGCCGCTTCTGATGCAAGTATTTCCTCCTGCTTCGGCTCGTCAATCAGGATCAAAATTTTGTGGCGCAGCGACGGGAACTCTGGGGCTACGGGAGGAGTGGGGGGAGTTGCCACCGGAATTACAGGAGTTGCCTGAATCGCCGGCTTGGGATTACTTACAGGCATTGCTGCAGCTACATTGGTTTGCACCGGTGCCGGTTCAGAGGCTTTTTCGATTCTCGCCGCAGTTTCCTGAGTGCCCGTTTTAATATCCCCTAAATAGAAAAGTGTCTCGTCCTGATAGAGGATCTTAAATAATGCGGGATTATTCATTGCTGACTAGTTTTAATATTTACCCGTATACAAACCAGGCTGACTCCATATACACAGCTTCTGCTTCTTTGCCTGAATTTCCAGGTTGGCGTATTCCACACTGGAAGAGTACTTTTTGAAGTGAACAGCCAGTCCATTCTTGACCAGTTCCTTGTTCAGGATCTTCCCGCCGGGAACTACAACTTCCCCAAGCAGGCGACCGTATCTGTCAAACTCGCCTGTGTGACGGATTTGTACCACCTTGCGGAAGCAGTATTTGGAAGTAAAATCCTTCGCAACCTTGTAATAAGGGCGGCCGCGTTCCGGGCAGTTTACGTGAAGCAGTCTGATCCGGATATTCTTTCCTGCTCTCTGGCCCGCTTTTCGGCCGTTATAAATGTATTTCAATTCAATGGTATCCCCATCCTGTATTCCAATCACCTCAGCTTTGAGCGGGTTTGACGGATCAGCCTGTAAAAAGCGGCTTTCAGCTGATGTATTTAATGGGGAATTGACAAAGGCACTTAAAACCGGAAAACAAATCAGAAACGCCAGTTTTCCAGCTGGAAAATTCAAAAAGGATTGCACGCGTACGCTATTCAGTAATAAAAAATAAAATGGACTATTGGTCGAGCTTATACCACTTGATGTCTTTCAATGGCGCTCTTCGGGCGGCGGTAACTGTCGGACCGTAATGCTTTTCGAGGTAATCGAGTACTGGTTTTTCTGTCTCGCCCAGATCCCAAAGATTGTGGTTTTTCTGCATCCAGCGGATTTTCTGTTTCCAGCCGTCACGGGTAAACCTGTTCTGGAGGATTAGTTTGGAGTTGTGGCAAGTAGTGCATTGCGCTTTTACCAGGTACAGATTTCCATCTGTAACCAAACCCGTTTCAGGATCTTTTTTAACTGTATCTGCCAATGAAGCAGCTACGTGCCGCACTGGTATCCTGGCTTGTTCATTAATTGAGAAAAGCAGAATGCCGAGGCTGGTGCACAGCGATATCAATAACTTCATAGTTTCGTTTTAACCAACTTTCACTGCAATTCTTTCACACGCATTATTAAGGTACCCGCCCGGGTTCCAGGCCGGGATAATCATAGGCTGGGCCACACCTTTGGAATCGGTAGCACGCACCCACACCTCGTAGTAGCCCGTGGTAGGAAACTTGATTTTGCTTTCCCAATGCTGCCAGGCCAACCTGTTAACCGGTGCTTCCAGTTTGCATTCTTTCCAGGTTGAGCCAAAATCGATCGATACTTCCACTTTCTTCACACTCAGATCGCCCGCCCAGGCGTGACCACGCAATGCAAGTTCGCTGTCCGGCTTGATCATCGCGCCCGTTTTAGGGTAAGTGATCAGCGATTTTACCGGCATTGATTCAATGATCCTGAAATACTGGTCTGTTTGCGGGACATCTTCACCAGGCGCAACCGGACTTTTGGGCATCTTATAGCTATGTCCATCCATTTTAGCGCCGTCATGTACTTTATTACGGATAGAAATCCCGCTCAGCCATTTACCCGAAACAGAAGCAGGCCAGCCGCCGATCACAAGCCGCAAGGGATAGCCATGGAATTCAGGGATATCCTTTCCATTCAGTTGCCAGGCGATCAAAGTTTCGTTTTCAAGCGCTTTCGCAATGGGCACGCCACGCGAGATAGACTCTTTCTTTGGATCGCGGCTCAGGTGGAGATCTTTGCTATGGTAGCCGATGTAAACTGCGTCATCTTTAATGCCTACATCAGCAAGGATATCCTTCAAACGTACTCCGGTCCACGAAGCGCAATGTACAGCGCCCTGGCCCCAGGGGTTACCTGAAGCCTGCGGCGTAAAGCCGGAGCGTCCATTGCCGCCGCATTCAAGTACAAGCTGGTAAGTATAGGTTTTAAACTTCTTTTTGAGCTCTTCCAGTGTATAGGTCTTAGTGGCTTTGGCAGACTCGCCGTCGATCGTCAGCGTCCATTTGCTTACATCTATTTTCTCCGGTATCAAGCCATTGTTCCTGATAAACATCTTGTCCACCGGGGTAACCTTATCGTCAAGCAGGTGTACAGGTGATTCAACATTCCAGGGTTTGTCGCCCTGCACGATCATTTCCGGATTTTTACCTTTCAGCGCATCACCTTCGTCCCATGCAAGAGGTACATATCCCTCCGGCATCCGGTCGGCAAAAACCATCTGGCTGCCCAATGCGGTACCCAGCACGGTCAAGCCGCTTTTTTTCAAAAAACCTCTTCTGTTAAATGCGGGGTTCATTCTAGGTTCAGGATATTTTAGTTTTGATCAATAATCAAATTTAACAATCCTGCCCGGTTAACCAGCCGGAAAATTGACTATTCCGCCAGAAATGCGAAAAGGCTACCATCGGGTAGCCTTTTCGAGGTCAAACATAGTGTGCCGTAACATTTCGAACATACTGTCACCTGACAAGTGTATGTATATGTCCAACAGGGAGAATTTACAATTATGCTTTTATGAATGGTCCTGCAATGGCAAGTACCTGTTGCTTGGTCAAAGGCTCGTCAAATGCCTCTGTGATGGCAGCGTCGCTTTTGGAAGCGAGTCCTTTCAGGTCTTTGCCGCCTTGTGTCATATTTTCTTCACCTGCATAAATAGCAGGTACCGCGCCTTCTTTCCCTGTGATCCAGCCTTTCATTGCTGCATTTCCTGTAACAGTCGAGGCAAGTCTGCGCACAACTGCCGCGTGGCGTGCTTCAACTGAATGCACCTGCAATGCATATTCAAGAATCTGCGGATCAGCGAGCAAAGCGCCCGCCTGTCCCTTGTAAGCGCGGACACCCGTATCTTCCAGTGCGCTCGAGACTGTCACAAATGTTTTATAATTAGAGAAAACATCACCGAATGCGCCACCGTATTGGAAATCAAAAGATGGTTTTGCAATCGCTTTCGTTCCTAGCGCCTTAACAAGGAATGCAACGTGCTGCGTTTCGTGTTTGCCGATTTGTGTGAAAATAGTTCTGTCGCTGGCCGGGATCAGGTTGGCAGCAGCTAGTCCTGCCTTATAAAATTCGTCTTCCAGGTATTCCAGTGTCAAAGCATAATTCAGTACATCCACAGCCGCAGCCGATTGTCCGAATGCCTTGTTGACAATACTCGCGAACATAGTTGGCACAGCAGCCAAAGCCACTTTACTGCTCATTTTGCTCATAAAATGGCGGCGGGTCGCGTATTCAAGTCTGCCCACTGCATCACCGTCAGCCTTTTGAAAATCGTCAATTATTTTAAATATATCCATGATTTCTGATTCAGATTAATTGTGAAGATTATTTGCCGACGTTGGCTCCGGTGATAGTTTCTTTGACATATCCTTTCACTGCTGCAAGAATATCCGCAGGCAAAACAGCCTTGTCCATTCCATTGGCATCAATAATGTCGTCACCAGCAAAGTCAGCCGATTTTGGTTTGATCAAATCACGGATCACAGCAGCGTGGCGTGCTTCCACAGAAACGATTTTACCAGCCAGCAACAAATTTCCACCATCTTTAAGCAGCTTGCCCGCACCATTATATGCAGCAACGCCCGTATCTTCAAACAACTTCGCAGCACCTAAAACCGCATCTTTTTTAGTGAAATCAATGCTGGCGAAATTGGGGGTTAAACCTTTGATCGCCTTATCACCCAATGCAGCTTTGAAGAAATCCCTGTGGACAATCTCGTGATCACGAATGTCAGTGAGGATGGTTTTCTCCGCGTCCGTCATGCCGGCGTAAGGCGTCGTAATCACTTGTGAATAGAAAGCAGCTTCAAGTTGTTCCAGCGCGTATGCATAGTTTAATACACCTACATCTCCCGAGCCAAGATCAACGGTGTCACCGCCGGGGTTAGTAGGATTTGGATCATCGTCGTCGTTACAAGCAGTAGTGAGTGCAATAGTGCCCAGTGAGGTAGCGATACCGGCTGCACGCAGGAATGAGCGCCTGTTCACCGGCGACACATTGCCTTCTTCTTCCTTAGCAGAATTGGTCTTTGTCTTCAATAATTGGTTCATAGCTTCAAAGGTTATTGAGCTCTTTCGTACCTCGAAAGATTTGTAGAGACCTACGCCCTTTGAAAAGCTTTAGATCAGAAGATGGGGAAAAACAATTTTGAGTTCCGGAACGGAAGGGGGGCGGGTACCAAAACAAAAAGAGCCTGGAAACAGGCTCTTTCTGATCTTAACTAAGCGATAGGTATTAAATAACGTTGAGAAAAAATGCCAACAGAGATTCAACTTTGAATGTATAGCGTAATTGAATGTAGTATAAGTTCTATTGTCTTGTAGAAAAAATCAACTATGCAAAGATAGTCGAAATGTTTCTTTTTCATAGTTAACAATAAAAATTAGTTGAATAATTTACAGGAAAGGCCGCTATTACTTTGGTTAAAGTTGGATTGGCTATGAAAATTCTGAGTTAACGGCTGTTGTGAAGTATTTCTGAGTTTGCATTGACTGACAAGAATGATCCCGGAAAGTTTTTTTAAGACCATCTAAAAAGCTTTTTTTGTTGCGGGTACACCAGGTAAATACGCCTTTAATGCAGTACTTACATTAACTTCAATGGGATGAAACAACTTTTTTTAGGAACCATACTAGGCATTTGCCTCGCATTTTCCTCACCGTTTGCGGACACTTCAGCTGCGACAATGGCTGTCAGAACAGTAGATCAAAACAAGGTAGCTGTAAGACCGGAAGATCTGCCGGAAGCTGTAAAAACCACCCTCTCCGGTGATGGTTACGCAGACTGGAAAGTGGCTAGTGCATACCTGATTACAAGAGAAAACAACGCTCAGTACTACGAAATCAACCTTAAAAAAGGCGACGAGACTACGATAGTGAGTCTTGACAAATACGGGCGGAAAGTGGACTGAGAACGCTGGCCCCTCATTTTGCCGCAGTCACAATGAAAAGCCGGACATTTCTCCGGCTTTTTGACTTTTGTTTTTATAATTTTACATTTCATCGGCTCGTTAGATAGCTATTTATTTCTGACATACTTTATTCTCATGGCTCACCTGCTCCTCGTTGAAGACGATACCACCTTTTCTAAACTGTTGACCAACTTTCTGGGCAAACATGGACATCAGGTCAGAGCTTGTGCCGATTTGAAAGAGGCGAGAGAAGCACTTCATAACGATCCCAATGGTCCATTTGAAGTATTAATGCTGGACTATCGCCTGCCAGACGGGAATTCTGTGGATTTTCTTAAATCATTAAGGGGAGAAGGGAACCGGACGGCTGCATTCATTATGACGAGCTTTCACGATGTGAGAACAGCAGTTACCGCCATGCAGCTGGGTGCATTCGATTATATTACCAAGCCTGTTAATCCGGAAGAATTGTTAATGGTTCTTCGTGAGGCACTTAATAAAGGAGAGGCTTCCGGTGTGAAAGGCGCGCCAAAGGCTAAAAGTGGTATTAAATCAGATAAACAGTCTCTTGAATATATTGAGGGCAAAAGTAAAATATCCAAGCAACTATACGAGTACGTCCGCCTTGTGGCACCAACAGATATGTCGGTGATCATTCAGGGGGAAAGTGGTACGGGAAAAGAGCACGTAGCCAAATCCATTCACAAGCTGAGCAAACGTAGTAATGGACCGTTTGTCGCGATAGACTGCGGTTCGCTTTCCAAAGAACTGGCTGCCAGCGAACTATTCGGCCATAAAAAAGGTGCATTTACCGGTGCGCTAATGGACAAAATCGGTCAGTTTGAAGCGGCCGACGGCGGTACCTTATTTCTGGATGAAATTGGTAACCTCGGGTACGATGTTCAGATCAAACTATTACGCGCATTGCAGGAACGTATCATTGTTCCGATAGGAGGTACCCAGCAGGTGAAAGTGGATGTAAGGCTTATTGCAGCAACCAACGAAGACCTGATTTCCAGTGCCGCAGCCGGTGATTTCCGCGAAGATCTTTATCACCGTTTGAATGAGTTCAAAATTGAGGTGCCCCCATTGAGGAAGCGCGGCGAAGATCTGGGCATTTTTATTCAGCATTTCGTAGACAAAGCCAACCAGGAACTCGACCGCAATGTAAAAGAGCTTTCGAAAGAGGTAATGGAGATTTTCCAGAAATATGATTGGCCGGGAAATTTGCGGGAGCTTAACAATGTAATCAAAAGATTGGTACTGCTCTCAAAGGAAGAGGTGGCAACATCCAGTGCATTGCCTGCTGAAATGATTACTGCGATGGAAGGTACCCCAAAAGCAACGGGCTCCGACCTGAAAGCTTTGCAGGAGACGCACGAAAAAGAAATGATCGAAAAAGTATTGCAGGAAGTCCGTTATAACAAGAGCAAAGCTGCCAAGTTGTTGAATATCGACAGGAAAACTCTTTACTATAAGATTGAAAAATATCAGATCGAGTAGGCGAGCGCTTTTTCTTCTATTTGCTCGATTACCGATCTTGCATCACGTGTAATTTGCTGCATATCGGCAAAAGGAATTTGCGTTACATCATTGCGCAGCTCAATCTCGAATACCCGGAAACGCGCCGAAAGCTCTTTTGCCCCGATTTGCCCGGTGCGTCCCGCCATTCGGTGCATAATCTCCATTACTTTATTCATTTCCCGGGATTCGAGATGTATCTCCAGTGCATCTACGTCCTGGCGGGAGTCTTTCACGAATTGGTCGAGGATCTCCCGCATTAAGCTTTCATCCCCGAAAGTCATTTCATTGAGCATCGTAAAGTCCAGTTCAACGGCCCGATGCTCCCTGACCTGCGGCTTCGTTGCCGAAGAGGATTCCAGCAATTCAAGTAACTCTTTGGAATGAAACGGCTTCATCAGATACCCGTCAAAACCAAGATTAAGCAGGTTTGAGCGTTCTTCCGGAAGTACCTGCGCCGTCAGAACAAAGAATTTTACATCTGCACCGGCTACTTTCCTTAGCCGCTTGCAAAGCTCGGCTCCATTCATGCCGGACATGCGCATATCCGTCAATACGAATTTTACCTGATTATCCCAGGGCCGGTTAAGTACCTCCTCTGCAGATGAGAATGAGTTATGCGGAATGCCGTTCATTTCGAGAACGGAAGAGCACCATTTGAGAATGAAGGAATCGTCGTCTACCAGCCACACTTTGCCGGTAACGTGATAGTCTCTTTCAGGTACTTCCTCTGTCATTTCCAGTGTGTCAGCTTTTTTCATACTGGTGGTTACAAAAAAAGTTGTGCCCTGTCCTGGACTGCTTTTAACGCGTATATTCCCCCGCATTGCCTCCACAATCGCCTTTACAATTGTGAGACCCAAACCTGTGCCTCCGTATCGGCGGGAAATAGACGAGTCAGCTTGTTCAAACTGGTTGAAAATGCGTTGAACCTGCTCAGGCGACAAGCCAATGCCGGTGTCGGAAACGATGAATTCTACCTGTACATTGTTGTTTAATTCAACACTCTTCACTTTTAGTACAACTTCTCCGCTGTCAGTGAATTTAATTGCATTGGTAAGCAGGTTGTACAAAACCTGGCGCAACCTGAAAGGATCCCCGCAGAGGTATAGGTTGGCAGGTAATAGATTTTCAATCCGCAGTGATAGGTTTTTGGAATTTGCATTCGGTTTCAATACCTGGATAACCTCATTCAATAGCGGCGTTATCGCAAAAACACGCTCCTCGAATGTAAACCTGTCAGAAATAATGCGGCTGTAATCGAGTACTTCGTTAACGAGGTACAGCAAATGTTCGGAAGCGGAATAGAGCGTTTCCAGGTCCTGCTTGCGCGGCTTGTCGGCTTTTTTCAAAGCTTCCGTGTAACCCAGAATGGATTGCAGCGGAGTCCGGATCTCGTGGCTCATATTTGCCAGAAAGCGCTGTTTCGCCATACTATGGTACTCGGCCTCTTCCTTGGCTTCTTCCAGCTGGCTGCGGTAATCGTTGCTTTTGGTGATATCCGTAAAGATCAGGTAGATCAGCAATGCAGTTAACAGGAAAAACCCGATCATGACCCATTTGAGCATATCAATGCTTTTATTGACCATATAATTGGCCTGGCGGCTGTCGAGATCAGATTGTTTCAGTACCTGACCTTCCACTTCCTGCATGACGCTCAGAAGTTGATTGACAAGGGAATTACCGGCCGTAGCTAATTCCTGTTCCTTATCTACAAAGCTTATTGTCCGCTTTTTCTGCGCCTTTTCAATGGCGTGTACCGCTTCCCCTACTTTTTCGATGGTACTATCTTCCTTTGCAACTTTAATGGTATCCACTTCCACATTCACTTCCTGGCGCTGCACTACTTTCGGGGCTGGTGCTGCAACCTGTTCTTTTTTGCCCTTTTTGGAGCCGCCGAAAACGCGGTTGAAAAAACCTTTCTTCTCCGTTGCTTTCTGAACAGAATCAGGTACTGTATAAATGGTCGTGGTAGTAGTACGTTTTTCGGTTTTAACAACCGTACTGTCCGGTTTGAGCTTTGTGGTGATTAATCCCGAGATGTTCTTGACCTCATCTTCCAGTGTTTTGGTGTTGACCAGCTTGGAGCGGACTTTTACATAATTACCGTAAATCTTGTCACGCTCTTTCAGGATATTCTTCATGGAATCGATCCTGATAATCTGGTAGGGATCATCGAGGCTCATGTCGCTAAGTGAATCGAGCGTGGCAGACAACTCAGCGGATTTGGACATAACAGCTGCCTTGTGCTCTTCATCGTTCATTCGCCGAATCCGCTGCAAATGGTCGAGTTGCAGGATATTCTTGAAAATTTTATTAACCAGCCGCAGCTTGTCATTGGGCGTAGAGATCATCTCCACCTTTCCCATAACCTGGTGGAAAGCCAGATTGGTGATAATCCACGATGCACCAAGCGCAATGGACGCCACGAAAAAGCCGAGGAAGATCTTGCCTTTAACGGATTTCAAGAAAGAAAGGTCACGCAGAATTGACATAGCAGACTTACGGTATTCAATATCAACTAACGCATTTCAGACAACAAAACGTGCAATCTGACCTGCATCCGTCTGAGTTATAGTGTGAAGATACAGCTTTCCTGAGAAAGTATCAGGGCTTCAAAAACACAAAAGGCTGCCTGTTTTACAGACAACCTTTTGTAACAATGCAATTACGGATTTAGCAATCTTATTTGGCAAGAGAGTTGATCCACGCAGCGATTTTAGCCGCTTCTGCTTTTGGTACCTGCGGCATTGGCGCCATTGGTGTTGCATAATCCGGCCAGTTTTCAGGCTTAGGATTGTAAATGAGGTCAACTATTTTCTCGTTAGAATATTTCCTTTTGGCAACATCCTGGTAAGATGGACCCACTACTTTCTTGTCGGCCGCGTGGCAGGCAAGGCAGGTATTCTTTTCGAGGATCGGTTTGATCTCCGCCCAGGTTGGTGCTTTGCTGCTTACTGCTGCGGTTTGCTTGCCTTTCCCATCCGGGGAAACGTGCTCTTTAGCAGGTGATGATGAACCTGTTGACGAAGCACTTCCAGTTGCGGCTGCACCCGATCTGGTAGTTTTCAACTCAGACACTTTCAATTTTTCACCGTCAGGAATGTTGTTCAAAGTGTAGTAAGCATCCGGGTGAACAAGTGACCAGCTGTTTGTAGCCGCTCTCACACCTTCCAGCGAAATCTTGTGAACATAGTACTGGCGCATTCCGTCAAGTACGATGCGTACTTTCTTGTTATCGTCAGATACCTTCACACCTTTGATCTTCACGTCTTCCAGGTTGATCTGAGGGCTGCCGTACACAGGATAATGTTTGTACAAATAGCTGCTCACTTTATAAGAATCCAGGTCTTCTGCTGACTTGCGGTCAACCGGCATGGTGAATTCGATTTCAAAACCATCTGGCTGCGCTTTTACAGTATACATTTCAAAAGGCATTTTTCCATTCCAAACCAGACGCTGCAAGCCTTGGTTAGCGTCACCTGCCGAGCCCCAGCCGCGGTTGGTTTCGCCTACGAACATAGAACCGTCTTTGTCAAAAGCCATTCTCAAAACACCAGACTGGAACCCGCTGCGGAATCCGATACTTGCTCCCTGGTATTCACCTTTCACTTTTTCCATCACAATGCGCATGATATTGCTTTGTCCCTGATCGCCCACGAAAACCTGTCCGGTAAATGGACCGAAACCACCTTTGGTATCATCAAGGATCAGCTCAGCAGTAGAAACACCGTGTACACCATAAGGCAGCCAAACTGCCGGAAGCTGTACCATATCATACTTTTCTTTCAATTGGTACAAGAACTGAGGTGTTTCGTTCAATGTATTCTCCGGCTTGATCGCGCGGCCATTTGCGTCTTTGTTCTGGCGGTTATCTCTTTCAGCAAAGAATTGCCTTTCAGTCAGCTTCACAGGTGAGTTAGGTAATCCAGCCCATTTCAAACCTGCCGGGTGACCCATAAAGCCACCTTTTTTAACCTGGAAAATAGCGCCTGTTCCCATCCAGTCACCCTGGTTGTCGGTATAGAACAGCTCGCCATTCAGCATGCTGATACCCGCCGGGGAGCGAACTCCCGTTGCGTATGGTTCGTATTTACCATCGTTGGTAATGTGGAAAATCCAGCCTCTGGTAGGCACGCGGCTCTCGCCTCTCCACCATTCTTCGTCACCAAATGCTACGTTACCACTTACAAAAAAGCTTCCGTCCGGTGCCAGTTTGGGACCGAATGAATATTCGTGGTAGTGACCTGAAAGCGGCCATTGGTAAACCGTTTCGTAAACATCTGCTTTTCCGTCGCCGTTTTTGTCAACCAGCTTCGTGAGCTCGCCGCGCTGTGCGCAGTACAATGCACCTTCCTTGTAAGCTAAGCCCAGGATTTCATGCAAGCCCGTCGCGAACTTTCTGAAATAAGGTGAGCGGCTGGTTGGGTTATCCACGATCCAGACCTCGCCGCGGCGGGTTGAAATGGCCAGAGAACCGTTTGGCATTGTAGTCAATCCACCAACTTCAAGGATAATACCTTCCGGAATGGGCGGGGTGACGATTTTGTAGAAATCTTCTTCTTTGGGCGACTCCTGCGCTTTCAGCACATTAAGTGTTGCCAAGAAAATGAATGTAATCTGAATTAATTTTTTCATTATCAATGCGATATCTATTGGGATTTAATCAGAACAGGATAGAATACTTCACCTCGCCATTCGTCACCGGAACAATTAATTCCTGACGTCCGTCAACACTTCTGATCTCGGGTTTGATGTTCTTGTCGGCAAGCTGGATATAATACGATTTGTTGTTGACTGCGTAAAGTGCGTCAGACACTTTCTCAATGTTCGCACCGTCGGCCAGTCTTGCAACCAGGTTTTTGGTCGGGTTATTTACTTTTATAATCCTTTCAAAATATTGGTTGTTAACAATCGACATATAGTCGGTAACAGTTGAGCCGAATGCCTGGTACTGGAATGTAGGTACATCCTGATCATCGAGTACATAGCCTTTCGGACGATAGCCGCTGCCGGCTGTATCGGCTGCCCACTTCGATTTGCCGCTTACTTTACCCAAAATCATATTGTCGCCCAGCAAGGTAACGCTGCCGCGCGGACGGGAAGAACCGTCGCCGCGGTCGTGCCACATAGGAGTAGCATCCAGGAACTCACCGCGCCAAACCTGCAACACGTTTCCTTTGTCCATATCATAGGTATAATGCAGGTTGGTAGGGCTGCCAACTGAAACGGCGTGAACCGCGCGTTGTCTCTTGCCTTTGTCATCAGCCTTGTAATCCATAAAGCTGCGTGTAATGGTATTGGTACCCGCAGTGATCAGGATAGGGTCCGTGGAGCCTGATGCCATAACTGAGCTTTTGCTGTGGTAAGCCACTTCGCGGAAGCCCGGTCCGCTTACCCACAATCCCAGGACAGGACGCATCCAGCCGTCTTTTTTGTTGTTGAAGATTTCAATGGTATGGTCACCTTCTTTCAGGTTCACACTTCCTGTGCGGAATTCATTGTTGTTCTTCCATTGCGCATCGATCACGTATTTGCCATCGATTTTCAGGTAAGAGTTGCCCGAAGCCTGCAATTTGAAGTTGTATTCGCCCGCAGTTGGTGCATTGTATCTTCCTGTGTAAACGTAAGAGTAGTTGTTGTTTTCTTTCAGGATTTCCCAGCTCAGGTCCTGCGATTTGCCTGTTTCAGCGGGAGTCAGTTTTGAGAGATCTTCTGTTTCCGACAAAGCACCGTAGTAAGTCTTGTAGCTCAGCTCAGAAAGGGTACCCGGCTTTTTATCGAAATTGTTGATAACGATATTTTTGATCGCCAGTGAACCGTGGTCGCCCTGAATGCGGATTGGTCCCATTGCCACGTCCTCGGCAGTCAGCGAACCGCGGGTAGGGCCGCTTACTTCTACGTTCTCGTGGATCGTGATGCCATTTAACACAACAGAAAGGAAAACTGCATTCGATACCTTTTTTCCATTTGCGTCGAAACGTGGCGCCTGGTACGATATCTTGATATTCTGCCACAAGCCCGGCGCTTTCGCTACATTGAAACGCGGCGCGTAACCTTCGTAACCTTTTTCGCCTTCCGGTTTTGAATCGTTCCAGCGCTCGTAAATACCGCCGCAATCGTTGTATTTGGCCGTCTTTTTACCCCAGCTGTCGAAAAGCTGTACTTCGTAATTTCCTTGCAGGTAAATGCCGGAGTTGGAACCTTTGGCCAGCATGAAATCCATTTCAATGTCAAGGTCGCCGTGCTTGAAGTTGGAGATCAGCTCGTACTGGTTTCCGTATTTTCCTTTTTCATGAATGCAGGCCAACACGCCTTTTCCGGGTGTTGTAGTC
>NZ_JBHYGF010000615.1:0-7238 GCF_051859145.1 Dyadobacter sp.
GAAAAAGTAGCTTCCGGAAACATCGACTTTCTTGCCGATTTTGTTGGAATAATTAAGTCCGAAAGAGTTGGTACCCGTAATCCCGCTCTGGTTACCTACCAGGAAGTTACCCGACGCTCCCCCGCCACCGCCTCTTCCGCCGCCGCCACCGCCGGTTACACCCAGAAGATCCTGGCTTGCGAAGTTCTGCATATTGATATTGTTGCTCAGTCCGATCACAGAAATGCGTTGGTCGCCTTTGAAGAAGCTTACATTGCCGCCCGCCTGATACCGGTTATCCAGTCCGTAGCCACCGAAAAGTTTCCCGAACTGCCCCATTTTACGATCCGCTTTGGTCACGATATTGATCGTTTTCTGTGCACTTCCGTCATCAAAGCCGGTGAACTGCGCCTGGTCGCTCAGCTTGTCGAAAACCTCTATTTTATCAACAATCTCTGCCGGAAGGGATTTCAGTGTCAAAGCAGCATCGTCACCAAAAAAAGGCTTTCCATCAACCAGCACGCGGTTTACAGTTTCACCATGCGCTGTTACTGTTCCATTAGCAACCGTAATGCCCGGCATTTTCTGTATCAGATCTTCGGTAGTAGCATCAGGATTGGTCTTGAATGCGGCTGCATTGAACTGCGTAGTATCTCCCTTTTGCTCCATTGCGGTCACCTGGCCTACTACCTTTACTTCTTTCAGGTTGGCAACCGCCTCAGTAAGCTGGATCGTTCCGAGATCCTGCATATCGTTGGAGATAGTAACCGTTTTGGAAAAATCTTTATAGCTGAGATAAGTGACCTTGACCAGATAGGTGTTTTCTTTGGCAAGACCGGTGAATGCAAACTGACCGTTTACATCGGTAGTAACATACTCCGGCTTGGCGTCGGGCACATTGCGGCTCACAGCCACATAGGCGCCTACCACTGCTGAGCGGCTCACGCTGTCGATGACGGTGCCTTTGATCTGGGCATTTTGCGCCTGCGCAAATGAGGCAGTTAATAAACCCAGGGCAAGTATGATGAGGTAGCTGAATCTGTTCATGATTTCTATAAAGGTTTCTCGGAGGTTAGAGCCAGACTTCTCCTCAAAGTTTAACTGCATTTACCGGGAAACCTTTACAATCGACAGATCTGCGCAATTTTATAGATCAAACCACCGTTTCGCTCGATGGAAAAATGCGCATTTACTTCAACCAATCTTTTAATAAACCTTCGTATTTACTAAGAAATACATCGTAGGCTGCTTTCAGCTGGGGCAACGCCTGCGCCAAAGTACTGGTATCATCAGATTTCAGCCTCCATTCCGCATCTCGCGCGATCTCGGCAACCTGAGAAACACCTACCGTGCCTCCGCTGCCTTTTAATGTATGCAAATTACTTTTTACAGTCGGTATATCCCCCGCTGCATAGGCAGCCAATGCACCGTCCACAAGCTCGTTGGATTCGGTGACAAAATCCTCAAAAACTGACCAGACCAGATCAGCTCCGCCGATCCCATTCAGCTGGTCGATAATTTCTTTATCAAGTACCGGCAACTCGGGCTCCGCTGGTGCCGGCGCTTCGATGGCAGACGCTTGCTGGATCGTTTTGCTGCCTATCAGCTCTTTCACCTTCTGGATCAAAGTTTGCGCGCGGATAGGCTTGGCAATGTAATCGTCCATTCCCTGACTGATAAACCGGTCACGATCTTCCTTCATGGAATAGGCGGTCATCGCCACAATCGGTGGTAACCCCTGTACCTTTTTCCGTAATTCCTGGGAGGTTTGCACCCCGTCCATGTCCGGCATCTGGATATCCATGAAAATGATATCATAAAGCGGGATATCTTTTTCGACGCGGCTCTCCACAATTTCAATCGCTTTGAAACCGCTCTCTGCGAGGTCCACTTCACAGCCTGACTTTTTCAGTATTTCAAATGCGACTTTCCTGTTCACCGCATTATCATCTACCAGCAGAATGCTCGGGTGGTACGTTGAAAAAACGTTCTCAATATGCGTTTCTTCCACCGTTGTGAGGTTACTTACCAATGCACCCGTAGTTTCCATTGTTTCAAATGTAAACCAGAAAGTACTCCCCTCGCCCAATGTAGATTCTACCCCGATATCCCCGTTCATGAGCTCACAAAGCTGTTTGGAAATAGCGAGACCCAGGCCAGTGCCGCCAAAAGACTTGCGGGAAGAGTTATCAAGCTGGGTAAATGAGGTAAATAAAATCTGCTTGTCCGTAGCACTGATCCCGATCCCAGAATCTTTCACTTCTACTTTGATCTTGTGCCGCAACCCATCCTTTTTCACCAATGTAAGAATTACATTTACCGCACCGTTTTCGGTAAATTTTAATGCATTTGAAGTCAGGTTGGACAGGATCTGCAACAATCGGGTCTGGTCTGCTACGATAAACTTCGGTATCTCCGGGGCAATGCTGTAAGTCAGCGTATTATTCTTGTTCTTCGCCGTTTGTCCAAAAAGTGAGACCAACTTCAGGAGCAGTTCTTCTACAGAAATCGGACTCTGGTGCAGCTCCATTTTGCCCGCCTCAATCTTGGAAAGGTCGAGAATGTCATTTAAAATATTGAGTAACGTCTCAGAAGACCGTTTGATCGTGAGCACGTAATCTTTCTGCTCCACATTCAGTGGCGTTTCACCCAGCAAATCGATCATCCCGATTACCCCATTCATCGGTGTACGGATTTCGTGGCTCATGTTTGCCAAAAAGCCTTCTTTTACTTTCAGCGAGCGTTCAGCATGCTCTTTCGCTTTCAGCAGTTCAAGCTCGTTTTTCTTCAATTCTGTAATATCCCTCGCCAACACAGCCACTTCGGTCGGCTTGCCTTTTTCGTTGGAGAACATGAGCATGTTGATCATAAACTGCCGCTCCGTTCCGTCTTTCCGGTAAAGTGTGATTTCAAAATTCCGGAGGCTCTTTGTTTTCCTAAGCCTGATCAATGCAGAATGGATCCGCTTTTTGTCAGGGAAGAATTCAACGACCTTGTGCCCGATCACTTCCTCAGGCAGGTAACCCAGCCTTTTCATCACCGACTGGCTGATCATCGTAATTTCTCCGCGGCGGTCGATCCGGCAATAAATGTCCTGCAGGTTTTCAAAAATTCCCCGGAAAAGCTCCTCACTGTGCCTTAGCGATAATTCCGCTTCTTTCCTGCGGGTAATATCTCTTGCGATACCAGAAACTTCCTCAATTACGCCGTCAGCATAATGGATCGGGTTGAGGTAAAATTCAAGCCACATGTTGCTCCCATCCTTTCGCTCTATCTTGAACTCAAAATACTGGGCTTCTCCGCGCAAAGCCTGCCTGTACTTGGATTCGAGTGTGCGGCGATTGGTGTTGCCCACCATTCTCCATCCAAACTTCTCCGGGCTCGATTGAAGCGACGGGCGCACGCCCAGCTGGTTCCGGATCAGGTCTGCGTAATTTCTGTTGAAGGATGTGAGCTGTAATGATTTATTTACCGACCAGATCAAATGCGAGCTACTGTCGAAAATGGCATTCAGGCGGGCCACATATTTGCTCAGTTCTTCCTCACTCTGCTTTCTGGCAATAGCGAGCGCCACCTGGCCGGAGATAAATTCCAGCAGTTCGAGGTCGCGTGCATCAAACATGTTGGGATCGTCATAGGATTTAACCCCGATAATCCCGGTTACACGGTCGCCAATCCGCAACGGAACGCACAAAAGCTGCTTAGGAGTAACCCCGTAAAGATACAGGCTGTTGGTTTTAGCGAGTTTTTCAATGTCGCCATCGGACAAGAACAGGGGTTTGTTTGAAGCAATCGCATATTCAGTAACGCCATTTCCCAGCTTTCGCTTCGTAAAACGCACATTTCCCTGAAAATACTGATCTACGTAATAAGGAAAGTAAATGAAGCTTTTGCTCTGATCGTAGAGCGCTATAAAGAAATTTTTTACGTCGATGATTTTACCAAGTTCTTCGTGGATACTATGGTAAAAATCGTCAAGGTTCTGGGCTGTAACTGTCCAGTTCGCAATGCTGTAATACAGGTTCTGCGCCTTTTCTGCGCGGATCTTTTCAGTAAAATCATTGAGGATACACCGGAATGCAGTTGGTTTTCCATTGTCGTAGCGACAAACGACACTTCCTGAAACAAACACCTTTTTGCCTTCCCGGCTTAAAAAAACCGCCTCGAAATTGGAGCTGGAATTACCTTGTTCAATTTTCTTTAATTGTTCCAAAGCCTGCTCCTTGTGCTGAGGATGCAGGATATCTTCCATTCGCATGGAGGCGATTTCATCCAATCCGTACCCCAGTACTTCGCGCCAGGCTTTGTTGACGAAAATGAATTTGCCGTCGATTGCAACCAGCTGGATCAGGTCGCTGGTATTATCTACCAGATCCTGCAATTGAGAGTTCGATTTGGAGATGGAAGATTCCATCCGGCGGCGCCTCGTAATATCATCGCCCACAAGGGTAATGCATTCAATTTCCTCCCCTTCCCGGTGGATCAGTACCGAGTTAATGGAAAAAGTACGCACAGCGCCTTTCTGAGCGAGGAACGGGATCTCACGTTGTTCAAGCTTTCGTTTTCCCTGAATTCCCTCTTCCAGCATCTGCCTTACCTCGTATTCTTCCTCTTTCGGGATCAGCTTATCAAAGATGCTGTACCCGAGCAGGTCAGACTCCTGCCAGCCCGTTTTCATCAATGCATGCGCACTTATATTCCTGATAGTGAAGTCAGGTGAAAAGGTAATTCCGATCAGATTTAAATGCTGAAGTGTAGCGTGTATAGTATGCCAGTCGGCCTGCGACATTATCATTTCCATGGTTCCGTATCAACGCACTTTTAAGGTTCCTTCCAATTCTTTATTCGATAAATCTACGAATTAAGCCGTAATTTTGGTTTGTGAAAACGAATTATAAAAAACCAAATGACGGGAGAGTCAGAGCTAAAAAGCACCTTGGCCAGCACTTTCTAAAAGACTTAAATATTGCACAACGCATTGTGGACGGACTATCCGGTCACGGGGGCTATAAGCAGGTTCTGGAGATCGGACCAGGTATGGGCGTACTTACCCAGTATCTCCTTCCGAAGATAGACTTCACTACTTCTGTTATCGAGATAGATAGGGAATCGGTGACCTACCTGGAACAGCATTACCCTGAACTTGCCACAAGGATTATCGGCGGTGACTTCCTAAGGTTTGATACCGTCAGCTATTTCAATGAGCCTTTCGCGATCATCGGAAACTTCCCTTATAATATCTCATCACAAATCTTTTTTCGCGCATTAGAAATCCGGGACCACATTCCCGAGATTGTTTGCATGCTGCAAAAGGAAGTAGCAATGCGCATTGCTTCGCCTCCCGGGAATAAGGATTACGGCATTTTGAGCGTGCTTTTACAAGCCTTTTACGATATTGACTATCTCGTATCTGTACCTCCGGGCGCATTTGATCCTCCACCGAAAGTGCAGTCCGGGGTGATCAGATTGAGGAGGAACAGTGTTCAAAAGCTGGATTGTGATGAAAAGAAGTTTTTCACCGTTGTTAAAACGGGCTTTAACCAAAGACGGAAAACGCTGCGGAATGCATTGAAACCGATCGGGATCTTCCCGGAACATCCTCTGCTGGACAAAAGAGCCGAACAACTTAGTGTCAATGATTTTGTCGAGCTAACCAGATTGGCAGAAAACCTGACCGCATAAAGAGGCTGTCCGATAAATACAAATTGTAAGCTAAAAGCGAACAGCTGATAGCTAAAAGCCAATCGCCAAAAGCTGTTGACAATGACTTTCGAACTCACCCAACTCTACGTTGACCATATACAGGAATTAATTGCGAAAGAAGACGCTGCGGCTATCCGGTCGGAGATGGAGAATGTGTTTGCCGCGGATATTACGAGCTTGCTTTACGAGCTGGAAACTGAGAATGCCAAGTATCTGGTCAATCAGCTGAACCTGGAAACAGGCGCAGCCATTCTCGCGGATATGGACCCGAGTGAAAGGCGGGAGTTCCTGAAAGCATTTACCTCCGAGGAGATCTCACGATTTGTTAATTTGTTCGATTCCGATGATGCCGTGGATTTGCTGAACGAACAGCCGATCCGTGTGCGGGAAGAGGTAATTGCATTGCTGGAAGACAGAGAACAAGCGCGTTTTATCCT
Source organism: Dyadobacter sp. (assembly GCF_051859145.1). Taxonomy (GTDB): domain Bacteria; phylum Bacteroidota; class Bacteroidia; order Cytophagales; family Spirosomataceae; genus Dyadobacter. The sequence goes on from NZ_JBHYGF010000615.1 coordinate 6,120, forward strand.
TGACCTGCTGCATTATGATGAAGATGTTGCGGGTGGTTTGATGCAGAAAGAGCTGGTGAAAGCCAATGTAAACTGGACCGTAAATGAATGCATTGAGGAGCTCAGGAAACAGGCCGAAGATGTTGGAAAAGTGTATGCAGTATATGTAGTTGACGATTTTGGCAAATTACACGGGATATTGTCTCTGAAAAAAATTGTCCTCGCACACAAAAATACGCGCATTGAAAGTCTGTACGATAAAGATGTAATTTTTGTTGAAACCTACCGCCCGGCCGTGGAAGTAGCGGAGCTTATGCAACGTTATGACCTGGATGCATTGCCGGTTGTAAATGTGCAGGGCAAACTCCTGGGCCGCATTACCATCGACGACGTGATCGACGTGATTACCGACCTGGCCAGTTCGGATACGCTTGCGATGGCGGGTATTACGGGAGATGTGGAGGAGGACGATACGATTTGGCAGCAAACCAAAGCGCGCTTGCCTTGGTTACTTGTAGGTATGATGGGAGGAATACTCGCCGCCAAATTCATCAGTTTTTTTGAAGGTGATTTGAAGATTATACCCGCTATGGCGGCATTCATTCCTATCATCGGGTCAACCGGCGGGAATGTGGGCATTCAAACATCTTCCATTATCCTGCAAAGTCTGGCAGATAAAACAGGTTTGGACACGACGGTAGGTCAGCGTTTGATCCGGATGTTTGCAGTAGCTTTTATCAATGGACTTATTATCAGTGCCATTGTTTTCGGATTCAATCTCCTGATCGGCAATGATATCCAGCTTGCCATGGTGGTCTCGACGGCTTTAATGTCCGTTGTATTCCTGGCATCTTTCATGGGAACAATTACACCTATTTTGCTGGAAAAAATCGGGATCAATCCGGCTGTTGCTTCCGGCCCCTTTATCACAACTGCAAATGATCTGATCGGTTATGGCGTGTACTTCGGACTGGCTCACCTGCTGCTGAACTTATAGGATCAGCATTCACTCAGGCTGATCGGGATATTCACAGCCAGGCCACCTTCCGACGTTTCCTTATAACGGTGGTTCATATCCAATGCCGTTTGCCACATGGTTTGTACCACATTATCAAGAGATACTTTCGCGTTTTCAGGATT
>NZ_JBHYGF010000615.1:7248-16661 GCF_051859145.1 Dyadobacter sp.
ATCGCCTTGATCGCGCCCATTGTATTTCGCTCAATGCAGGGAATCTGCACCAACCCGCCCACAGGATCGCAGGTTAACCCGAGGTGATGTTCCATTGCAATCTCCGCGGCCATTAAACATTGCTCCACAGTACCTCCCGAAACCGCCGCCAGTCCAGCCGCCGCCATAGCCGATGAAACGCCGATTTCAGCCTGACAGCCGCCCATTGCAGCAGAAATCGTCGCGCCTTTCTTGAATATACTACCGATCTCGCCGGCAGTCAGGAGAAACTTGAAAATATCCTCTTCATTACCGCCGCAGAACGTGATATAGAACTGGATCACGGCCGGAATCACTCCCGCAGCTCCATTAGTAGGCGCAGTAACTACCCTGCTGTACGATGCATTCTCTTCGTTAACTGCTAATGCAAAGCAACTTACCCAGTCCAATGTATAATTGAAACCTGTGCCGCCGGCCCGGATTTTCTCAATCCAGTCTGCACAGCCGGCGCAATCCTGTTCTTTCAATAATTTTCGATTCAATTCGGCCGCTCTTCTCCTGACGTGCAAGCCGCCGGGCAATTCTCCTGCTACCTGACAACCATGAAAAATGCTGTCCTGCATCACCCGCCAGATCTGCATTAGATCTTGCCGGATCGTAGCCTCATCGCGCCACGCTTTTTCATTTTCCAAAACAATCTCCCAGAAAGACTTGCCTGACAACTGGTGCCATTTGAGAAGATCCGCAGCGTAGTCGATCGGGAATGGAAGCGAAATGGGACTTTTGCCCCCGCCTTGGTCCTCGCCTTCCTGAATCACAAATCCGCCACCGATTGAGTAGTATGTTTCCTCCAATGTGCTGTCAACACAATCCGCAATGAAGGTAAGTCCATTCGGATGGAAGGGGAGTGATTCGTTCCTGTGAAATACCACATGCTCTTTGGGGGAAAAGCGGATTTCCATTTCACCATGGAGCAAGGTAGTTTCCTGCATTGCAATGTCGGCGAGAATCTGGTCAATTGCCGCGGTTTCAATGGAAACCGGATCATAGCCGCTCAGGCCGAGGATCACCGCAATGTCGGTACCGTGCCCCTTTCCGGTTTTTGCCAGAGATCCGTACAAATGCACGTAAACGGAGCGCACCTGATCGAGCTTGCCGCGGGATTTCACCACATTCAGGAACTGCTGCGCAGCGCGCCACGGACCAAGCGTGTGTGAACTGGAAGGTCCGATACCAATTTTAAAAATATCGAAAACTGAAATTCTTTCTTCTTTCATCGGGTATAGTTGCAGGTCGTATTATCCTGCGATTGCGAACACAATTTACAACTGCTCACCGAGTTTACCGTATTTTTAAAATTGAACACGCAAATCGAGCATGATCGGCTTACTTTTGGAATCTAATTATAAAATGGATTTATGATTGCAGTAATTCAGCGGGTCAGCCGCGCTTCCGTTACAATTGACGGAAATGTGAATGGAGAGATCAGAACTGGCTTTCTTGTTTTACTAGGAGTTACTCACCTGGATACGGATGAAGATATTCAATGGCTGGGTAAAAAGATCGTGGGACTGCGCGTTTTCAACGATTCAGAAGGTAAAATGAACCTCGATTTACAAGCCGTGGAAGGTGATATTCTGCTGATCAGTCAATTTACACTGCACGCAAGTACTAAAAAAGGCAACCGCCCCTCCTTCATCGAAGCTGCGAAACCAGATATCGCCATTCCACTGTATGAAAAGATGATCAGGTTCCTGGAAACCGAAACCGGTAAACCAATCCAAACCGGCCAATTCGGAGCAGACATGAAAGTAGACCTCCTAAACGACGGCCCGGTAACGATTGTTATTGATTCGAAGAATAGGGTTTAGGAAAGGAAAATGGAGGAAAGGGAGGAAGGAGGAAAGGGAGTTTATGAGTTTTAAGTTTATGAGTAGTTAACTTTACTTCCTCCATCCTCCCTTTCCTCCATCCTCCAAAAAATCATTCACACATTCAATCATTCAAAATTAAAATATGACCATCCAACAAGCACAAGACGATGTCGACAAGTGGATCAAGACTTATGGAGTACGTTATTTTTCGGAGCTGACGAATATGACGATCCTAACTGAGGAAGTTGGTGAAATGGCGCGGATTATGGCGCGTACTTATGGGGATCAGTCTTTCAAGAAAAGTGATTTGGGGAAAGATCTGGGCGATGAAATGGCTGATGTACTTTGGGTACTGATCTGCATTGCCAATCAAACAGGCATTAACCTGACCGAAGCTTTGGAAAAGAATATCGCCAAGAAAACGGAGCGGGATAAAGACCGGCACAAGGCAAATGAGAAGTTGAAGTAAAACTAAAATTGCAAACCTATCGCAATGCGGCCAGGTGAAAGGTTTTGATAAAAGTAGGCGCTGGTTTCGCGCTGGCTGATTGTTTCATTGTACTGCTTTACAGCACGGTTCTTCTTGATTTTACCAGCCAGCATAACAGCAAATCCCGGAGTGGCGATGGCAGTACCAGCAAGCAGAATGACAGGTCCGGTAAGGGAAGTTTCATGCGCGCCCAATGTGACCAGCGTGCCCATTGCTTCCACGGATGCGATAGCACCACCTACAACAGCGACACCGCCGCCTGCAATTGCCACGATACCTCCCCTTCTTAAAATCCGCTGTCCCCTGGCGAACTTCTGATGTGCGACAGGATCCGCCTTTTCAAGCCAATACGCAACCTGTTCGGTTCCTATAAACTTTTTCTCTGCCCGATAACGTCCCAGCACGAGGTTAATCCTGGGATATTCATCCTGCGCAAATGCGCTTGCCTGCAAGACGAAAAGCATTGATAGAAAGAGAAGTAGCTTTGTTACCATATCACCCGTTTTGATGACAAGGTAAATAAAAACGCCCAACTTTCTGGAGCTGGTCCAAAAGTCGGGCGTTTCTGAGAAAAACTTATTCTCAATATTACATATCCAGCAGCAAACGCATTGGATCTTCAAGCAGTTGCTTCACCCTTACAAGGAAGCTTACCGAATCTTTTCCGTCAATCGTACGGTGATCGTATGAAAGTGCTACGTACATAATCGGGCGAACAACGATTTGTCCATCCACCACTACGGCACGCTCTACGATATTGTGCATTCCCAGGATAGCCGATTGAGGTGCATTGATAATCGGTGTTGACATCATTGAACCGAACGTTCCGCCATTCGTGATCGTGAAGGTTCCGCCAGACATTTCGTCCATGCCCAGTTTACCGTCACGGGCACGTACTGCCAGACGAACGATTTCCTTCTCAATTGCAGCAAAAGAAAGCGTTTCTGCATTGCGGATTACCGGTACTACCAATCCGCGCGGTGTAGATACTGCTACTGAAATGTCAGCAAAATCGTTATATACCAGCTCGTCACCATCGATAGAAGCATTAACAACAGGGAAATCCTTCAATGCAACAGTTACAGCTTTTACGAAGAATGACATAAAGCCTAGGCCAACTTCGTGCTTCTCCTTGAATTTATCTTTGAACTTGTTACGCAGATCCATTACCGGCTTCATATCCACTTCGTTGAAAGTGGTTAGCATAGCGGTCTCGTTTTTCACTGCTACCAGGCGGCGTGCGATGGTCTTGCGAAGCGAAGACATTTTCTCGCGGCGCTGCGAGCGCGCTCCGGCAGGAGCTGCTGCCGCAGGGGCAGAAGCTGGTTTCGAAGCAGGTGCACTGGCAGCCTGGGGAGCCGCAGCAGGCTTGCCTGCTTTCAATGCATCGTCTTTCATGATCCTGCCTCCTGAACCTGATCCGCTTACGTCTTTTGGATCAATGCCTTTTTCAGCAAGTATCTTGGCTGCAACCGGCGAAGCATGTTTTTCGCTGTATCCTTTTTCAGCAGGTGCGCTGGTCTGTGCAGGTGCAGATTGCTGCTGCGCCTGAGCAGGAGCGCCGGCACCTTGTTCGATCGTGCAAATCACTGCACCAATCGCCAAAGTATCTCCTTCCTGGCCAACGATCCGGAGGGTTCCGGCTGCTTCGGCTGGTAACTCGAATGTAGCTTTATCAGATTCCAGTTCGCAAAGGATTTCATCCAGCTCCACGTGGTCACCGTCTTTTTTGCTCCATGAAGCAATGGTAACCTCAGTAATAGACTCTCCTACTGTCGGCACTTTCATCTCGTATACTTTCGACGCACCGTTTGTTGCAGGCGCTACTGCAACAGCAGCAGGTTCAGCTGCCTTATCTTCCATTTTCTCAGCCGCTGGTTCTTCCGGTGCAGATGCCGCAGGAGCAGCTGCTTGCGGTTTGGCAGCTGGTGCTTGCGAAATGCCGTTTGATGCGGAATCAATCGTCGCGATCAGGTCTCCGATATTGAGCGTATCACCTTCCTGCGCTTTGATATGCAAGGTACCTTCTGCCTCTGCGGTTAGCTCAAAAGTTGCTTTATCTGAGTCTAGTCCACAAATGACCTCATCCATTTTCACAAAGTCCCCATCATTTTTGAACCAATTTCCTATCGTAACCTCGGTAATAGACTCGCCAACGGGCGGTACTTTTATTTCAATTTCAGCCATTTTATCTGCAATCTTGTTGTCGAATTAAGTCTTAATTTATAGGAACAATCATTCAAAAGCTCTTCTGATAATTTCCGCCTGCTCTTTCGCGTGAATCTTGGCAAAACCAGTCGACGGTGACGCGCTTGACTCGCGGGCGATTACCTGCAATGGTTTCGCGCCTTTGTACATCCGCAGCATAAATGTCCAGCCACCCATATTGAAAGGTTCTTCCTGTACCCAATATACTTTTGCATCAGTATACTGGTTCAAATGCGCATCGATCTGTGTTTGTGGGAACGGATGCATTTGTTCAAGACGAATAATCGCTACATCGTCCCTCTTCTCTGCCTGCTGCTTTTCGTAAAGTTCATAATACAGCTTGCCTGTGCAAAGAAGTACCTTTTTAACTTTTTTCGGATCAGCATAAGTATCACCGATGGTTTCTTGGAAAGAGCCGCTTACAAGGCTGTCAATCGGAGAAACACAAAGCGGGTGACGCAGCATTGATTTTGGCGACATCACGATCAGCGGCTTCCTGAATGGGAATTTCAGCTGACGGCGCAGCAAATGGAAGAAGTTAGCCGGTGTTGTCACATTGGCCACTATAATATTGTAGTTAGCCGAAAGTTGTAAGTAACGCTCAGGACGTGCATTCGAGTGCTCAGGTCCCTGGCCTTCATAACCGTGAGGCAACAACATTACCAGACCTGTCCAGCGGTCCCATTTCGTTTCGCTTGAAGTTACAAACTGGTCGATAATTACCTGTGTACCATTTGCAAAGTCACCAAACTGCGCTTCCCAGATCACCAGTGCATTCGGGTTCGCCATTGAATATCCGAACTCAAATCCAAGTACGCCATATTCCGAAAGCAGCGAGTTGTAGATCATAAACTGACCCTGACCTTCCTGAATATGTTGCAAACTGTTGTAAGCCGCATTGGTTTCCACATCGCGAAGCACTGCGTGGCGGTGTGAGAAAGTACCGCGCTGCACATCCTGCCCGCTCAGCCTTACGATATTTCCTTCTGAAAGGATTGAACCATAAGCCAGCAGCTCGGCAGTAGCCCAGTTCACTTCCTTTTTATCAAAGATCATCTGCTCACGATCTTTGAGCAGCTTGTCGATTTGTTTTAATCTATTGAAATTCTCAGGCGTTGAGATCAGCGCTTTTCCGATTTTTTCAAGAACATCAAGCGGCACGCCGGTTTCAGGTGATTTTTCAAAATCCTCCGGCTTCGACTTACGCAATGTATGCCACTCCTGTTCCAGCTTTGGTAACGTATAAGGCAATGCCTTTTGCTTCACCATATCCAGACGCTCCTGCAGCAGCTGCTTGAACTCTTTGTCCATATTAGCCGCCAGCTGCGCGTCTACATCACCACGGTCCGCAAGTGTCTTCTGATAAATCTCTCTTGGGTTCTGGTGTGTCTCAATCGACTTGTATAAAACCGGCTGTGTAAACTTCGGTTCGTCTGCCTCGTTGTGTCCGTGACGACGATAGCAAACCATATCGATGAAAATATCCTTATTAAACTTCTGGCGGTATTCCACAGCCAGACGCATACAGAATACAACTGCCTCCGGATCATCTCCATTCACGTGCAACACAGGCGCATCCACTATCTTGGCAATGTCCGTACAATAGATACTGGATCTTGCGTCAATAAAGTCGGTGGTAAAACCAACCTGGTTGTTGATCACAAAGTGAATGGTACCTCCTGTGTAATACCCATTGAGTGCCGACATCTGGGTTACCTCGTAAACAATACCCTGACCAGCAACAGCTGCATCCCCATGGATCAGCACAGGCAGCACGCGATCGTAGTCGCTATCGTACATTCCATCTGCGCGGGCGCGGATATAACCTTCCACTACCGGGTTCACCGCTTCCAGGTGGGAAGGGTTCGGAGCCAGCTTCATGTGTACTTTATGGCCCTCCTTGGTAGTAATCTGGCTAGCAAAACCCATGTGGTATTTCACGTCACCATCTCCCCAAACCTGATCCGGCAAATTACCTTCGAACTCGTTAAAAATCTGTCCGTAAGTCTTTTGCATAATATTGGCAAGCACGTTCAAACGACCGCGGTGCGCCATTCCGATCATCACTTCCACTACGCCCATTTCGGCGGCTTTGTTGATCATCGCATCCAGAGCAGGAATCGTTGTTTCTCCACCTTCCAGTGAAAAACGTTTCTGTCCCAGATATTTGGTATGAAGGAAATTCTCAAAAACAACAGCTTCGTTCAGCTTTGAAAGAATATGCTTTTTCTCATCTATGGAGAAGTCCATATTCAATGCCTCTTTCTCGATTTTCTTACGAAGCCAGCTCTTTTGTTCCCGGTCGCGAATGTAGAGATATTCGAAACCGATGTTTCTTGTATAAATCGTTTTAAGCGATTCTACGATTTCTCTTAAAGATGCAGGTCGCCCGAAAACTTCAACTCCGGCCTCGAAAACGGTATCCAGATCTTCCGGACCGAGGTTGAAATCGGAGATATCAAGTTGTGGACGACGGTCTTTTCTCTTCTGGATCGGGTTGGTAGTCGCCATTAAGTGACCACGTGAACGGTACCCGCGGATCAAATGGACAACTTCCATTTCTTTGCGGATACGGCCGGGATCTGACTTCCCGACTGTGGCAGCTTCCTTACCGGCAGCTGCTCCGTTTGTATGCCCGTTACCATTGACGGGATATTTTTGATAGAAGTCGAATCCTTCAAAAAACTTCTGCCAGCCCTCATCAACTGAGGTGGCATCTTGCTTGTAGGAATTGTACAATTCCTCTATGTAAGCGGCGTCGGAATTTGCTATGTAAGTGTATTTATCCATCACAAAAGTGATTATTTCATTTATGGCACAAAGGTACGAGACTTATGTAAAGATTACGAATAAAATCTCCTTTTAACTGGGTTTAAAAACATTTCTACTGCGTTATTTTTAATACTTATGAAATCCTTTGGGGTTTGGAACAAACTTTAGCATAAGTTCATGAATCCCTTTTGGACCGGTGTAGGAAGCATAAATCTGCTCTGCTGTACGGGTACTATAAAAATACCCCAGCCGCACATTTCTGCCCACCTGTACTTCGGCAGATAATTGTAGATAATCTACTTTTGACGAGAACGCCGTATATCCTCCTCCGGCCCGGTAAGAGGCTCCGATTCCTACTTTTTCACTCATCCATAATCTGGTACCAAAATCGAATCTGAGTTTCCTGTCTTTCTCCTGGACAAACAAAACATGAGGCAATAGCATAAGCTCATCGCCCAGCTCGTAGCTGCCTCCCGCCGTAATATACAATGGTCGACGGTATACCGCAGCCAGGGGTTGATTCCCAAAGTTCCCTTCCAGCAGCTCCGGTTTTGAAATGCCGAAATACAGTTTATCTGAACGCAGCCACGCTCCTATTCCAAACGAACCCACAGCTCTGTTGTTGCCGCCGTATCCACTTTGATCCATTACAGGCAATACATTAATGCCGCCTTGCGCGCCCAATCCGAGCTTCCAGTTGTCAGAAATTCCGAGGTGATAGGCGAAGGAAGCTGTAAATCCGGTCGTCGTGAAATAGCTTGTCTGGTCATTGAGAGCCTGAAAACCTATCCCGAACTTTCCATTCGCAACAGTCCCGTCTGCCGCAAAGGTCTGACTGGAAGGTGAATTGCGGATATTAAACCATTTACGGCGGAACATGGCGGTCATATTGAAGTCTTCACGCACACCCGTAAATCCCGGATTGACTGACATTGGATTTTGCAGGTACTGCTCATAAAGTACTTCCCGCTGCGCCGAGGCGGACTGACAAATTCCCGCCGCCAGCAAGGCACATAAGATTATTTTCTTCATTTTGTAATGTGTGTTCATGTTGACAGCTTTTTGTAAATAATGCTTCTCAGATACTAAAAATGGCAGAAGAATTGCTCTCCTGCCATCTTAATAACGTCTGCAATCAGACTTTATACTTGAAATTTTTCTTAAAAATCATAACCCAGTGTTACATAGGGTACTGCCTTTCCGGTATATCCATTATCAACGCCCCAGGCATAATCAAACTTAGCATAGAAGCCAAACAAGGTTGTTCTGACGCCCATTCCGTATCCCATTAGGTAAGGATTTTTATAGTTAGTAACCGTTGCGCGGAAAGGATCGTCTTCGGTACCGATGATCTGAGTATTCAAGCTGTTATTTTCGCTAAATGGCCCTTTTCCGGTCCAGGCTGTTCCGATATCTCCAAAACCAACAATCTGGAAGTTCCGCAGGAAGCTGGATGTAATTGCACCGCGATACAGGTATTTTACCAAAGGAATGCGCAATTCTGCATTGACGAGCATGTAGCTGGTTCCTGAAAGACGGTTCAAATTGAAGCCGCGCAGGTTGGTAGCAAAATCTGCAAAGAAAATATCCCGGTTATCCTTCTGGAAATTTAATGGGTTGTCGCCGGTACGGGTTTCTTTTTTATTCCCGATCCAGTTTTCCATTCCACCCAGTATGTTCTGTTTAGGTGCGCGACCGCCGGAGTGGCTTGCCGCTGCTCTTACCGCCAGGATCAGGTCGCGGTGCAATTTCTGATAATGCCTGAAATCCAAACTTACGCGATTGAAGCTCTCGTTTCCATTTGTAAGTCCCTGGTGCATATCATATCGTACTTTGAAACGCGTTCCCTCCATCATATTCATTCCGTTCACACGCGTATTATCGAATACATACTCACTACGCAATCCCCCGTAACTCGATGCGAGATCAGGATTTGGGAGTATATATACATCGATCATGCGGGTCGAGGTATACATGGGCGAAACAGAGAAGCGGCTTGTTGTAGAGAATGGGTACGAAGCTGTAAACATCAGCTGGTTGAACCGGTATTTCTGCGGCGCACCTTCCGTGTCTATGTAGAGGTTTTTCCT
>NZ_JBHYGF010000616.1:0-16653 GCF_051859145.1 Dyadobacter sp.
ATCCGCGATACGGTTCTGCTGCTCGGTGAATATTTCGGTTTTAGTTACTCCCATGCTGCAAATATAGATAGCATTCTGCCAATTGCAATATTACGATGAATATTTTCTTGTCTGCTAAATTCTATCGTATCTTTACGATTGACTACAACTTACCTGATAAAATATGAGCCTGATCCATCTTTTACTGATAACCTTTTTTACCACTGCCGCAATTATGCCATCTCGCAACTCCGACAATAAGAAAGCGCTTAATCCAAAGCTTTCTGCCTACATTAAAACTGTTAAAGAAGATTTCTCAAAAATACCGGGCGACCGCAAGGAAGAGCTTGACAAAATTGCTGTGTTCATCCAAAAGCAAGTAAAAGCCGGCCAGCCTGTGCAGCTCACTTACATTTGTACCCACAATTCCCGGCGCAGTCATTTCGGTCAAATTTGGGCTGCTACTGCTGCTGCATATTACAACATCCCCAATGTCAAGACATACTCTGGCGGTACTGAGGCCACAGCATTCAACGAGCGGGCGGTTGCTGCTTGCGAAAGGGCTGGTTTTGATATCACAAAAACATCAGATGGCAAAAACCCAATCTACCATGTAAGCTATGGGGCCGGAGCTGAACCTATGAAAGCTTTTTCAAAAAAATATGACGACGCCAGCAACCCGCAAAGCAATTTCTGTGCTATCATGACCTGTTCCCAGGCTGATGAAGCGTGCCCGGTTGTAAAAGGAGCAGCTGCCAGGGTTGCCGTTCCTTATGATGATCCAAAAGCCTTTGATGGCAGCGCGCAGGAGAAAGCCAAATACGACGAACGCTGCAAACAGATTGCAACCGAAACAATGTATGTTTTTTCAAAAGTGAAAATCTAGGTTATCGCGCTAACAAGCATTGGACAGTTACATTCGGCAGTATCCGGGCGACCATTTTTCCAGGCATTTGTCTACACCGCTAATCATTGACTTCTTGATGAATTCCAGGTCAGCGATCTTACGCTCATGAGAGATACTTTTTCTGATATTTTTACAGAGACATCCCTACATAATAAAGTAACTTTTCAAATAAACAGTAAACGACCGACTAACTAGTCAGCCAATAGCGGTTACAAAAGCCAGCTAGCAGCTCGCAAAAAAATAAGACAATTAAGTTCTCAAATAGCTGGGACACTGGAACCGTTTTTGTATCGAAACGCCAATTTCAATAATGTTTATTTAAACTATGAAATATGGCAAATCAACAATTTAAAGACTGCATCGACGCTTGTGCGGCTTGTGCAGTGGCATGCAGCTATTGTGCAACTGAATGTTTAAAAGAAGCTAATCCAGAAAAGTTAGTCAGATGTATCCAGCTTGATCTTGAATGCGCTGCCATCTGCCGTAGCGCCGTAGAAGTAATGAGCCTGGGAAGCGAATTCAGCGCAGATTTGTGCCGTGTTTGCGCAAATGCTTGTAATGCTTGTGCACAGGAATGCGAGCAGCATGCGCATATGGGGATGGATCATTGCCGCCGGTGCGCGGAAGCCTGCCGAGCATGTGCAAAGGCTTGTGAGCAGATGGCCACGCCAGTATGAGAATCTGAACAAAATAGGAAGCCAAACTTTATGTTTGCTTCCTATTTCTATAATGAATTTAGCGATGCAGGGCCTTTAACGCTGGCCTGCTTGGCGGTATCTAATTGATCGGCTAAGTTCGTGTTGGCTATCGGCCTCCTTTAAACGCGCGTTATCTCTAGGGCCGAGCACTTATAGGCAAAGTGTAAACCAAAGGGAGCCACGTCAGTATGTTAAAGAAAAAGACGGCTTTCGGGGGAACCTAGTGCTTTCTCCTGCGAACCCTTCCCTGAGAGCAGATTCAAGAATCCTGGACGACCGCAAACCTTGCTTAATCAGGTAACTGGTTTGGATAATCAGTTTGTTTAGTACTAAAATTACTTGCCTACCTTATCACTTAAAAACTGGTCTAGCTCTTTTCCATGCAGATTTAGTGCAATAATCGAGCCTTTTTCGTCAATGATCGCATTGAAAGGAATCCCCTCTAATTGATAAGTCTTTGCAACAGGCGATGCCCAGAATTTCAAATCGCTGACCTGGGTCCAGGGAAGACCGAGTTTCGTGATCGCCCGCTGCCAAGCGTCTCTTTTACTGTCAAGGGAAACTGCAAAAATTTCAAAATTTTTGCTTTGTGATCCAGGGCGGTGATACTTTGCATATAATCGTTTAAGCTCTGGCTGCTCCTGAATGCAGGGCGCGCACCAGGATGCCCAAAAGTCGATCAACACAAGATTGCCTTTCATGGATGAAAGCGACTTTTGTTCGCCAGTTATCGAAGGCAGCGTTATTTCGGGAGCCTGGCTTCCGATTTTAAGTGGTTGCTGAGCGGATAAATTTCCGCCAATACCATACAAAAGAACCGTTAAAAAAACTATGAGGGGTAATTGTTTCATTTTAGAAATCATTATTGAACTGGGTAATCTTTATCTATCCAATCTGTTTTAATATTCTTGGGTATATCCAGAAGTTTAGCGTTTTTAAATCCCATTTTCTTAATCTGGGAAAAGGCAGGCCTGATATTAGGACAACGATCAAAGGGACAGCAACCACAGTACAGGACCACTTCACGGTTTTTATCCTCTTTCGAAAGTAATGTTTCCAGCTTTTTAAGGTTGGCCTTTTCGTCTGCCGGGCCGATATCCACAGAACCTTTGATAACTGCCTGCGGGCCGATATTAACGATAAGGGGCATAAGAGTTTTTGCTTGCTGGATCCGGTCTGCCAATTGCTTTGGTGGCATAAGCTGAGAAGAAGACCAGGGCTCCTGCTTAGTTTGTCCCTGCACGAATGTAAATGATACTAACAGAGATAATACTGTAATAATTTGTGTGATCTTTTTCATGTTCGAAAAGAATTTTTAGGACAGGCCGTTTAATTTACATTAAAGCCATATTTGACATAAATATTTTTTGCGGTAGTACTGGTTAGAAAATCCATAAAATCCTTCGCCGCTTTCGGATGGGGTGCTTTTTTTAGCAAACCAGCCACATAGGTTGATTCAATATTATCTTTCTCAGGAATTTCTACCAGCTCAATCGGATGCCCGATCATTTTTTGATAATAGGCCTCAGAATACCAGACCGGACCTGCATGTGATTGCCCGTACAAAATTCGCATCGGTGTTTGCCGGTGATGGATCTGGGTTAAAAAAGTTGTCTTCGCATTTACCTTGTCATGCATAATCAGCTCGCGAAGCTTCTGACCGCCAACTTTCGTATAAGCTTCTTCGATAAGCTTCCCTATCCCTTCCCATTCCGGGTTTGGCATACTTACCAACACGTCCTTATGGCCCAGATCTGCCAGGCTTTTTATCTGCTGCGGGTTGCCTTTCTGAACCATAATGGCAAGTTTGCTTTTAGCATAGGTTTCTGTTCGCAAAAACATGTCCGAGAACTCATCAATTTTCCCTTTTCCGGCGGTATAAATGTCCGGCTGATGACTGATACGCATATTCCCAATCGTTATAGATCCAGACTGGATCTGTTTGCCCAAAATCCCGGGCGGTAACGTCTCTGCAAATACCCGTTGATACTGCGGATACTGTTTTTTAAATGCTGATAACAAATCATCAATCACCATAAACTGGTTACCTCCAAAAAATATGATTAATTGGGGATCAGTAATATCTCCATACAGATCAGGTACATTGTCTATGCCTGGTACTGTAAACTGTAAGCCTTCAGTGGGCGGCGTATTCCAGGGCGGATCAAAAGAATGATCCTGCCCGCTCACCCTGCCCAAAGCAAAAAGGTTTACGAGCATAATCGTAAGAAAAACAATTCTATTCATAGCGGTAGGCGTTTATGGGTGTACAACCGCCCACCCCTGCTGCTGACGGATTATGATCTCGCCGTTACCGCTAGGGACAAATGATATAAAATCGAAAAGCTCATCCTTACTGATATTACGCTCCCGAAGTGTGTTTTCGCATTCCGCCAGGATAACCCCTTTTGCCTGTAAGGCCTTCAACTGGCTCTCATAAGGATTGGTTTTTTTGAAGACCGCAACTCCCCCGCCGTGAACTACGAGCTCAGCCTTGAGCTTTCCTTTCAAACGGGGATCTTCCAGGGCATTCATTATGTTTTTTAGGGTTGCCTTAATTGTTTTATCATCGTCGCTATTCAGTTGGTAGACGACCTTATAAGACTTTTTATCGGCAGTTGCACCGTGAAACTCACTGGGGCTAAACGGTTTATTTTGCGCCCAGGCTCGGCTTGAAAGCAACAATAAGGTGGCAAATAAAAGGCATGCGATCTTTTTCATTTCTTATAGTTTTAATTGATTTACTTATTAAGTATGATTATGCTGCTGCATTGGACTAGGTGCTAAGTCAGACAGCCTGTAAAAGTTTTTCAAAATGCATGATCTTTCCATTGATTGGAATGATACATAATCTGATAAACAAGCCTACAAACTTTGGTGAGATTTGTCATAAGCAGTTTGCTTCATAATGATTATTAAGTGGCCTTTCCTACTTTGCAAGCTGTGCGATCATATCAACAATTTTAGGACTACTGTAGTCCGCAGCACCTTCCTGTCTGTATACCATTTTGCCTTGCCTATCCAGAATAACCGTAGTAGGAACGGCTCCCTGCATAAAAACCGGCGGTATCTCGCTGGCCGGACTTACCACCTCCAAAGCATACTGGTGCTTCTTCATGAAGCTATCTGACTTCTGGTGATTACCATCTACATCCACCATCAAAAAGACCACCTTTTCATTGTCCTTAAACTTGCTATGCAAATCATTGATCGAAGGCATTTCTGCAATGCAGGGCGGGCACCAGGTTGCCCAAAAATTGATAAATATGACTTTTCCTTTTAACGAGGCCAGATCAATCGTCTTTCCACCACCATCTTTAAAATAAACATTTGGTAAAGGTTCTGCGGCAGCTTCATCAGGCTGCCTGTCAATTTTGGGCTGGAACAGGCCGATTTTCATCAGGCTCTGAATTGTCCATCCTTTTACCTGTGGGCTGATCACCATAGCTGCGATAAATACCACCATCATGGCCGAGAATATGTTTGAAGGCGATAACCATTTCTTTTTCATCATTATTTCTATTTTAAAGTGTTATTTAATTTTAACCTTACCGGCATTGAGCAGCTCTTCGCTGCCAATTTTGACAATCTGGTCTTTTCGATCCAGCTCGCCAAATACCTCCTGGACCGAATCCCGTCTTGTTCCCTCACTGATGGGCACTTTTCTGACCGCCTGGTTTTCCACACGCAATACGAATGTTCCCGACTGCGCGTGCACGATGCTGCTGGCAGGCACCCATAAAGTAGAATCTGGACGCCTTAGCTTCATCGTTACCTGGGCATACTCCCCTCCATCCAAGGAATTATCCTTGTTTTCCACATCAAATTCAGCGGTTACCGAGCGGTTCTGCTGCTGTAAAACCTGGCTTTTCCTGGATAGAACAGACGTAAACATTTTCCCAGGCAGATTGGAAACCGTAAAGCTGGCCATGGCATTTTTTCCAACAGACTGTGCATGTTTTTCCGGAATTGCAACAGTCAGCCTTAGCTTTTTGTTCTGGGCAATAACCAGCAGCGGTGTTGTATTATTTTCCCCCACCAAGGCTCCCACTGATACATTCCTTTCCACTACTACGCCATCGAATGGCGCAATAATTTTTAGATATTCTTCGATCTGTCCAAAGGATTGGGCACTCGATATAGCAGATTGATACGCAGCACTGTCACTTCTTAGTTTGCTTTTAGCCCTATCCAGCTCGATGGCGGCAACAGAACCGTCCTTTTGGGTAGCTTTCAAAACCCTTTCATACACCTGACGGCTCAGCTGAAAATCTTCATAAAACTTCTGCTGGTCAGACCTGGCTGACTGAAAGCGTTGCGAGACTTCCGGAGCCTCCAAAATGGCAAGTACCTGTCCTTTTTTAACTACACTGCCACGGTCGACTTTGATGGCTTTTACAAAGCCCTTGGCCTTTGCAAATAGGCTGACCTGTTCATAAGGTTTGAGCTCACCTGGCAATGCCAGCGAGTATTCCGGCTGATCCTTCACTGGGTTGATTACCTGCACGCTTACAGGGCCTTTCACATTTGGCGTGCTTTGGCTGTCTGTTTCTGGTTCGCTACCGCAGCCATTTATACCAACACTTATCAGGGCCAGGCCCAGAAAGAGAACGGTTGAATTTTTATGGATTGTCATCATGTTTGACAGCATCGTCGTATTCATTTAGTGATTGCAATTAATTGAGCCTCGGTGTCGTCCGGGTCCAGTGATGGACTCTGCCGGCCTGTTTTACGCATGGTCCATGTAAAAAGGTGCGGCATAATTAAAAGCACGGTAAGCGTGGACAAAAGAAGGCCACCGATTACAGCCTGTCCCAGCGGGGCAACCTGCTCACCGCCATCTCCCATGCCCGAAGCCATCGGTACCATACCGGCAATCATAGCCAGCGTCGTCATCACGATGGGCCGTAAGCGCGAGGATGCCGCAGCAAGGCCTGCCTGCCGTGCCTGCATACCCATGTACAACCTGTTATGCTCAGCCTGGTTGATCAGAAGCACCGCATTGGAAACAGATACACCCACCGACATGATAATACCCATGTAAGACTGTAAATTAAGTGTGCTGCCAAATAGCAAAAGCATCAGGATACTTCCACCGATCACAGCTGGCACCACAGCAAGTATCATCGCAGATACTTTAAAAGACTGATAATAAGCTGTCAGCATCAAAAAGATCACCACAATTGCAACCACCAAACCGGTCTGGAGTCCCGACATGGTCTCGTCCAGCAGCTGCATGAGCCCTTCGCTTGAAACAATCACCCCGCGCGGTGCATCACCCGCATCCGCCAGAACTTGTTTGACTGCACCGGAAGCGCTACCCAGATCTTTTTGGTAGGTATTGGCTAGTATAGTAACATACCGGTTTGATCCCTGCCGGTTCACCTGGCCTGCTTGCTTGACCATTTCCAGGCTGGCCACATCTTCGAGTACCGGGCGCGGCTCGCCCGATTTGAGTGGAATAGATCGGAGTTTGTCCAGCGACCCCATATCCGATTCCGGTATTTGCACCTGCACCTGAAATACCAGACCTGACCTAGGATCCACCCACAGGTTTTTATTGGTAAAACGCGTTGATGATGTAGCAATAGCCAGCGCCCGTGAGACGTCTTCCATAGTCAGACCAAATTGGGCCGAAAGCTGCCGGTCTACATTGATCTTTACACTCGGATAATTGACCGGCTCGGCAATACGAACATCTCTTAAAAAAGGGATTTTATCCATTTCCCCTTTCAACTTCAACGCATACTGATTAGCAGCTTTTAGCTGCCCTGCTGCAACTTTGATCTGTATGGGAGTCATGGCCCCCTGGCTCATAATCTTTTCAACAAGCTCCATAGGCTCAAAGTTGATTTTCAGCTCAGGCAGCTCTTTTTTTACTTGTGACCTGATCCTTTCCTTGAGTGCTGCAATGGACCCTTTAAAAATCGTCTGATCAATCGAAATCTGCAAAACCGCTTCATGCGAACCACTGGTGAACAGAAAGATGGGATTGATGGCGGTAGCCGATGGCTGAAGGCCTACAAAGGCAGAGCTGATTTTGATCGAATTTTCAGGCAGTCCCTGCTGGACAATACCCGTTACCTTTTTTAGGTATGCCTCCGTATTTTCAAGCCTGCTGCCCTCAGGGGCGACAATCCGTAGCTGTATATCACCGCTGTTGCTAGCTGGTAAAATATCTGTCCCGACTGCCAGAAAAGATGCCGTCACCATGACACCCACTGCAAGCGCATAGACCGTCAAAACAGCTACGGGCCTGCCTTGCAAACGCCGGGTGAGCGATAAATAACGGCCCTTAAAAGCATCAAACCTTGTCCGCCGAGCGCCCTTGACCTTATGATGGGCTTTTAACTTTTCCGGTTTCATTAGCCAGTTGGCCATGATAGGCACAAATGTCTGTGAAGCCAGAAAGGAAGCGATCATGGCAAAAGCCACAGCCAAAGAAAGCGGCATGAACATATCTTTTGGAATGCCGCTCATCATAAATGAAGGGATCAGCACAGCCAGTATACAAAGCAGGATCAAAAGTTTAGGGACCGAAATTTCCAGCAGCGCATCCAGGATGGCCCTTTTCTTGGGTTTGTCCATCTCAAAATGCTGATGGATGTTTTCAATGGTTACCGTAGCTTCATCGACCAGGATCCCGATAGCCAGGGCAAGACCGCTCAAAGTCATCACATTGATCGTCTGACCGAGCATATATAGCATAATTACAGCCGAAAGGATCGCGATGGGTATGGTCATGACCACAATCAATGATCCACGCGAATCTCCCAGAAAAAGAAATACCATCAGCCCTGTTAGCAGCGCCCCTAATATGCCTTCGTGGATCAGGTTTTCAAGTGAACGCTCGATATAACCCGACTGGTCAAAAACATACCGGATATCTACATCTTCCGGCAAGGCTGCTTTCAGCATGGGTATGGCCGCTTTCAGGTTTTCGACCACTTTCAGCGTAGAAGCATCTGATTTTTTGATCACAGGCAAATACACGGACCGTTTGCCGTTGATGATCGCATAGCCGGTTGTGATATCGGCAGCATCTTCCACACTGGCAATATCTTTGACATATACATTAGTCCCTGATCCTTTGCGGATTGGAATATCTAAAAATTCCTGTGGATCATTGGCAATCGAGTTAAGCGGGCTCATCAAATTCTGGTTGCCGATCCGGATGTTACCCGCAGGGGCAGGAAAATTATTCTTGGCTATTGCAGTAGTGACTTCTTCCGCTGAAAGCCCGTAAGACTGCATCAGATCAGAATTAACCTTGACAACCATCGTGCGGATATTACCGCCGAAAGGTGCAGGGGCCGTCACCCCGGGGATGGACACAAACATAGGCCTGATCTTGGTCAGGGCCATATTTTGAAGCTCAGTGATCGATCTTTGAGGGCTTTCAAACACCAGTTGCCCGATCGGGATCGAGCTGCCGTCAAAGCGCACGACCTGAGGCGGTACCGCGCCAGGTGGCAGAAAGCCCATAGCCCTGGAAACCTGGGTTGAAACCTCGCCAGAAGCCTGCGCCATATCGGTACCAGGGTAAAATGTCAATTTCATCAGCGTAAAACCCTGGATACTTTTAAAGTCAATATCCTTGACACCGCTTACAAATATGAGCACTTTCTGAAACTCGTTGGCCATAAAACCATCCATATAGGCTGGTGATAGCCCACCATAGGGCATAGCAATATAGATGACCGGAAGTTCGACCCTAGGGAATATATCCACATTGATCTTGCGGATCGCCGTGAAAGAAAAGTAAGCTATACCAATAACAGCTACCATTATCGATAAAGGTCTTCGCAAAGCAAGCCTTATAATATTCATCGTATTCTATTTAAATTGGTTTTGCAAATAGGAAAAATCGCCCGATGCCTCCGAGCGGACCAGAACCTGCTCCCATAGTTGACTATGGGCATCGATATTGGTTTTCTCTGCTTGCTGTAAGATCAACTGGATCTGCAACAGTTCTGTCAAACTGATCAGCCCGTTCTCAAATCTGGACAAATAAAGCTCGTAAGCCAGCCTAGCGTTTTTAACCGCTGCATTAATGCTGCTAATTTGTCTGAGCTGGCCTTCAATCCGTTTTGAGGTCGAACTTTGCCGTGTGTTTAGATCCAGTTTTTGAACTTCATAATTTGCCTGGCGAGACCTAACTCTGGATAGTATACGTTTCTTCGCCAAGTTACTGGTTGAAGCATTAGTTATGTTCCAAGTGAGAGCCAGACCCAACAGGTAGTTGGTGGACCCGTTTGCATAGCCATCTAAAACCCCATTTTCCACGACACCATCCTGACCAATGCCACTTCCCCTCAGGGCTACTCCCCCAAGTGCTGAAAACGAGGGTAGCGCCTGGCGGCCTGCGAGCTCAGCCTGGGTCTGGCCATACCTGACAGCAGCATCAAGTACTTGTAGGTATGGGTGACTAGCCTCTATCGCGCCGCCTTGCATAATAGGGGCTGGGGACAGATAAGCCTGATAATGCAGCCCCTGGGCTGTGTCTATATCAGGTGCGAGTTCAGTCAGCGCTTGCAGGTCTGAGCTTAATTTTGCCCGCCATGACTCTTGCTCTGCATCTGTCTGTAAATAAGCAGACAGGGCTAGTGAACTGTCGGCTCCCGGCTTTAAGCCTGCCACAGCCAGACTTGCCGATAACTCAAAGATCTGTCTTGTACGAGCTTCATTTTGAAGTGCCCATTGCAAATTGACTTTACTGTTTAACAGCTTCAAAAACAATTGAGCAGATCTGGTTTTAAGCCTAAGCTGCTCGGCGCTGAGCTCGTTTGTCGCCTGATCGATATCCAGGTCAGCAGCTTTGATAGAAAGATTTTTGCGGCCAAATTCGAAGAACTTCCAATCTGCTACAACGGATCCGAAGGTATTGAATGCCGCTGACGGCTGGCCTGGTTGCCCTGCGACCTGACCATTGATATTAATCACGCCAGGAAGCGGAAAAAATGCACCGCTGCTGCTGGCGTAGGTCCCCATCGAATTTTGGAGCTGCAATTGCACATTGGGCATATAGGCATTACTCCGGGTAAGCGTTTCATTCAATCTGGATTCATCCAGCTGCGCTTGTTTTGAACTTATCGACGGATAATTAGAAAGGGTTATTTCCCAGATTTTGGTAAGTCCCAAACTGGATTGTGCATGCAAAGATGAGCTGACAAGCATTATCAAAATGCCTGGCAGACAAAGCTTATGCCTTATCATATTAAATCTGTTTAAATGGTAACGGCAGTTAGCAATGCTTAAAAGCACTAACTAATGCCAATTAAAAGTCAGACTGAATATGAAGGCTCAAATCAAAAGATACCGGTTTTTTAGATAAATGGGGCTTCTGCCCACCGCAGGATGAATTTTAAAGCGATAGGTAGTTATGCCATGCGCATCACCCAAAAACCTTGCAAAAAATAGTAATAACGGAAAGTAGGATAGCACTGCGATTGATGCAGGTGGTACCAGATCAGTCGCTGCTTGAATATGGAGATCTTGATCTGAATAAGCAGCACTTTTGCCCGATGCGCAAAGCGTATTTTCAGAAATCTGCACGGCGCCAGCAGGTACCTTTGCACTTCCAGGTGCTGAATGGCTTGCAACTGGGTGATTTAAAAGAGCCGCACTTAGTGTTTTTTTGACCTGACAGTTCGACAACAAAAACAAAGTAAAAAACAAAAGTAGCAACGCCCTAACTGGTGTGCATGCTTGTTTTTTGTGCTCTATTGATTGTTGCTTTACCATAAAAACTTTTTTTGCAGCCTGATAAAAGAATGATGACTGCCCAATGGCCAGGATTGGCGAACATAATTATACTAACGAAAAAGAACTAAGTTTTATTAGGTCAAAGTCAGCATTCTTTTTTAGATAGGCAATGACCGCATCGACTGCTTTGACTGTTAAATCCTGCCGGTTACAGCCCAGTCCCTCAGCTACCCCTTGTGATGTGATAAAGGCTGCTTTGTAAAGTTTTTCTGGTTCAAGTGGCTGATCTCCTATGAAAATTTGCTGTATCCGGTGCCCTTTGGGATTTTCAATGCGCATGTAAACATGAATATTCCAGCACCTTTTCACATATCCCCCCATTTGTTTCATCGGATCGATGCAAAAAGTCCTTTCCAGGTTTTCTTCCAACATTTTAAAGATCTCCCCGCCTGTCAAATCAACCGTTGAAACCACCGGGTTCATCGGAACCATATTATACAGGTCGCCTTTTGTAATCGGGCCGGCTGGTATGGGAGCCCCGTACCGCCACCCATTAGAAAATGCAATCTCACTACCGCTGGCGTCTTGCAGTGATCTTAAAAGGAGCTCATCCATGGGCGACTCTAACGTGTTATAGCGGTCGAGCAGCATCCTCGTTCGGCCTACAACTTCATTCAATGCCTGATAGGGCTTCATAACCTGATCGATCAGCAGGTCCATGCCACCATCCAGAGGGACGGTATTGTCGACAGCGAGCAGCTTATAATTGAAATCCTGAATTTTTCCATCATTGATTTCTAAATCCAGGTGCCCTACAAAACTACCGTGACAGCCACATTGGATCAGGATTGTCTCATTGATGATGGTGGCCTCATACAACCTGTTATGCGTATGCGCGCTCAGACATACGTCAATGCCCGGAATTTGCCCCAGCATATCAATGTCCTGGGGGTATCCATTATGTGAAAGTAGAAAAACGATATCAGCACCCAGTGATCTGACACTTTCAATGGCACCAGGCAGTTCGTTGATTCCATCTGTGACTAAAAGCCCTTCGCCGAACTGCTTGGGCATCGTTTTGTCTATAATATTAGAACAAACACCAATCACTGCCACCTTTATATTTTCAATTTCCAAAACTATGTATGGATCTAGAAACAGGCTTCCATCGTTATTATATACATTGATCCCCAAGACCGGGTGATTTAACAAACTTTCAAGTTTTTTTAACTGCGAGGGCCCGTAGGCAAAATCCCAATGGCCCACCATAGCCTGGAAACCAATTTTGTTCAGGATAGGAATAATTGCTTCACCCTTTGAATCAATCAGCGGCAAAGTGCCATGAAAAGTGTCCCCACCATCAAAAACAAGCGTATTCGGGTTTTTGCTTCTAATTTCCTGAACCAAGGAATATATGCGTGAGTAGCCACCGGCCACGGCTACTTTTTTTTCACCTCCTTCAAAGAATATTTCCTGGTGCGGCTCCAAATAACCGTGCACGTCATTTATATAGGCAATTGAAATTTTCATTTTCTAATTTTTAACGCTTCACGACTGCCAAGTCATGTTATTATTACCAGACAGACCATTAAAAGTTTACTGGCCAGGAAAATAATCGCAATCACAATTTTGATCAGAACAGATGAATGGTAATAGTATCCCTGTTCCGACTGATTTTTTAGTATCCGAATATCTGATATAAATAAACAAGGTTGCCAAGGCACCCAAACCCACAAGCAAAAACACCGTCCATCGGCCAATAACCTGTCGGGTGAATTTGGGCGTTTTCTTCCAATGCAACCGATATCTGCCTGATGACTAAGGGAGATTTAACAACGACAAACCCAAAACCCATCATACCAATGCTAGTCCGGATCTAGGCAAGAAACGTCCTCCCATTGGCAAGATGATCACCTGCGTTTTGTCTTTCTTTATTATTTGCCTCCTGATTCAGCAATTGCTCAATGCTCCGCTGGCTGCTTGTCAAACTCCTTAATATGCTCACTAATGTCGTAAACAAGCTTTGCACCCCCGATTAGTGAAGCAATCAACGAGCTCCCTATCGCGCTCCTGTATCCGCCCGCGCAGTGAACAGCAATGGGTTTGTCCAGTGGTATTTCACCGACCCGATCTTCTAATTCTGCCAAAGGAATGGTGATACTATCAGCAAAAATTTTGTTGGACTCTACTTCCGTTGGGTTTCTAATATCGACAATTGTATAATTCTGTTGATGTTCACTAAAATCATTAATGTCCAGGACAGGCATAGTTTCTGGCCCATCATCTGCAACGAACGCCTCTTTGATGTTTGTTTCGTACCCAATGGATGCAGCCCGGGCTATAAGTTTTTCCAGTGTAACAGTATCGGCGGCAACGAGATAAAACTGATCATTGGGGTCAATCATGCTTCCCAGCCAGGTCTCAAACTTGGTTCCATCCATGATGTTAATCGATTTGGCAAGGTGCCCTTGCTTGAAATCCTTTTGTGGCCTGCTATCGACGATCCATATATGCTGATCTAAGCTCGATTGATCTGACATCGATGACAACCTTTTGACTTTGCTGACACTATCCTGAAATGGCAATGCACCTTTTTTATTGAGCTCAACATCAAAAGGGAAGTAGGCGGGAATAAATGGCTGGTCTGTCGTAAGCTCACGGACAAAGGCCTGCTCACTCATCGGCTGAAGGGACCAGTTCTGTGCTTTTTGCTCACCCATGGTACTACTATTAGCATCGCTTAGCGCCTTTCCGCATAATGTACCCGATCCATGTGCCGGGTACAAAATCACATCATCTGGCAACGTCATCAGTTTTTCGCGGAGGGAATGGTACATCTTAGCGGCTAGCTTTTCACGCTGAGCGTCCATATTCCCGCCAGACTCTCTTAAATCCGGCCGGCCACAATCTCCGATAAATAACGTGTCACCACTAAATAAATATTTGGGTTGGCTATCGTGGATGAGCAGCACCGATATACTATCATCGGAATGACCAGGTGTGTTGATGGCTTTTAAGACAATCTTGCCCAGGATTAACTCCTGGCCGTCATCGAACGGTGTCAAATTATATGCGGCTCCGATTTTTGCGCTTCCATAAATTGCAGCGCCGGTAGTCTGGGCAATTTCCAAATGGCTACTAACAAAATCGGCATGTGAATGCGTTTCTATGACTGCAATAATTTTCGCGCCATGCTGTTTTGCAAATTCATAATACTGTTCTGGGTTACGCCCGGGATCAATCAATGCTACTTTGCTTTCACATTCACTTAATATGGCATAGCTGTAATGTGCCAGGAATTTATCTTCAAATTGTTGAACCTTCATATACAATCATTTTTTAATTAAGCTGTTCCCTTAAGAATTTTGTTCCAGTAAAGCCACGGAAGCACTTTGGTCTTTAATAGCCACATGCTATATCTTTCCTTGCCCTGGTCAAATGGAAAGGTTTCCATCGGCGTATTGTTGTAATCGAATTCAGCCAGTACAAGTTTACCGTAACCCGTAACTAGCGGGCAAGAACCATAACCGTTATAGACCTGGTCCAAAGATTTGCCTTCCATTACGTGAATAAGGTTTTTGACAAGTACTGGCGCTTGTTTACGTATTGCTGCGCCGGTCTTAGAATTAGGCGTACTTCCAGCATCACCTAAACCGAAAATATTCTTGTAACGGTTATGCTGCATCGTGTCCTTGTTCAGATCAACCCATCCAAGCGGGCTATCTTTGAGGGCAAGAGGACTATTCTTAATAAAATCCGGTGCCGATTGGGGCGGGGTCACATGCAGCATATCGAATGGTTGTGTAACGCGGTGCGTGATCCCATCTGCATTTTTTATTTCAAAATAAGCAAGTTGCCCGGGCCCGTCAATTTCGACCAGGTTGTGATTAAAGTGCGTCTGGATACCATAATTACTAACCACCCGGTTTAATACATCTGCATATTTTTTTACTCCGAATATGACACTTCCACCACTGTAAAAGTGGACTTCTGATTTTGAAAGCAGACCCTGCTTTTTGAGATGATCCGAAGCCAGGTACATGATTTTTTGCGGGGCACCACCACATTTAATAGGCGTATTTGGAGCTGTGAATATGGCCTTGCAAGGACGCTTTACAGAGCTAAGCGTTTGCCATGTGTAGGGGGCAGATTCAAAAGTATAGTTGCTGCAAACTCCATACTGTCCCAGGTTTTCCCTGAGTCCTTTGATTTTATCCCAATCGAGCTGGATACCCGGAGCCACGATCAGATAATCGTAAGTGATCTGATCACCACCCAGGCAAGTAACCGCATTTCGTTCCGGCTCAAATGAGACTACCCGGTCCCTTATCAGTTGCGCTTTCTCAGGAATACAATCCGCCTCTTGTCTGACGGTTTTTTCTATATCATATGCGCCGCCACCGACCAATGTCCAGGCCGGCTGATAATAATGTTTTTCGGATGGATCAATAATGCCAATATCGAGTTTGCTATCCTGATTCAAGAGCTGTGCAGCGACCGAAACCCCGCCATTTCCACCTCCTACAATCACAATCTGAAAGTGATTTTTCATAAAATTACCTGGCTGTTTTGTTTGTACGAAGTCCGAACGTATAATAGAGAGGACAAAAACTCACGAAGCTCGTCAGGATAAAAACCCCTGCAACCACCAGCAGCACAATGGCTACCGTACCAGAAATGATATGGGTGTAATAAAGGATCACAATGGATACCGCGATCAGTATGCGTAAGACCCGGTCAAGCATTCCCATGTTCGCTTTCATAGTTGTCTGGTTTAGTTTGATAAACCAAAGCTACTGACAGCGCCCTACGGGCACAGTGACTTATGTCACATAAGCCGATATAATTTTAAAGTAATAAAACATCATAAAACTTGCTTGGCCTCATTAGCCTCAATGAGGTAACCAGCGCTTGACAACCCCATAAAGGTAGGTCCCACCCAATGCCCCCATGATGACAATGAGTATTGGCCAGTACCCGTATCCGAAATTGACAAACATAGGCCCAGGGCAGGCGCCTGTCAACGCCCAGCCCAGCCCAAAGATGGAGCCACCGATCAGGTAACGGGGCCAGCTGCTTTCTTTATCATGAAATTTAATAGGCTCTCCGCTAAAATCTCGAACGCTGAATTTCTTGATTAAAAATACAGAAAGCGCACCCAGTACGACAGCTGTGCCAATAATACCATACATCTGAAACGATTGAAAGCGAAACATTTCCTGGATCCTGTACCAGGAAACGGCCTCCGATTTGGCCATGATTACTCCAAAGAGAATACCGGTCAAAATAAATTTTAAGCCTTTCATTATATCAAAAAATTAACGGGAAGAAAAAATATGTCATCACCAGGCCACCTACAAAGAA